>VGSS01000206.1 GCA_016874935.1 Deltaproteobacteria bacterium | reverse complement strand
CATTCAGGGCAGAGGGTAATCTCTTTCTTCTCAATTTCTCTGATATCATATAAACGGAATGAAAATGGACTTCTATCACCGTTGTGATTCTCCCTGCAAAATATCTCTACAAATTTCATCAAGGTCCCGATGTCCGCCTTCTCTTTTTCTGAGATCTTTCCCTTCCCTGCCATATGCCTTATCCTGAATTCCTTTTAAATGAAGATAACTCCTCTATTCAAAGACTTCCTTGACCTAAGTCAAGGGAATGGGTTAAGAAAAACCAAACCCAATGGAATGATGGAATAGTGGAACAATGGGTTGGAAAAAAGTTTTTCCTTTTGGTTTTGACCAATATTCCAATATTCCATTGTTCCAATCTTCCTTTTTTTGCATGGACTTCTTCTTTGAACCCAATGGAATCGCAGTGGTAGGAGCCACGCCGGAACACTACAGCGGGGGGAGAAATCTACTCGCCAATCTCACCCTCGGCTATAAGGGCCCCATCTATCCGGTAAACCCAAAATATGATGAGATTCTTGGATTGAAATGCTATCCCCGGGTCTCGGAGATCAACGGTCCCCTCGATCTCGCCATCATCTTTGTCCCGGCAAGGGCAGTTCCTCAGGTTCTCGAAGATTGTGTGACGAAAAGGGTCCGGGGAGTCATGATTGAATCGGGCGGCTTTGCCGAAGTGGGCCCCGAAGGAAAAGCGCTCCAGGACCAATGCCTTGCCACTGCGAGAAAGGGAGGGATTCGGATATGGGGACCAAACTGTATGGGTCTGATTGATACGGCAAAACCCTACGTCTTCTCCTTTGTCATTCCGAAAGATATGCAGGAGGCAATCCGTCCGGGTCATATCTCTCTCATGGTTCAAAGCGGGCTTCTATCCGGAGGATTCATCATCACCCTCATGGGTAATAAGACCCTCGGCCTGGCAAAGGTCTGCTCCATCGGCAACAAATGCGATGTGAGTGAAATTGAACTCCTGGAGTATCTCCTGAACGATCCTGCCACTAATGTCATCTGCCTCTACCTCGAATCCTTTACCAACGGACGCCGCTTCTTCGAACTTGCAGCTTCATCGGATAAACCCATCGTCGTGCTCAAGGGCGGAAAGACACCCTCTGGAGCAAAGGCTTCCTTCAGCCATACGGCCTCGCTGGCCGGCAACTACGAGTTGATCAGGGGGATCCTCAGGCAGGCCCGTGTCATTGAGGCTGATGATTTTTTTGAAATGATGGACATCGCAAGAACACTTGAAAAGAATTTTCATCTCCAACGATCTACCCATGGAAAGCCAAGGATTGCCATTCTGACCTACAGCGGCGCTTCGGGAATTGTGACTACAGACCATATGGAAAAATATGGTCTGACCCTGGCGCATCTTTCCCCTCAAACGCGAAAGCAATTGGAGGAACTCTCTCCTGACTGGATGCCTGTTAATAACCCTGTTGATTATTGGCCCGCAATAGAAAAGAATGGCCCGGCCCTCGCTTACAAGCACGCAATTTCAGCCCTCCATGAGGATCCTGAAGTCGATGGAATCATTGTTCACATCTATGCCGGACATGGAATATGGCTTCTTGATCCGAAGGAGATTCTATCAGGCGTGAAAGGGCCGAGAAAACCCATCCTCTTCTGGTTAATCG
>VGSS01000205.1 GCA_016874935.1 Deltaproteobacteria bacterium | reverse complement strand
CTGATGACCGACGCTCCCTCGAAAGTGGATGGGAAGCAACTGGATGAGCTGTGGATTAAATTAAAAGTTTAATCTTAGTGAAAGGGAGGGCAAATGGCTATCACCAAAAAGAAAAAGGCATTTCAGAGCAAGACAACCATCGTCCAATTTCCACTTCTGGATAGCCAGGAGCCGAATCTCTACCGGCATGTCTTTCCCTACGAGGAGGTTTGCCGGATCGAATTCGACAATCGTTTCGTCTTCATCGATCCTCCGGAAGAGATCTTCATCACGGACACCACCTTCAGGGACGGCCAGCAGGCGAGACCCCCCTATACCGTAGAACAGATCGTTGATCTCTATGAGATGCTCCACAAACTTGGGGGATCCAATGGCGTGATCCGGCAGTGTGAATTCTTCCTTTACAGCGAGAAGGACAAGGAGGCGTTGCGAAGGTGCCAGGAAAGGAATTACCGCTATCCCGAGATCACCGGATGGATCCGCGCGGTCAAAGAGGATTTCAAGTTGGTCAAAGAGATGGGGTTGAAGGAGACGGGCATCCTCACTTCGGTGTCGGATTATCACATCTTCTTAAAATTGAAGAAGAACCGGAGGGTGGTTTTAAGGGAATACCTCTCCATTGTTTCTGCGGCCCTGGATATGGGGATCATACCCAGGTGCCATTTTGAGGATGTGACCCGCGCGGATATCTACGGGTTTTGTGTCCCCTTTGCTCAGGATATTATGCGCCTCTCCGAGGAGGCGAAATTGCCGGTCAAGATCCGACTCTGCGACACCCTGGGATATGGCGTGACCTATCCGGGCGCGGCCCTTCCGCGATGCGTGCCGAAGATCATCCGGGCCTTGATAGACGATGCCGGGGTGCCTTCGGAATGTCTGGAATGGCACGGTCATAACGATTTCTACAAGGGATTGATCAATGCGACCACAGCCTGGCTCTACGGATGCTCAGCAGCCAATGGGACGCTATTGGGTTTCGGAGAGAGGACGGGCAATGCGCCGATTGAAGGGCTCATCATGGAATATATCAGCTTTGTGGGGCACAACAACGGCATTGATACCCCCATGATCACAGAGATCCGGAATTATTTCGAACGGACTATCGGCGCCCACATTCCTCCCAACATGCCTTTTGTCGGCGCCAACTTCAATGCGACCAGCGCAGGCATCCATGCCGATGGAATTCTGAAGAATGAGGAGGTCTATAACATCTTCAATACTGCAAAAATTCTCAACCGGCCCATTTCGATCTCTGTCAATGACAAATCAGGGCTGGCGGGCATTGCCCAGTGGATCAACTCACACTTCTCGCTGACCGGGAAAGACAAAATCGAGAAGACCCATCCGGGAGTGGCGAAGATCAATCGCTGGGTGACGAAACAGTATGAGGAAGGAAGAACGACCGCGATCTCCGACCAGGAGATGGAGAAAGCGACACGGAAATACCTTGCCGAGATCTTCGTCTCAGAGTTTGACATGTTGAAGGCAAGAGCGCGGGAAATGGCTTACCACATCATCGAACGGGTGATTGAGGAGCCTGGAATAAAGTCCATGAATGTGGAGCAGATTGGGCCCGTCTTGCAATCTCTGGTGGATGAATATCCCTATTTGCAGTATGTCTATGTGGTCAATATCCATGGAATAAAGATTACGCGGACCATCTGCCAACCCGTGGATCAATCGAAATTTGCCCATGTGGGAATAGGAGAGGATTACTCGGATCGCTCCTGGTTCATCGAACCCCTAAAGGACGGCAAAATTCATGTCACCGACCTTTATTCTTCAAAACATACGGGCGCCCTCTGCATTACGCTCTCCGGACCGATCCGAAACGAAATGGGAGAGATCAAGGGGGTCCTGGGCCTGGACATTCGATTCGAAGATTTGACCAAGAGCGA
>VGSS01000204.1 GCA_016874935.1 Deltaproteobacteria bacterium | reverse complement strand
TTACTCCAAAAAAGAGGGGGAGATGGTTTTCCATCTCCCCCTCTTTTTCTCATCTTTCAAAAGGTGCGTTTAATTCAATCGCCCGACTACCAGGTTGTTCTTCTCGTCGGTCTTAGCAACATCTTCGCCCGAATCAATGACTGCAATTGCATCTACAACCTCCGAAGGATCAAACCCCCAATTACTCCCCGGAGGCGGAAGGTATTGGTCCGTCAGTTCTCTCAGTCCAATCCCATGATTGAATTCTGCCATCAACGGCAGACCTCCGTGGGCTGTTAGCCTCTCCTGCGTCGTTTTTATCTTGAATGGGAAGATCGTTTGATGTATCATGAGGATCAACCTCCTTTTGGTCTGTTGGTTTCACCCTTCAGGGGATATTCTATATCACCGAAACCTCAAGACCATAAGAGGTTTTTTATTTTCTTGAACCCCTATCTCTTTTTTAGGGAATCCTTCATTGACATTTGATCGGTGGAGTGTTAGTCGAAAGTGGTATCGGTGCATGGTTTTTACAGAGGTGAAAGGAGGAAGAGATGTTTTTCTTCATTCAGAAGGAACTCTTCGATCACCTACCTGATCTTACAATCGGGATGGTCATCGCTACAGGCATGGACAACACCCATCCTTCCGGAGAAATTGACCAACTTCTTGAGCAAGCCGTCGAAGCCCTGAGAAAGAACTTCACCGGAGATAAGGCTCAGGATCATCCCAGGATTAAACCCTGGAGAACCGCCTTCACCAAACTTGGGATTTCGGGAAGCAAATTTCCAAGTTCTGTAGAATCGATGGCAAGGCGAGTCCTCAAAGGCGACCCTTTCCCAAAGATTAATCCACTGGTTGATCTCTATAACAGCTTTTCCTTGAAGTATCTTGTCCCTATGGGAGGGCATGATCTCGATACGCTTCAGGGAAATATCTCTCTTCGATTTGCGGAAGGATGGGAACCTTTTATTCCCATGGGGGGTGGAGAGACCATGACCGTACCCAAAGGAGAACTGGTCTATCGGGATGAGGCTGAGGTATTGACCCGCAATTGGGTATGGCGTCAGTGCGAGAAAGATAAGGCCACAGAAAAAACAAAAAATATTTTTATTCCCATTGATGTGCTGGGCGAAGTGGGAAAAGAGCGGGCTGATGAGATTATCCGTGAACTCTCCGCATTGATTCCGAAACATTTGGGAGGAACGATTTTCTCTGCTATCCTCAATGTGGAAAATCCCTCAGTGGAATTCTCTTTCTGAAGTCAGTAAGGAAAAAACCATAGGGCAAGGCTTTCGCCTTGCTCAAACCAATGTAACCCTGAAGGGTTGCCCTACATCCATTGTGATTAGAATTGTTCACAAAAAAAAGGGAAGAGCTAACGCTCTTCCCTAAAAAATATTTCTCTTTCCTCTAGAGGATAATTGAGCTTCTTCTGAATGAATTAGAAGCCTTTCTTCTGGATTTCGGCTATGCCCTCATCCACTGTGAATACGGCTCCGCATTTCGGGCATTTAATCTTTGAGTCTCCTGCGGTCCCGCATCCGAAAGAAAAGATCGCCAACATCGCCAATGCCAAAAAGATACACACCATTCTCCTCATTACCTTCACCTCCTTTCATTCAGTGTTCTTACTTTAATGAATTCTTTAAAACATTAAATAAATTTAGGTAAATCGAATAACAGAAATTCTGAATATTGTCAAGAAAAAAATGCATATCAGGCCTGAAGCTATTTTTTGGGTTATTTCTTCTTTGACTTCGGCTTCTTAGAGGTCTTTGTGGTCTTTCCGTGGCCCTTTCCGCAAGACATAACCCCATCACCTCCTCCGGCTGGCTATTGATTTATTTATCTCTTTTAATTTAATATTTGTCAAGAATTTTCTTTTATTATTTTTAAAAGTACTCAGAAACCTCAAATGACGCAAACCCTTCTCCTCCTTTGTTGGGAGCCGACCGAAGGATAGAACATGCCTTCCAGATGGATAAAAACCCCTTT
>VGSS01000203.1 GCA_016874935.1 Deltaproteobacteria bacterium | reverse complement strand
ACAGCGGTCCTTCATTAGAGGAGGTGCTGGGAAATGTTCAGGAGAAGATCAGACGATGGGGTGGGAAGAAGTTTTTCTTCATTCTGTTAATCATCCCCATCGTCATCTGGCTTGCGTCTGGAACCTACATGGTTGGCCCAGGGGAGATGGGAGTGATTCGCCAATTTGGAAAGATTATGGATCAAACTTCTCCAGGCTTGAGATATCGATTCCCCTGGCCCATTCAAACCCATGATGTGGTTCATTTGGCCAGAGTGAGAAGAGCCGAGGTTGGGCTAAGGACAGATCCCTACACCGGTAAGGTGAGACCCGAACCTAAAGAATCCCTGATGCTCACCGGCGACGAGAACATCGTGGACGCTCAGCTTTTTGTCCAATATGTCGTTAAGGACCCCTCCCAGTTCTTATTCCGTGTCAGGAATGCAGAGGCGGTCTTAAAGTCATCTGCGGAGGTAGCCCTTCGAAGCGTAGTGGGAAGAAATACGATTGACTTCACGATGACCGAGGGCCGCGTGATTGTTCAGGACGATGTAAAAAAATATCTTCAAAGCCTTCTTGATGAATACCAGACAGGATTGATGGTGACCGAGGCCAGACTTCTCGTGGTGGACCCGCCCGAGGAGGTTAAGGACGCTTTTCACGATGTGGTGAGAGCCTGGGAGGATCGGGAGCGCGTGATGCGCGAGGCAGAGGGATACCGTGAAGACCTCATTCCCAAAGCAAAAGGAGAAGCGGTTCAGATGCTCCGGAGCGCGGAGGCTTATAAAGAACAGAGGGTCATCCGGGCGCAGGGGGATGCCGGGAAATTTTTAGATGTGCTCAGGGCCTATCGAAAAGGGAAAGAAGTGACCAGGGAACGGCTCTATCTCGAAACCCTGGAGAAGATATTGCCGGGCAAGGAGAAGTATATTCTCCCTCCGGAGGGGGGAAGTTCTGTCCTGAAATGGCTTCCATTGAAGGATGGCGTCACCATTAAAGAAAAAGAAGGTAAAATTAAAGAGGGCAAAAAGGAGTAAAGGATGATGAACGGCAAAAAGCGGATGGCGATTGTTGTTTTGATTTTTTTCGGTCTTCTTCTCGTCTCGGGCGCAGCCTTTACCATTGATGAGAAAGAACAGGCGATTATCACCCAGTTTGGAAAGTATGTCAGAACGATTAAAGAACCCGGGTTGCACTTTAAGATACCCTTCATTCAAACCTTAAACCTCTTTGATAGGAGGGTTCTCACAACGGACGCCGTCGCCGTGGAGTATATCACCCTCGATAAGAAAAGGGTGGTCGTGGATCATGTCTCCCGGTGGAAGATCGAAGACCCTCTGGAATTCTACCGGAGTGTCAGAACAGAGACAGGGGCCCTGGCCCGCCTGGAAGATATTCTCGTAGCCCGGCTGAGGCAGGAGATTGCCAAGCACGCGTTTATCGGGTTCATCCGAGAGGAGAGGGAGAAGATCGTCGAGACCGTGGCAAAAGACGCCCATGAGCAGGCGAAACGATTCGGCATCAAGATCATTGATGTGCGAATCAAACGGGCAGACCTTCCCAAAGAGGTTCAGGCGAGCGTCTATGCCCGGATGCAGGCAGAACGCCACCGGATTGCAAAACGGTACAGGGCCGAGGGAGAGCAACGGTCAAAGGAAATCAAAGCCGAAACAGACAAAGAGAAGGAGATCATTCTTGCCAAAGCCTATAGCCAGCAGATGAAGCTGTTCGGCGAAGGGGATGGCCGCGCCACGGAGATTTACATCTCTTCCTATGAGCAGGATACGGAGTTTTACTCTTTTCTCAGGAGACTCCAAACGTATGAACAACTTTTTGAAGGAAAGACGACGATCCTTCTCGAATCGGATTCCGAGCTATTGAAATACTTCAGGAGTCCCAGGATTTCCGGCAAGTAAACCCCGTTAGAAATCCCATCGGGGCATTATTTCTAACGGGGTAAATGAAAAGAACCCACAAAAAGAGCAGGTGTCGGAAACCATCAACCTCATCATTCCCTTTAAATTTTTTATGAAGGGTCAAAGAACCTGTTACACAAATGCTAAAAAATACCCTTCGACAGGCTCAGGGTGAACGGAGTTTATTTTGAAATCATTGGCTTTTTCCGTTCGTGCTG
>VGSS01000202.1 GCA_016874935.1 Deltaproteobacteria bacterium | reverse complement strand
CCAGAGGAGGAACTCCTGAACTCCGCACATGTGGTAGGAGATCGTCCATGGGCCCATCACCTTTCCGATAATTCCAACCTGGTTTCCATAATTCTTTCTCAACAATTCCAAGGCTTGGAGGACAACCCTGATCGAAGGTTTTTCGAGAAGATTCTCTGGAATATGAAGCTGGGAAACCTCCTTTACTGGATGGGTTTTAGCATCGGGCATCATGGAGGGACTTCCCCAATCGACCACACAGCCCAATGCCTCTGCCTCTTGCTGGACACTGAACTCAGGCATGATGGAGTCAAACCCCAGAATTTCATATCCGGCTGCTGCAAGTTCTGCCATCTTGATTGGATCGAGGTGGGCATCCGGGAAGAAGATTCCGGTCTTCTCCATTAACTCAACCGAAACGATGGAGGTAGGGTTGGCCACAGAGATCCGGTCTCCCTTTCTTCCTCCGAAAAGGCCAGAGAGAAACCTTCGCTTTGGTGAGGAGAGATGATGTTCCATCAAATCATTCCTTTTGACATGAGGAGTTGATCGGCAAGTTCGACAGCTCGTATTGCATCTTCTCCATAACCATCTGCTGCTATCTCCTCTGAGAACTTTCGAGTGACGGGCGCGCCGCCAATGATAATCTTTGGAGGGGAAGAAAAGTTTTTGGGGATGCTTTTGACTACTTCTTTCATCTCCAGCATGGTGGTTGTTAGAAGAGCTGAAAGGCCAACGATGTCTGGCCGTTCTTTATCGATGGCCTCTAAAAACCGCTCTTGGGGAACATCGATTCCAAGGTCGATCACCTGATATCCTGCCCCTGTCATCATCATGATGACAAGGTTTTTGCCGATATCATGGATATCCCCTTTGACGGTGCCAATGAGAAATTTCCCTTTGCTTGGAACGTTATTTTTCAGGAGTTCGGGCTTAAGAATTTCAATTCCCCTGTGCATATTTCTGGCAGCAAGAAGAACCTCAGGCACCCAGAGCTTTGAGGCCTTAAACTCCTGTCCGATGATTCCCATGGCCCCGATAAGCCCCTCATTCAGGATAACAACCGACGAAACATGTTTCTCAATAAATTCCCGAACAAGCTCCTCGATTTTATTGATTTTCGGTTCTCTTAGAGCTTCGTAATAACGCTGGATTTCTTCCTGGAACATCCGCTGCCTCTATATTTTTATGGGTAAATTTCCCAACTCGTTTACCATTTCTGATATTCTGAGAAGCCTTTCGAATTTTGCATCTGGAGGGGTCGTATCGCTAATGCCTAAAATGAATCGATCTCCAGGCGCAATTTCTTTAAACAAATCGAGCATGAATTTCTCAAACTCCTCATCCGACATGCTCTCTTCCAGCAAGGCGACTGATGGGATCCCGCCGAAAATGGTCACTTTTCCTTTAAATGCCTTTTTTACCTGTGTGATCGTCACCTTGGTCATGGGCTGGGGGCAGACTGCTTCGGCAATGTCCATCCCGCTTTCAGGAATCAGATCGAGAAGGCCTTTGTTTTCACCGTCGCAGTGGCAGAGGAGAAGCTTACCTTTGGGATGAAGAATATCGGCCAATTTCTGAAGATGGGGCATGATGTGATCCCGGAAGAAGGGAGGGTAGGTGATCATCTCGTCATAGTTGGCTCCTGAGAAGATGATTTCTGCCGGAGATTCTGCCAGGACCCTGAAAATCTGGTCGAAATAGGGTTCCATATCTTCACAAAGAGCTCGCATCTCTTTCGGATGATCATACATCTCAAGATAGAATTTTGTTGCATCGAGAAACTCTTTCATGATATGGTGCATCGGACTCGCGGAAAGGTTGGCAAAAGCAGCGGCAAATCCTTTGTCTCCCACTTTTCTCTGGAACTCCAGATAATTATCGTAGTCGGGATGAATCTTTATATTTTTAAAAATGTAGCCCACGGTCCTGTAATCCTTGGGCTCTTTCAAAACATGTTCCGTGATCCAGGTGATCGAAGCCCCCGCTCGCTTCATTTCTTCGGTATAAACGTATTTGCATGAGACGGATCCGATAGGGGTATGATAAGTGACAAGGGTTGCATCTCCTTCTTTTTTTACTTCCCGATCCACTCCCACTAATTCCGGCCGGTAGGCCATTCCCCAGAGACGATAAACGCCTATTCC
>VGSS01000201.1 GCA_016874935.1 Deltaproteobacteria bacterium | reverse complement strand
TGCTCTTTCTCATCAGGGATGATTTCGTAATGGATGGTTTGAGCAGGCAGGTCTTTGATCATCTCCTGAATGAGCGGACCACTCGAATCCCCCCGCTCGCCTTTGGAACCCCGGTCACTGATAGTCAGAATGGCGACTTTGAACATCATTAACCCCTCAAATCCGAAATTCGAATATCGAAATCCGAAACAAATTCAAATCTCGAATGACAAAAATTCAAAATGAGTTTGGAACATTTGAATTTATGATTTTGAGATTGTTTCGTATTTCGAATTTCGTGCTTCGAATTTTTCGATTATTATTTCATCTCCTACCTTCACTTCTCCTTCTTTGAGCACCTCAGCAAAGATCCCTTCTTTGGGCATGACGCAATCCCCTGCCTGGTAGTAAATGGCACAGCGTTCATGGCATTCCTTGCCTATCTGAGTTACACGAAGGACAATGGAGTTTCCAATACGGATTTCTGTTCCGATGGGAAGGTGAACGAGGTCAATTCCTTCTGTCGTGATATTTTCCGCAAAATCGCCATAACCCACTTCCAGTCCCTTGGCTTTCATCTTCTCAACTGATTCATTGGCTAAAAGACTTACCTGCCTGTGCCAGGGTCCGCCGTGAGCATCGCCCTTCAAGCCAACATCTTTAAGGAGGGTACACGATCCGATATTGGTCTTCTTTGTACCCTTTTCTTCGCTGATGTTGACAGCTAGAACTTTACCACGCCGAACTGATTTCATTAGACACTCCATTTAAAAACAAAGTGGCCGCTCCGACAAATATCGGAGCGTT
Organism: Deltaproteobacteria bacterium; assembly: GCA_016874935.1. Taxonomy (GTDB): domain Bacteria; phylum Desulfobacterota; class BSN033; order BSN033; family UBA1163; genus RBG-16-49-23. Next base: position 1,428 of record VGSS01000201.1, on the reverse strand, counting down.
CAATACGCAACCTAAAGGTTGCGGCTACCTTGAACTCTTTGAACTCCGAACTCCCGACTCCCTGCCTGTCCGGCAGGCAGGCGAACTCCGAACTGTGAAGGTGCCGCTCTTCCCTCCTGTTTTTTTAACCAGATGGATGCCGGTTAGCACCATCCCCCGATCAATTGCCTTACACATATCATAAATCGTCAAGCCTGCTGTGGCCACTGCAACCAGACCCTCCATCTCCACTCCGGTGCGGGCCTTGATTCTGACTTTGGCTTCGATATCGATCAGGCTCTCCTTTTCAACGGGGTAAAAATTGATCTCCACATGGGAGAGATTAAGGGGATGGCACATCGGGATGATTTCAGAGGTTCTTTTTGCCGCCATAATCCCTGCTACCTTTGCCACAGAGAGGACATCTCCTTTTGCAATCTTGCCGGACATGATCTTTTTAAAGGTTGCGGGCTTCATAAAGATAGATCCCCGGACGATAGCTTCTCTCAGGGTCTCTGCCTTCCGACTGACATCGACCATCTTAGCCCGACCCTTTTTATCGAAATGAGTAAGTTTTGGCATGGTTTCCTCCCAAATAATAGATTGAGGAGCGTTTCACTTGAGGAGCACTTCGTTTTAGGATCGCTTCGCTTAAGGCTTAAGGCAAAACATTCTGTCTTTTGCCTGTTACCTCAAGGCTATAAGCCGATCCTCAAGGGGACGTAGTCCCCGCTCCTCTATCCTTGTTATCCTCCTATGGCCGACATATTCCTCTGGCATTTCTTAAACTGATGCGTATTGATCTGATGTTTCTCCGGCTTCGCTTTTAACGCCACAAGAAGTTGTTCCCTTAAATCCCCGTCGCTCCCGCCATTTCTGAGAAATCCCCTCACATCAATCTCATCATCCGAAAAAAGGCAGGTCCTGATCTTCCCATCAGGGGTGAGTCGCAATCGATTGCAATGGTCACAGAAGTGGTCGCTTACAGGACCGATCAATCCGATCTCTCCGATCGCCCCTTCAAAGCGGAATCTACGGGCAGGGCCATCCCATTCATCAGAAGGAATGGCGATGAGCCTTCCCATCTCCTCAAGGCGATATTTTATCTCGGGGATGGTTAAAATATTGCCCTCTTTCCATTCCTCTCCATTCCCGGAAGGCATATACTCAATATACCGCACAATGAGCGGATGATGCAGGGTGAGCAGGGCAAAGGACTCAATTTCATCGTCATTGAACCCCTTAATGGCGACCATATTGATTTTAATCGGAGAAAGAGAAACCTTCATTGCTTCTTCAATTCCCTGCCATACGTTTTCGTAGCCATTTCTCCGGGTAATCATAGAAAATTTCTCACGGTTGAGAGTATCGAGGCTGATGTTGATTCTCTTTAGCCCGGCCCGCTTCAAATCCGCGGCATAATCTTTCAGGAGCAATCCATTGGTTGTC
>VGSS01000200.1 GCA_016874935.1 Deltaproteobacteria bacterium | reverse complement strand
ACTCTGTCATTGTCAACTCACTTGTACCAGTGATTGAGCAGCTTGGAACTCTCGATCCCGAAAAACTTATCCCCGTCATGGAGACCCGTGTTCACAAGAGTTGCTCCGGAACGGTTGCATACCTGAAAGATGCCGAAGGACGACATCTCCATGAGCTCCGATGGGGCCCGGGATTTCTGACAGCCCTTGGCGTTCAATGGCAGGATGGGGAATTAAAAGGTTTCTGGCCTAACAAGTGGAAGGCAACCCCGGAAGCACCCGATATCACTTACAAAGGAATGGTTCCCTATAAGATACCACCCTGGATGGCCGAGAAGTATAAGAAATAAATGAAGGTAGCAAAGGTAAGGGCTACGGTGACGAAGCCCGTATCGGTTACCGGTAACGTCAAAGAATTAAAAGACAACAACCGTAGCCTTTTATTAACGAAACGGGCATCGTTACCCTTACCGTCACACGAAGTTTTTTAATCTATATTTTGAGGAAATATGGCACTTCTCATTGACATCGTCATGAGCGGTTTGATCAGTGGAAGCGTGTTCGCCCTTCTTGCTATCGGGTTTTCACTCATCTTTGGCGTAGCCCGCATCGTGAATATCGCCCATACGGCCTTCTACATGGTCGCCGCATATTGCATCTATTTTGCTACCCATAAATTGGGCTTACATCCCTTGTGGAGCATGGTTGCTGCAATCATCCTGGTCACCTTGCTGGGCATCATCTCCTACAAACTCTTCATCAATCCCATCAGGGAACACCATGGCGCTGTCCTGATTGCAACCATTGCTCTGGCTATGGCCTTTCAAGAGGTCATGGGGCTTATCTTTACGGGTTCCTATTTGAGCGTCCCAAAGTTAATCAAGGGGTATCATGTCATCCTGGGCGTGAAGGTTTTTTATCAACAACTTTTGACATTTGGCGCGGCATTGTTGATCCTCGGTGGGCTATGGCTTCTTCTCATGAGAACCAAGCTGGGGCTTGCCGTACGATCTACCGCTCAGGATCGGGAAGTGGCTAATTTAATGGGAATCAATGAGGCCCGTGTGGCGATGATGACGATGGGACTCTCAGTTGGATTAGCCGCTTTCACAGGAGCTGTTGTCGTCCCCCTCACAGTACTTGAACCGCACATGTGGATGCATCCGCTGATTATGATGATGGCAGTGGTCGTGCTTGGCGGTCTGGGCAGTCTAAAGGGAAGTTTCCTGGGGGCATACATTCTGGGTTTTGCTGAAGCCATGGTCGTCTTTCTGGCTCCCATGGGCGCCTTTCTAAAAGGTTCCGTAGCCCTTTCCATCATGATCCTGGTCCTGCTTATACGGCCAGAAGGCCTTTTCGGTGTCTCATTTGAGGAAGAAAGGTAGTTCCCGTTAGAAAACGTTCGTTCTTCGAACGAAAGGGTTCACGTGAGTTATTGAAACGAATGTTAATAATTTAAAATATCAAAGCTCCTTTAAATTATTTGTCATTCCGGGCTTGACCCGGAATCCAGTGTTTTTGACTTTGATTCTCGCTGTTCATAGTGGGATTTTCTAACTGGATAAATATGAACCTCATTTTCTTCTACTTGAGAAAGCTCTTTTCGATCATTAAAAACGAAGTGCTGGTGCTTCCATCACGGGTCGTGGCGGGGATTTTCTTTCTCGCTTTACTTCTCTTGCCTCTCTTTACTGAAGACCCTTACCTTCTCCGCATCCTCACGCTCACCAGCATCTTTGCAATCCTGGCCGCAAGCTGGGACCTGCTCTCCGGTTTTACCGGCCAGATGAATTTTGGACATGCCCTCTTCTTTGGAGTCGGAGCCTATGGTGCGGCCATGCTCAACAAATATGCGGGTATTCCTCCTTGGGGCACTATTCCGCTTGGAGGATTGGCTGCAGTTATGGCTGGCCTTATCATTGGAATCCCCTGCCTCAGGCTCAGAGGGACCTATCTGGCACTGACCACCCTTGCCTTCCCCATCATCCTGATGGGCCTTGTCTTTGCCTTCCCTGATTTCACGGGCGGAGAATTGGGGATTTCCGGAATCGCCCGTTTGGCCCGGTCCCGTGTAGCGAGCTATTACATAGCGGTCATCGTGATGCTGGGTCTTTGCACCATCATGTGGAAGATCACCGACTCCAATACGGGCATTATCTTTCACGCCATCCGTGAAGATGAACTGGCTGTCAGGGCCTCCGGCATTAACACAACACGATATAAACTTCTGGCCTTCTCGCTCAGCGGTTTTTTCG
>VGSS01000199.1 GCA_016874935.1 Deltaproteobacteria bacterium | reverse complement strand
AAAGAGGAGGCAGGGACAATCACCTACCGGATGACCCGAAAGGAAATATCGATCGATGTCACCTTCTTTCAGGGAGAGACCCTTGAGGAGGACCTCCGGAGAAGGGATTTCACCATCAATGCCATAGTTGTCTCCCTTCGCGATGAGACCTGCCATGCAGTCGAAGGAGCTTTTGATGATATTGGGAAAAAAATAATCCGTTCCGTCTCTCCACGCTCCATAGACCAGGACCCCCTGCGGATGTTGCGGGCGATTCGCTATCTCTGCACCCTCGAAGGATTTACAGTGGATATAAAATTGGAGGAGGAGATCGCTTCAAAGAAGGAACTGATTCGTGATCTCCCCGGTGAAAGGATCAAGATGGAGCTGGACCGGATCCTCCTCTCCTCCAAGCCAGGGCTCGGAATAAAATCCCTCTATGAACTTGGGCTCCTTCTTATCCTCATGCCAGAGTTAAAGGGACTGGAGGGCCTTGGCCAGAACAGGCACCACCATCTTCATGTCCTTTCCCATATTCTTCTTATGATCGATAAAATAGCCTGGGCTGAGGAATGGTTGGCTCAGAATGGAAAGGCAGTCTCTCTGACCCAGGAAGACAGGCTGGCCTTATACTATGCCTCCCTCTTCCATGACCTCGGAAAACAGGACACCTACTCCCAGGATGACAAAGGAAAGATCCACTTCTATTATCATGAATCCTTCTCCTGCAAAAGAGCTGAGGCCATCATGGATAGGCTGAGGTTCTCCAATGAGATGAAGAACCGGGTTCTTCATCTCATCAAACATCATATGAGAATCCTCAACCTCTCCTCCGAGACCGGTGAATCGGCTCTCAAAAGGCTAGTCAATCAGATCGGAGAAGAAACGCCTCTTCTCGTCCTCCACACTCTCGCGGATAAAGAGGCAAGCAGAGGAATCCTCTCCATCCAGATTGACGAAATCGTCGAAGGCCATTGCCTGTGGCTTCTTCAACTCTTCGCAGAAAAGGACATCGTCCATCCACCTCCACTCGTCAGCGGCTACGATGTGATGGCTCTGGGTTATCCATCCGGATCAAAGGTGGGAGAAATCTTAAATTTCATCCGAGAAAAACAGATCGAAGGTGAGATCAAAACCAAAGAAGAAGCGCTTACAGTCTTAAAAGAAAGATTCGGAAATTGAATCCTTCAAGTTAGGCATCGGTAATCATTAGGCAGACAGAGAAAAATGAAGATCAAATGCCGAGATCATCCAAGGGGCTCGGCACTCCCTGGCCGCCCTGCTGAAGAATGTGGGTGTAAATCATAGTTGTGGCCAGATCGCTGTGTCCAAGCAATTGCTGAATGGTGCGGATGTCGATGCCGCGTTGGAGCAAGTGGGTTGCGAAGGAATGTCGAAAAGTATGTGCGCTGATGTGCTTCGTGAGCCCAGCACGGTGAACAGCCACTTTAATGGCCTTGTTAATGACGCTAGGGTCAACATGATGGCGGCGGGTCACACCAGATCGAGGGTCCACAGACAGATCCCGGGCAGGGAACACATACTGCCAGCCCCATTCCTTGGCAGCAGCGGGATATTTGCGATCCAGAGCATGGGGAAGGTACACTTCGCCATGTCCCTGGGTCAGATCCTTCTGATGCAGCGTCTTGACCCCGGCAAGGTGGTTCTGGAGCAAAGGGGTAAGTGTTGCGGGAAAGGTGGTGAGCCGGTCTTTGTCGCCCTTGCCGGAACGAATCGTGAGTTGCTTCATCTGGAAATCGACATCCTTGATCCTGAGCCGTACTGCTTCCATGATGCGCAGCCCGCTGCCGTAGAGAAGCTTGGCTATTACTTGTGGGGTTCCGTCCATGAGCGAAATGACAGAGGCGACTTCTTCGCGTGTCATGACGACGGGAACACGGATCTTCTTATCAGCGCGAACGGCATTGATAGTCTCCTGCATAGGATGTTTGAGGACGCGCTTGTACAGGAAGACCAGGGCATTCATGGCTTGGTTCTGGGTGGCAGGAGCAACGTTTGCGCGTACTGCAAGGTCTGTCAGGAACGATTCGATTTTGGCTTCGGCGGGGAAGAGATGCTCACGGGATCGCATGTTGTGGAAACGAATAAACCGTACGATCCAATCCATGTAGGATCGCTCGGTGTGAATGGAGTAGCGGTGCAGGCGGAGTACCTGCCGAACTTGATCAAGAAGTTTTGGCTGTTGACTTTTTGTCAAATCAGGCATATAAATCTCCTGTTGCCGTAGCTCAATATCCCTGATAACAG
>VGSS01000198.1 GCA_016874935.1 Deltaproteobacteria bacterium | reverse complement strand
CAGGGATGAAGGGGGCGGGGACGATCATCGCCGTTAACAAGGACCCCAAGGCCCCGATCTTCGGCGTTGCCCAGTATGGCATCGTGGCAGATCTGTTTAAAATCATTCCGGTGATCAAGGATAAGGTTAAAGAGCTGAAAAAAAGTTAGGAGATATTCGTCATATAGTCATATAGTCAATTAGTCTATTCGTCATATCACAAAAGACTATAAGACTATCTGACTAAGAAACTATAAGACGAGGTGGCCTATGGACTTTGAATTGACGCAGGAACAGAAAGACATCCAGAAAGCGGCAAGGGAATTCATTCAGGGAGAGTATGATAAGGATAAGATCCTCGAATGGGAGCAGACCCACACCTTTCCCAGAGAGGTATGGAAGAAAGCTTGTAAATTAGGATTCATCGGCATTCATTTCCCCGAAGAATTTGGAGGACAGGGTTACGGCATCACTGAGAACATCCTCGTGGTGGAGGAATTCTGCCGCAAGGATTCCGGAGTGGGAGTTGCTGTGACTCTCGCAGACTTCTCCTCAGAGGTCATCCTCCGTTTTGGAACTCAGGAACAGAAGAAGAAGTATCTCATTCCCGTGACCCGTGGAGAATTCATCTCGGGAGGCGCCTATACCGAACCGGACCACGGAAGCGATATCACATCGATGGCCACCACGGCCATCAAAAAGGGCGACGCTTATGTGATCAACGGGACTAAAACGTTTATTACCAATGGGACGCTTGCCGACTTCTTCATCGTCCTGTGCCAGACCGATCCTCATGCCAAACCTCCTTACCGAGGGCAGTGCACGATCATCGTTGAAAAGGGCGCAAAAGGGTTGGAGGTAACGGAGATCACGCCCAAAATGGGAATCCGGATGACCTCCACAACCGAACTCGCCTTCAGCGATGTCCGGGTTCCATTAACCAACCTCCTTGGCGAGGAGAATAAAGGGTTTTATCAGGTCCTCGAATTCTTCGATGAGAGCCGCGTTGAGATCGCGGCTCAGGCCCTCGGCATTGGTCAGGGCGCTTTCGATCGGGCTCTTGATTATGCCAAGCAGAGGGAACAGTTTGGAAAGAAACTGGTCGAGTTTCAGATCACCCAGCACAAGCTTGCGGATATGGCGACAAAGCTCGAGACCGCAAGGCTTCTGATCTACAAAGCGGCCTGGAACTATGACCAGGGACGGATCGACCCGAAGCTGACCTCCATGGCAAAGATGTTTGCAGGGAAAGTGGCGGTCGAAGTTGCGGATGAGGCCATCCAGATCTTCGGGGGTTACGGATACATCACGGAATATGAAGTCGAGCGTTTCTACCGCGATGCCAAGATCACCGAAATCTACGAAGGCACCAAGGAGATCCAGAAAAACACAATCGCCAGCGCATTGATCGGAAAAATGAAATAATTGGGAGTCGAAAATTCGAAACACGAAATCCGAATTTCGAAACAAATTTCAATTTTCGAAATTCAAATGTTCCAAACGAAAGGCAACCTCTAAGAATGTCGTTCTGGCGAAAGCCGGAATCCAGAAGATCCTGATATTCCTGGACTCCGGTTTTCACCGGAGTGACGAATTTGGAATAAATAGAGGTTTCCGGAAGTTTTAAATTTTGATATTTGAATTTCGGATTTGTTTCGAATTGGTCCTAAGAGGACGCTTCGCCCGATATTCGGATTTCGGATTTAGACCTGAAAGCAAGAATTAGGTGGCTTAGGCTAATGAAGACTGAAGAAGAAAAAGTTATTCCCGAGGCTCTGATCATCGGCGCCGGCATTGCCGGAATGCAGGCCGCGCTCGACATTGCGGATAAGGGATTTAAAGTTCATCTGGTCGAGAAGGACCCTTCCATCGGCGGCCACATGGCCCAGCTTGACAAGACCTTCCCCACCCTGGACTGCTCCGCCTGCATCATCACCCCGAAGATGGTCGATACGGCCAATCATCCCAATATCAATCTCCTCTCCTATTCTGAAATTGTTCATATCAAGGGGAAGGCCGGGAATTTCAAGGTCACGGTCAGGAAAAAGCCCCGCTATGTCGACGTCACAAAATGCACGGCCTGCGCGGACTGTGTGGCTCAGTGCCCGGTGACTCTTCCCAATGAATTCGATATGGGTCTCGGGATGAAGAAGGCGATCTATATCCCCTTTCCTCAGGCCGTCCCGCTCAAATATACGATGGACCGCAGAGGCACCCCACCCTGCACAGCCACCTGCCCTCTCCACTGTAATGCGCAGGGATATGTGGCGCTCATCTCCCAGGGGAAACTGAAGGAGGCCC
>VGSS01000197.1 GCA_016874935.1 Deltaproteobacteria bacterium | reverse complement strand
ATATCAGGAGGATCAAAAAGTAACTGACGATTCTACCTGTGAGCTCGATTCCAAGGAAATGTCCAAAGCTGTAATCAACGGCTAAGATCCCCGGAAGTTTAAAGCTAATTCCATCGTCTCCGCCGGTGATGGATCGCAGTTGGCTTGAGAGGATGAAGGCAAACTCCATAAATGCGAGGGTGACCATGGCGAAGAAGATTGCCCGGATGCGAAGGGAGAAGAGGCCGATCAATACCGAGAGAATTCCCGAGACCACAATGGCGATTAAGAAGGCTAGCGCCAGATGACCATAAGAAACCCATCCCAGATTCCCCATGAAGATGCCGACAGAGTAACAACCGATTCCAAAATATAAGACATGGCCCAAGGAGACGATCCCCGTATATCCGAGAATCACATCATAGCTTGCCACCAATGCAGAAAAAATGATGATCTTTAAAACGACATCGAGCACCTCAAAAGAATGGAACGTAAAGGGAGTGAAGACAAAGAAAGCCAGGAGGAGAATTCTAAGGAAGAAATAAGGACTTCTGAAACGAGCCTCTTTCTCTTCCGTCCGAAATCGTTGAACAGGGTTCGTCATGGACTTCATCCCAATGAAAAATGGATAGTTCAAAACATAAAATGGGGAAAAGTTCTTTTAATCTTATTGCTAATTTTGAAATTTACAATTTTCAATTTGGAATGGGCTCTAAGCATTTCAAGTTCCTTCATGAAATAGTCCAGTCGGACGAAATGAAAGAATGATGACCAGAAGCAGCATGGTAATGCCGAGCGCCGCCTTAGGCACCAGATAGGCTACATAGTTATAAGAGAGCCCGACCAATAGCGCACCCACCACCGAACCTGTGATGCTTCCAAGGCCTCCAATGATGGCTACGATGAGCGCAAAAATAATGACCTCTCCCCCCATCGCAGGGTGAATCGATTTGACAAAGGTGGCCCACATTCCGCCTCCGATGGCGGCAAGAGCAGACCCTACTGCAAACACCCCTGTAAAATACCGGTAGATATTGTGTCCCATCACCTGAACCATTTCAGGATTCTCCACGCCAGCCCTGACAATGGTTCCCAGTCTCGTTTTTCTCAGGATCATCAAAATGACGACATAGAGGATGAGCCCCATGACAATGGCAATCAGGGGATACTTTGATACCACCACGTCAAAGATATCCCAGGATCCCATAAAACTGATTGGAACCGGCATGACCTCGTCATTCGGCCCCCAGACGATGCGGACCAACTCTTCCAGAACAATCATCGCCCCCACGGTGATAAAGATTTGAAAAAGATGGCTTCCATAAACAGGACGGATGACTAACCGTTCGGTGATGATCCCTAATAAGCCAACGAGGAGTCCGGCGAGGATGAGGGCCAGAAGAAAGATGGCGATATTCAAAAAGATGGAATCGGACCCGCCCCAACCTGTCCATTGATTGATCAGCGTAAATGAGGTAAAGCCGATGTAGGCCCCCCAGGTGAAGAGGGCCCCATGAGCGAGATTGAGGACGCTCAGAAAGCCGAAGATCAGCGAAAACCCTGAGGCGACCAGAAAAAGGAGCATCCCCATCGCCAGACCGGAAATGGTTAGGGTGATGTAGGTTTTGGGGCTGATCAATGAAAGGGGCAACAGAAAGATGGCAAAAACCATCAGCGTTGGAAGCCATCTTTTCCATGAAGGGTTCATATCGTTTCTTCCTGAATGTTCCAGAACAAACCACCCGTCATCCTTGCCCTCTCCCCAAGGAGACTGTGTCGTAATATGAAAAAACCCCATTTTTGAAAAGGGGGAGAGGCGGTCGGGTGGAAAAGATTTAGGGCGGTAACCTTTAGCCGTTCGGATTCAGGCGTGCCAAGCATATGAAAACATTTGATTTTATACAAGTGACAATTTCCCATCATCTAAAAGACCCGCATCCTAAAACTTTGGAACCTGACTGCCTCTCCCCCTTTGCTCGCGATTGCGACACAGTCTCAAGAGGGAGAGAGGGGAACGAGGGACGTCTATCCTGAAATTCCTAAATACTTTTTCTTCAGTTCCTCATTTTGGACCAACTCTTCCATCTGACCGTGGTGGACCGTCCTTCCATCATCGAAGAGGTAGAAGTCGCTGGCAAGGCTGCTGGCCATATAAAAGTTTTGCTCGACCAGAATCACCACTGTCATTCCCTTCAATTTGTTGATCGAATCAATGAGATGGTCAATAATAATGGGAGCCAATCCTTTGGAGGGTTCATCAATCAATAGCAATTCGTTCTGGTTCACCAGGGGGCGGGCAATGGCGAGCATCTGCTTTTGTCCGCCACTTAAATTACCAGCCATTGTTTTCCAGAATTTTTTAAGGTCAGGGAAAATGTCGAAAACGG
>VGSS01000196.1 GCA_016874935.1 Deltaproteobacteria bacterium | reverse complement strand
ATTGGCATTCTTCTTTTATGGGAACTTCTGGTGAGGTGGCTGGAGATCCCGAAATTTCTCCTTCCCGCTCCTTCCACCATCCTTTCCTATATGATGGCCAAATCCAAACTCCTTGCCTCACACACTTCGATGACCTTTCTGGAGGCAGGATTGGGATTTGTCATCGGCTCTTTTTCAGCCATTCTGACCGCAATCTTTTTCCTCTGGTTCCGACCTCTAAAGGAGATGTTTTATCCTTATGCGGTCATTCTCAACAGCACCCCCATTGTGGCGATTGCAGCCCCGATTGTCATCATCTTCGGAAGCGGGATGTGGTCCAAGGTCATCACTGCCGTCATCTGTGTCTATTTTCCCGTCCTGGGCCCAACGTTTAAATCGCTCGCCTCGGTGGGAGCCTCGGAGATGAAATGGATGGATTCCTATCATTCGTCCAGCTGGCAAAAGTTCTGGTATCTCCAATTTCCCTTTGCCCTTCCTCAGATCTTTGCCAGCTTTAAGGTCGCATGGACCCTCGCGGTCATTGGCGCGGTCGTCGGTGAAGTTTTTGGGGCTTATAAAGGATTGGGGTTTTTAATCGTGGATGCAATCTATATCATGGACACGCCGCGTGTCTTTGCCAGTATTATCGCCTGCTCCCTGTTAGGGCTCTCTTTTGTCGGAGTGATCACTCTCGTGGAGAAACGGGTGATCGCCTGGCACATCTCTTCGGAAAGGAGGTGACTCAATTTCGGATTTCGGATTTTGGAATGCGGAATGAAAATATGGATTTCGGGGCTTAACTCCGCAATCCGAATTCCGCATTCCGCAATTTAAAAAAGGAGGAGGGAAAAGATGAAACGTTTATGGTTAGGTCTGGTGGCGTTGGTGGTTCTTTTGCCGTTGACGGCGATGGCACAGGAAGCGATTCTTCATGAGGCATGGTTTATCCATATGGAATCCGCAGGCGGCTGGGTCGCAGCGGACAAGGGGTTCTATGGAAAAGTGAAGGTGAAGGAGGTTCAAGGCGGACCCGGTGTCTCCCCGATTCAGAAGGTGGTTGCCGCAGTCAGGGCCGGCCATATCGCCTTTGGAAATGACTACCCTGAAAATATCATCCGGGCGCGCGAGAAAGAAGGAATCGACCTCGTGGCCGTGAGCGTCGATTTTCAGACCAGCGCCATGAGGATCATCAGCTGGAACCCTATCAAATCGGCAAAGGATATCAAAGGGAACCTCGGCATCTGGATCGGATACGATGCCAAGGTAAAGTGCGCTGTGGGAAAAGGCTGGGAGAAGCAGTTTACCATCCAGAATCAGGGCGGAGATATAAAACCCTGGCTTGCGGGAACCTGGCCGCTGGCTTCTGCCATGACATACAATGAGCTGATCACCGCCCAGCGTGAAACGAAAAAGATGGGAAAGACATTTTACACAACCGACTATAAGGATCTGGGAATCGACTGGATGGATAACGTTCTCTTCACTACAGAGGAGATACTCAAGAAGCATCCGGAGGTCGTCCAGGCAGTTGTGACAGGAAGATATAAAGGGTTTCAGTGGGCCCTTGATAACCCCAAAGAGACTTTCGATATTTTGAAGAAGACCAACGAGGGGCTCGACTTCGCCCATGAGATGGATGCCGTTTCGCCGATGAAGGCTCTGATGATCAACGCCGATACGAAGAAAAATGGCTTGGGGTATATCAACCCAAAGAAATGGGAGAATGTCGCAAAGGATATGTTCAAGGTCGGCCTGATAGAGAAGATGCCCGATGTGAAGAAATTCTATTCGGAGAAGTTTCCGAGTGGAGTGATACCCAAATAGAAACATTTAGGATTAGGTTAAGGTCAAGGTTAAGGGCTTGATTTTAATCTCAACCTAAACCTTAACCTCAACCTGAACTTTGGCAACTGATATTTTAATTTCGGGAGACATTGGATGTCCAAACGAGTCTTTTTGGAGAACGTAGGAACTCCTGTCAGTACCACTCCCATCGGGCATGCCCGGGCATGGGAGGTGAGAAACTTCCGGAACGATCCGACCCTCCCTCCTTTGATCTATGTGGTGGAGAGCAAAATGGGCGAATCATTTCTTTTAGGAAGAGGGATCAGCGGCAGGCCGAAATTCAACATGATCCGGTATATCGCCGCCTTGTTCGTCGAACTCTTCTTCGAGCAACTCCACAAGAAAACCTGCGCTCAATATCTCATTCTCAGGGGAGCTTATCCCTTTGACCTCCAGCAGGGTTTCGGAAGCGCTCCTCCCTATGACCGAATCCTTCTTCCCACCGGCTTTATCAAGCTCCAGAGAGTCCTTAATCAGGAAGGATCTGACTGGGAAATTAAAGCCCAGAACTTTGTCGGCGCGTATCAGGGAGAGACCTGGCTCATACCCGAT
>VGSS01000195.1 GCA_016874935.1 Deltaproteobacteria bacterium | reverse complement strand
GACTCTCCCTGAATTTGCACGGGCTGTCCTGCCCCACGGGACGACCACAGCCGTCATCGATCCCCATGAAATTGCCAATGTCCTCGGCATAGAGGGCATCCGCTTTATGGCCGAGTCTGGAAAGAGAGTCCCATTCAATGTGCTTGTGATGCTTCCCTCCTGCGTCCCTGCCACCCATATGGAGACTGCGGGGGCCAATCTCAAGGCGAATGATTTGAAGCCTCTTTTCAAAGAACCCTGGATGATCGGGGTGGCAGAGATGATGAACTTCCCGGGTGTGATCTACAGAGATCCGGAGGTCATGAAGAAGATTGAGATGGCAGGGGGAAGACGAATCGACGGCCATGCTCCCGGCCTTTCTGGGAAAGGTCTTTATGCCTATCTCACCGCAGGAATCCGTTCCGACCACGAGTGCACCACTTCAAAAGAGGCAAAAGAAAAATTGAAGAACGGGATGTGGATTATGGTGCGAGAAGGCTCAACCGCAAGGAATCTCAAAGATCTTCTCCCTCTGGTCAACTCTAAAAACGGAAGGCGGTTCTTCTTTGTCACGGACGATCGCCATCCCAAAGAACTTCTTGAAGAGGGCCATATCGATTCGATGGTGAGAGAAGCGATCCGGAGAGGGCTCGATCCTATCCTGGCAATTCAGATGGCAACCCTCAATACCGCAGAATATTTCAGGCTTGATGACATCGGAGCCATTGCCCCGGGATATCTGGCAGATATTATCTCCTTTGATCACCTGGGTCGGTTTCAGGTCAAAAAAGTTTTTAAAGATGGCATCCTGGTGTCAGACAATGGAAAAATGTTATTCAGCTCGATCGTTCCATCGGCATCGGTAAAAATTAAGCGAAAGCAATCTCTTCGGATAAAGCCTCTCCAGGCGGACTCCTTCGTTGTCCGAAGCACAGAACCCATCGCCAAAGTCATCCAATTGATTCCGGATCAAATTGTCACAAAGAAAGTGATGAAGAAAATCATTTTAAAAGATGGAGTGGCTTATCCCGGCCTTAAAGAGGATATCCTCAAAATAGCCGTGGTCGAAAGGCATTGGGCCACAGGAAATATCGGAATCGGCTTTGTTCAGGGATTCGGGTTAAAGAGAGGAGCCATCGGATCAACGATCGCCCACGATTCCCACAACCTCGTCATCATTGGAACGAACGATCAGGATATGTTAAAGGTTGTTGAAACGATCAGGAAGATGGGCGGAGGATTGGCCGTTGTCTCGGAGGGAAAGGGGATTGCAGACCTTCCCCTGCCGATCGCCGGTTTGATGTCTGATGAACCGGTCTCTCAAGTCTACCGAAAGTTGGAGAGCTTCCAACGAGTAATAAGGAACCTCGGATGCAAACTTCCAGACCCCTTGATGACCCTTTCTTTCCTTTCCCTGCCTGTCATTCCGGAGTTGAAGATCACGGACAGGGGATTGGTGGATGTAAACCAATTCAGGATCGTGTCGGTCTTTGGTGAAAACGATTAAAGAACATTGCAAATTGGAAATTGAAAAATACAAAATTAGCAGTGTATTTTTTCGATTTCCCTTTTATGAGGGATTCGTAAAAAGTCGAAAAAAGTTAAAGATCGTCATTCCGGCCCCGTATCAAGTACGGGGTAAACTCCAGCCGGGCGACCGAAGGGAGGCGGAGTGAGCGAAGCGAGCGAGCACATCCAGTAATTTCATATAATTAACAAAACCCTGGACACCGGTTTTCACCGGTGAGACGACTTTTTGCGAGATCATCATTGATCATTGCTAATTGCTAATTTTGCAATTTTAAATGGAGGCTTTATGGACTGGAACAACCTACTTAACGAAGCCACTCACTATCTTCAAGATTATATCCGAATCGATACGGTCAACCCTCCGGGCAACGAAATAGAGGGGGCAAAGTTTTTTAAAAAAATCTTCGATCGAGAAGCCATTCCCTGCCAAATCTATGAGCCTTCTCCCTGCAGAGGGAGTATTCTGGCCACACTGAAAGGAGATGGGGCAAAGCGGCCCATTCTTCTTCTCAGCCATATCGATGTCGTCCCTGTTGAGAAGCAAGGTTGGGAAGTTCCTCCCTTCGAAGGGATCATCAAAGACGGATACCTCTATGGCCGCGGAACCCTCGACTGCAAATCGCTGGGGATCGTCGAGATGATGGCCCTCCTGATCCTCAAAAGAGAACATATATCCTTAAAAAGAGACCTGATCTTCTTTGCAACGGCGGATGAGGAGACCGGCGGTAGATGGGGTGTTCAATGGGCTACGGAGAATGTCCCTTCTATTAGAGTGGCGGAATACGCCCTCAATGAAGGGGGACATATTATTCTCAATGATGATGGAGTCCCTGACCGCTATGCCATCTCCAATGGCCAGAAGGTCATCTTCCAGATCAGACTAAAGGCCAGAGGCACGCCAGGCCATGGCTCCATGCCCCATCCGGACAACCCGAATGTGAAGCTCATCAGAGGC
>VGSS01000194.1 GCA_016874935.1 Deltaproteobacteria bacterium | reverse complement strand
GATATGCCTCCTATCTCCACCTGAAGAAAAAATATGTGCCTCCCCTGGCTTTGGGAGGAGGGTTCATCTTCGAAGACAGCATCTTCAAGGCCCTCGCCCTGGGCGCTCCTTTTGTCAAGCTCGTGGGAATGGCCAGGGCTCCGGTCGCTGCGGCCATGGTGGGAAAGACCATTGGCCGAACGATCGAAATCCGTCAGGTTCCTGTCTATATCGAGCGCTTCGGTCAAACGAAAGATGAAATCTTTGTAACGGCAACTTCATTGCGGAAAGAATTGGGCGATGCGGAGTTTGAGAAAATACCTACCGGTGCCATTGGCCTTTTCACTTACTACGAACGCCTTGCTCAAGGGCTTCGTCAGCTCATGGCCGGGAGTAGAAAATTTTCTCTCGAATATTTAGCCCGGGATGACATTGCCGCTCTAACGCCCGAGGCATCGGAAATCAGCGGCATCAAGTATGTGATGGATCTGGACAAATCGAAGGCCGAGGAGATCCTCAATATTTAGATCTCCGCAGGGACAATTCATTTATTGCCCCTACGCCGAACTCAGAACTCCGAACTTTTATCAGAGGCCGGGGGCTTCGACGATCTCGACTTTGAACTCTTTGGCCTGAGCAGGCAAGTCCTTGAAGACAATCATAAAGGGAACGGCCTTGCCCGAGGGGGCGATCATCTCCTTCTCCGTTTTAGGCTGGATGATCATCTCTCCGGAAAAGAAGCGGGGGGGAAGATTTTTTAGCTCTTCTCGGCCGACAGTCCGGCCGCAAAGGGTCTCCTTCTCAGTCACTTTCATCCTGTTCTGATCGAAGATGACCACTTTCACTTTGATAAACTTCTTCATCTTCTGGGATTGGTTATCCACCTTTCCCTCGATAATATAAAGGGGAAATTCTTCCATCTTCTCCTCATATCCAGTCAGGTCTTTTACGACCAGGCCCTTCTTCTCCGTCCCCCAGACCTTTTCCCACAATTGGGTCACTTTTTTGATGGGATCTTCTAAATAGGAAGAAAGTTTCCCTCCGGATTCCATCTCCGTCCATAAGTAGAAAAGACCGAATACCAGAATGGCAATGACGATCACAAGGACAAATAAACGGGAGGGCTTTCTTCTCTCCCCTCTCATTCTCCACTGATCAATGGCGGCCTTCTTCGGTATGGCTTCCCTGATCTCGGTCTTCGCCTCTTCTTCAAATTCCGGAAGAGAAAAGGGTTCCACTTTCCCTGTAGGAGTCTGGTCTGAAAAGAGAAATTTTTCCTTCTCCTCTTCCTCCTCCTTGGGCGCCGCCTCTTTTCCCCTTTCTTCCTCTTCCTCCGGAGTCGAAATTCCCATTCTCCTCTGATCCGGCCCCATCAGTTCTTCATGATATTTGGCAAAAGACTCGAAATTCTCAGTCACTTCCTCTTTCGTCTCCGGAGGCAAGACGACATAGAATACATGTTTACACCGGGAACATCGAACCTTTGCCCCCTTTTCTGAAATTCTCGAATCATCGAGTTCATATTTTGTCAAACAGGAGGCGCATGTGATGATCATGGACGGAAACCCCCTTAAAATGATTTCTTCCAATTATGATGAAAGGAAGGGGAAAAAGCAAGAAGAAAATCGTAGGAGAAGAGAAGTCCAAAATTCCAAGCACCATCACCAAATAATAACCAAACTCCAATCACCAAAATTCCTAAACCTTAAAATTTTTATTATTTGGAGTTTGGGATTTGGAGTTTGCCCGAAGGGGCATTACCGTCCCAACCTTTTCTTGAACTCCTCCTGGATCATGGGAAGGATGGTGAAGAGGTCGCCGACCACGCCATAGGTGGCAATCTTAAAAATGGGGGCTTCCGGATCCTTGTTGATAGCCACGATGATATCTGAGGTCTTCATCCCGGCCTGGTGTTGAATGGAACCTGAAATTCCGCAGGCAAAATAGATCTTCGGCCTGACGGTCCGACCGGTCTGCCCCACCTGATGTTCATAAGGGATCCAGCCTGCATCCACAGCGGCGCGAGAAGCTCCTACAGCCGCCCCAAGAACGCCTGCCAGTTCCCGGATCACCTTGAAGTTCTCTGCGCTCCCGATCCCTCTGCCTCCTGAAACGATGATCTCTGCGTCAGCCAGATTGACCGCCTCCGCTCCTTTGATGAACTCCAGAACCTTTGTCCGAATCTGGTCTTCGGTCATCGGCAGGGGCTCCCGGATCACCTCCCCTTTTCTCGAATCATCCCTCGAGGGCATGGGAAAGACCTTAGGCCTCACCGTTGACATCTGGGGCCGGTAATTGGGGTAGTCGAGAATGGTCGCCATGATGTTGCCGCCAAATGCAGGCCGTGTCTGTTTGAGATATTTCGTCTCGGGATCGATCTCCAGGCCTGTGCAGTCAGCTGTCAGTCCAGTTTCCAGGGCGGTGGCAACATTCCCCGCAAAATCCCTTCCCTGAATCGTGGCTCCGAAGAGGACGATTTCGGGCTTATATTTTCGGATGAGGTTGACCGCGGCGCAGGCAAAGGGGTCGGTCCGATAGGGTTCGAGCAGAGGGTTTTCGGTCA
>VGSS01000193.1 GCA_016874935.1 Deltaproteobacteria bacterium | reverse complement strand
TCGGAAATATCCTGATAAAATTTTGGATTGAAGGACTTCAGATCAACCGTCACCCCGTCAAGGAATTTTAGAAGTTCAATCATCGGAGTTCGGGCCATTCCTCCGTTCGTATGGCAGAGGGTTAGGAGTCCTTTTCCCTTGGCTAATCTTACCACCTCATACATCATCTCGAAAAAGACCGTTGGTTCATTGATGCTATGGGAGATGGACTGACAGCCCTGTTTCAGGGTTTCTTCAACGATCTCCTTCGGGGTGTATTTCAACGCCCTGATCTGTTCAGGAGCCGACTGGGAGATGGACCAGTTCTGGCAATGCTTGCACCGGAAGTTACATGAGGCTGTATAGACACAGAGGTTCTTATGTCCGGGAACCATATGATACATCGGCTCGAGCTCAATCGGGTCGATCTGGAGGCCGGCTGGCTTTCCGTAAACGAGGCTTCGGAGTTCTCCCTTCTGGTTTTCCCTCACCCTGCAGAAACCCCTTCGCCCCTCTGGAATCGTGCATCTCCGAAAACAGAGCTGGCACTGAACGGTTTGGGCATCGAGGGTTTTATAAAACATCGCCTCCCGAAGAGGGATAGCCGGCGATGATTTGGCCTCTGATTCGTGTGAGAACATAGAATCCCCTGCCGCCGTAAGAAACAAAGCCATCTTCTTTAAAAAACCTCTCCGATCAAACATTTTATTAACGGTCTCAAAATAGTCCATACCTGACCTTCCTCATCTTAAAGGGAGGAATATCCCCCTCTTAGGAAGCTGTGTCGCAATAGGGGAATCGATAAAAATGTCATCCTGAACTTGGTTCAGGATCTAATGAATTCAATCAATTACGAAACCCTGAAATAAATTCAGGGTGACAAATTAATAATTGCGACACAGCCTCTACGTCAAGAGGGGGCGAAGGGGAGTTACTCTTATCATGGGATCTCTCATCATCCGTATCACGCATCTGAACAATCATCTTTTCACAACCCATCCAGAGGGCTTCTGATGTCTGAAGGTTTTTTTCGTATCACATGCGTATAGATCATCGTTGTATTGACGTGCTTGTGCCCCAGAAGCTCCTGTATGGTCCGAATGTTATGTCCCGCTTCAAGAAGATGGGTCGCGAAGCTGTGACGCAGGGTGTGACAGCTCGCCCTTTTGGGTAGGTTGGCTTTTATCACAGCCTCTTTTACAGTGCGCTGAATCGCAGAGGGATGAACGTGCCACCGCATCACCTTTCCGCTTCGTGGATCAACGGACAATTTCTCTGCAGGAAACACCCATTGCCAACCCCATTCCTTCGGGGCATTCGGGTATTTCTTATCAAGGGCGTCTGGCAAAGAAACCTCTCCGTAGCCCATCTTCAGGTCCTGTCCATGGATCTCTTTGACAGAGGCAATATGTTTTGAAAGCCCCTCTCTTATCGTTTCCGGTATCATCAGAGCCCTGTCCTTTTCTCCGTTGCCGGAACGGACCATGAGGAGATGGTTTTCAAAATCGACATCTTTTATCCTCAATCGGAGACATTCCATCAGGCGTAATCCGCCCCCATACATCAACTGCCCCATCAGGAGATATGCTCCGTTGAGATGAGACAGGAGGCTCTTTACTTCATCCCTGCTTAAAACCGTAGGAAGGTTTACCCTCCTTTTTGCCCTTGTCACAGAGGTCAGGTCATTAACCTCTTTATGCAGAATATTGCGATAGAGAAACAAAAGCGCATTAAAGGCCTGGTTCTGGGTCGAAGCAGAGACCCGAGCAAAACGAGCAAGGTGGGTAAGATACTTTTTCATATCATCGGCTTCAAGCAGTCGAGGATCTCGATTCTTCAAAAAAGTTTTAAAACGAGCGATCCATCCTAAATAGGTCTTCTCGGTGCTCAAAGAAAAGTGCCGGAGACGGATAGCATTTTTCGCCTCCTCCTGTGTTTGTTTCCATTGGAGAGACTCTTGGGGATCGATGGACTTCTCCCCGGGATCCTTTGCCAGGGGGGTGGCTTGTTGTAATGGCCTTTTGAGATATTTTTCAACATAGAGGATGACTGCATCGGCCGCCTGCTCGACCTGCCAGTCTTTAACCTTTTCATCAGCCTCAAGGGAATCCAGGTACTGGGAGATGTGTTCCGTGTCGATATTTTCGAGTTGGTAATTGGAGAATTTCAGAAATCGCCGAACCCAGTAGATGTAGAACTTGATCTTGTCTTCGGGAATGCTTCCCGATTTTAAGAGAAACGCTTCAAAATCGATTAGCACTTCGCTTTTTCTATTCATTACAACCTCTCAATAATAAAGATTAGGGTTTAATTATAAGCAATATAACATTATTATTCAAATGGATTATTCAAATTCACAAGGTGGTAATTTCTGATTTTCAAGACTAAAACCAACTGAAATTATAGGATATGATTCAGACTCTCTTTGTTATTTAGCAAGATTTTAGGGTCAGGCCACGGAAACTCGGTATTGACAGAAGTGTGGTGTTTTGATATAGGATGGCCATGGCCCGAAAACCTCGGATTCATTTTCCAGGGGCTCTGTATCACGTCATCTCAAGAGGCAA
>VGSS01000192.1 GCA_016874935.1 Deltaproteobacteria bacterium | reverse complement strand
CAGTGAGCCCTGGATTGGCCTCAGCCCTGAGCGTGATGACATCCATCAGACCCCTTCTCTCCACAATGATTTCAAACTCTTCGACCTCCTGAAACTCCTTCCTCAGCACCTCCTCAACGGTCTTTGGCGAGAAAAGCACTCCCCGAACCTTACGGAGATCGTCGGTCCTTCCCACTACCTCTTTGATCTTTTTTGAGGTTCTTCCACAAGAACAGCCATTCTTCCCTTTGATGACGAGATCTTTCGTATTGAATCGGATAAGAGGGAATGACCTTCTGCCGAGAGGGGTGACCACTGCCACTCCGATCTCACCTTCATCCACCTCTTTCTGGAGCGTTTCACGATCAAGAATCTCTACCAAAAAGAAAGGCTCGATGATGTGCATCCCGTCTTTTGCCTCACACATGCCGGCCCAGGCGCAGGGCTCTGTCCCGCCGATGTGGTCAAAGACATGACATTGGTAGAGCTCTTCCAATCGTTTTCTTGTTGCCGGCGGCATCGGTTCTCCTGCGCAGAGCATCCTCTCGATTCCGAGAGAGGCAGGATCAATGCCCATCGATTTTGCCTCTTCAGCAATGTGAAGCCCGTAGGTCGGCGTATTCATCATCCCGTTGGCCCGGATCTCTTGAATCTTGTGAATCCTTCCTTTCGTGTCGAGCGCCCCTCCCGGGACAAGCTCACAGCCCACCTTTTCCGAGGCAAAATGGGCCTCCCAGAAGGCGACATAGACATTGTAACCGAACGGAAGAAAGACGCGGTGGCGGGGCCTGAACCCGGCCATATAAAGGATATGACACCATGATTCAACCCTCCATTGCCAGCTCTCATAGGTCTCAGGGACGTAAATTGGTTTTCCAGTCGTGCCGCTGGTCTGCCTGAAGGAGGTCACCTTTTCAATAGGCGCTCCCAGAAGCCCTCCGTAAGGGAAAGGCTCTACCTCCTGGTATTTCCTCATCTCCTCTTTTTCAGTGAAGGGAATCTTTTTGATATCATCGAGTGATCGGATATCCTTCTCTTCGATCCCTTTCAATTTATCCCGATAGAGGCCGGAATGTTCCTTGGCAAAGGAGAACATCCTCCGGAAATAGGAAAGCTCAATTTGATCATAGGCCTCCCTGGGAAGCGTCTCCAGATATGGATTCCAAAAGTTCATTATCTCTCCTTTCTCTTTGCGTTTCTCAATGGTTTTGGATAGATGGTTTCCACGGTGGCCCCGAGTTTTTTTGAAATCTGGCGGGCTATGCCAGCCACCTGGGGTCCGTATTCTAAAATCTTATTCTCCGGAAAGGTTCCGATGAGGATGAGGCATCCGATCAATTTGTCACGATTGGCAAACAATGGAGCGCTCACCACACTGGCTCCAGGAGTGATTCCGCCGATATCCTGTGCGTAACCTAACTCCCTGCATTCGCGTAATTCTTCCCTCAGGAGTTCCATATTCATACGGGATGGGTCCCAGAAGAAATAGACTTTCTTCTTTGACAATATTTCTTCTCTTTCGGCTTTTGGCAGAAAGGCGACAATGGCCTTCCCATGAGCGCCCAACGTGATATGGAACCGATGCCCAAGCCGAGCCGTAAACCCGATATTTAGATTTCCTTCGTGTTTGCCTAATACGATGACATGCTCCCCTTGGATTAGCCCGAAAAGGGCCGTGCCGCTGGTCTCGTTTGCAATCTCCTGAAGAAAAGGGGATACCACCTCTGGGTAATGAAGATTATCCAGGACATGACGCGCAAGAGAGAGAAGCCCCACTCCCAGAGAATACGTTTTAGTCTGATGGTCTTTTTCCACAAACCCGAACCGGCCAAGGGTGTTGAGGATGGAGAAGCCTTTGCTTTTATGAATCCCGACTTCTTTTGATATCTCGGTCAGCCCCATCTTGAAATTGGATTTTTTACCCAAACAGAGAAGGATTCGAGAGGCCTGTTCCACTGCCGGGACAACGGGCTGATAGGAGGACGGCTTCTTGTTCGGTTCCTTTTTCTCTTGGGGAAGGGTTTTCACAAGAGCGATCACCTAAACGGGTATTCTATATGCAGAACAGCGTTTTAAAAACTACCTCAATATTACTGAAAGGCGAATGCCTTGTCAAGAGTTTTTTGAGATTTCCCGGAAAGCTTGGAAATCTCTGATTCCATTGATTAGGGGGCCGATTACACAGATTAGAAATACTTCTCCTCCCTTTGAAGCTGTGTCGTAATCACTATTTTGTCACCCTGAATTTATTTCAGGGTTTCGCAATTGGTTGAATTCATTAGATCCTGAACCAAGTTCAGGATGACATTTTTATCAATTCCCTTATTGCGACACAGTCCCTTTGGCAAAGGGAGGAAAAAGGATTTCCCCCTTTTGACTCGCCGCGCGTGCGCTGGCGCAGCGGGCAAAGGGGGATGAAGGGGGATTAGATGTTTTTTTCAAAGCCCTAAAGTGATACGAGAATCTTAATAACTGCGCAATGTCACAAACTCAATTCTTTCTCCTCTTCAGTAATACACTCATCCAATATCCGGATCGCTTCATCGATCTCCTCTCTCCGGATAATGAGAGGCGGGGCAAATTCGAGGGCCTGTCCCATGGTCTTGATGATCAATCCTTTCTTTTTAGCCCGATCGGTCACTCGAACAACCC
>VGSS01000191.1 GCA_016874935.1 Deltaproteobacteria bacterium | reverse complement strand
AGGCTGTCTGCCTGGACCGGGAGGAGATTACGGTCGAGAGGGAAACCATCCTGAGCACGGCAAAAGATTTTTCAGGGGAGACCGCCATATTCAACATCTCAACGGCAACCGCCCTGGTTGTGGCAGGAGGAGGTCTGAAGGTGGCCAAATGTGTGAAGAAGCCTGCTCCGCCTCTCTGCGGTTGCGCCGACGTGATTGAAGCATTGGGGGTTCATCTCGATCTGACCCCCAGTCAACTCGGAAGATGTTTTAATGCCTTGGGCATCTGCTTTCTCCACGACCATCTGGTCCACAATGGGTTGGATCATCTCATCGCCCTTCGGAAAAAAATCGGCATCCGAACACTTTTTAATCTTTTAGATCCTCTCATCAACCCGGGAGGAGCAACCGTCCAGGTATTGGGCGTCTATGATCCGACTCTGACAGAGAGGATGGCCGCTGTTTTGATGAATCTCGGGATCCAGAAGGGTCTTGTGATTCATGGAAAGGATACGCTGGACGAGGTCAGCATTACCGGAGAGACGAAAGTCACTGAATTGAAAGAAGGGAAGATGAAGAGCTACACCATCGAACCGGAGGATTTCGGAATGAAACGGAGAAAGGTCGAAGAGATTAAGGGCGGGACAAAAGAGGAGAATGCAGAGATCATTCTTGAAATTCTAAAAGGCATTCGAGGAGCGAAGCGCGAGGTTGTTGCCCTGAATGCGGCATCGACTTTTGTGATTGCCGGAAGGGTGAAGGATTTCAAGGAAGGGATTGAGCTGGCCAAACAATCGATTGATTCAGGGAAAGCCCTTGATCTTCTGAACAGGTTGGTTCAGTTTACAAATTCTGAACACCGATTCATAAGAGGTGAATTGACGGCGATGGGATAAAAACTCTCCCTTTTTTATTGACAGTTCTTAAAAAACGGTTTATTGAATCGGCAGTGGAAAGGGGGAGACTATGGAAAAGAGCGATGTTGTTGTGGTGAGTGCGGTGAGAACGCCCTTTGGGAAATTTGGAGGAACGCTTAAGGACATTCCTTCTATCGACCTTGGGGCGATGGTGATACGTGAAGTCCTCCAGAGGGTCCATGTTAAAGGAGAAGAGGTTGAAGAGACCTATTACGGAGTTGCTGTCCCGGGTGAAGTGGGGCTCGAAACCGATGTTCCTGCCAGGCAGGCCACGCTCAAGGCAGGATTGCCGGGGGAATCTGTCTCGATCACTTTAGACCGCGCCTGCTGTTCCTCGATGGCGGCTGTTCGGCTGGGATTCAGGGCGATTAAAGCCGGAGAGATAGAGATTGCTTTAGGTGTAGGGGCTGAAAATATGAGCCGAGCGCCTCTTATTGTTCCTCCATATGTGCGCTGGGGAAGCCGGCTGGGCAGCATTGAGCTGTGGGATGGTCTCTTTGGGCTGGGATACAAGGGATTCAACCCTGTCTCCGTCGATACCGGAGAGGTTGCCCTTGAGTATGGAATCAGCCGTGAGGATCAGGACCGCTGGGCCTACGGATCTCAGATGAAGTATGCAAAGGCTTTTAAAGAGGGGAAGTTTGTATTAGGCGAGGAGTTGATGCGGGTTGAGATTCCGCAGGGGAAAAGGCCTCCGATCATTTTAGAACAAGACGAATTCCCAAAGCCGGACACCACCCTTGAGAAACTCTCGAAACTCCCTCTCGTCTATGGGAGCCCAACTGTCACTGCTGGAAATGCTCCAGGACTTGATACGGGCGCTTCAGCCGTTTTGATCATGAGCGAGAAAAAGGCCAGAGAGAAGGGCCTCAAGCCTTTGGCCAGGATTGTCTCCATGATAGCGACTGCCACCACTCCGAGGTTGATTGCGGCCATTCCGGGTTTTACCATCCAGCGGGTTTTGGAAAAAGCTGGCCTTGGAATTGATCAGATCGATCTGATC
The DNA here is from genome assembly GCA_016874935.1 of Deltaproteobacteria bacterium. GTDB lineage: Bacteria > Desulfobacterota > BSN033 > BSN033 > UBA1163 > RBG-16-49-23. Next base: position 834 of record VGSS01000191.1, on the reverse strand, counting down.
GAAGTGAACGAAGCCTTTGCGGCCATGCCGTTGGTCAGCGCAAAGATTTTATCCAACGGCGATCCTGAAAAGATGAAATCGATTTTAGAGAAGACAAATGTCAACGGCGGGGCCATCGCCATCGGCCATCCGGTCGGTGCAAGCGGAGCGAGAATCCTTCTGACGATGATCTATGAACTGAAAAGAAGAGGCGGAGGAATCGGGGTAGCCTCCATCTGCGGAGGATTAGCCCAGGGCGAAGGAGCCATTGTTCAAGTGGATGGCGAATAGGTTATGTATTGTTTGCAATTCCGGGCATATCTTTCTTAATGAATTTTGAAGGTGTGACCCCAAGGCCCCTTCTATATCGACTGCCGATATTTTCTTCATCCTACAACACCGAACGACAAGGGCGAGGCGGCGGACACTCACCCTGAAATGAGGCAGGGCTATTTACGCTCACCTCAACCCGCTTGTTATGCCACTGCCTTTATTTCTGCTGGTAGTTTCCGGAGGCTTAACTCTTTTAGCTGAACTTTTGTGCTGGCATTGTCGATATCGATACCTACCAGATTGCCCTCAGCATCATAGTCAAGAACAATGCCCTCGGAAATCTCGCGGCTCTCCGTGCTTGTTTTCTCGGAAAGATCGATATAGAGGGAGTCGGTCTCCGGATAATAGTTTAGTTTCATGGTCTAAACCTCCTATCGAGAAAGGCATTGTAAATAGTCTTCTTATCACTCAAAGTTATAACTCGCAGTATCCGGCTTTCCAGTTCAGGGATTACACCCCAGAACCGGAAGCGGTTATGTTCTTGAGGCTCCACCTTAATGGGCCTTTCTATCACGCTAACAC
>VGSS01000190.1 GCA_016874935.1 Deltaproteobacteria bacterium | reverse complement strand
GCAGGATCGTTGAAGGCCAGATGGCGATCATCTCCGCAGGGGTGAGGCCGAATATCGAACTGGCCAAAAAGACGGGGCTGGAAATGAAGAATGGAATTCTGGTCAATGACCGGTTGGAAACAAAAACCAAGGACATCTTTGCAGCCGGGGATGTGGCGGAACATCGGGGTCGTGTTTATGGGGTATGGCCGGCCGCCCAGAAGCAGGGTGAGATTGCCGGAGTCAATATGGCGGGAGGAAATGAGTCCTATGAAGGCACGGTGGTTTCCAATACCCTTAAGGTAGTCGGGATTGATCTCACCTCCATCGGAGAGATCGATGCGGAGGGGAAGTTCGAATGTGTGGTGAGAAGCGACCGCGAGAAATGCAGTTACTGTAAGGTCACCTTCAAGGAAGATAAGATCGTCGGCTGTATCCTGCTTGGAGAGACCGGAGGAAGGGCAGAATTGCTCAACGCTATCGAAAAGGAGGCGGACATCAAGGATCTGAAGAGTTCGATCTTGAAAGAGGGGTTCGATTTCAATCAATTGCAATAAAAAATCCACCGAGCCTTTGGCTCGGTGGATTTAATTGGGTTAGGGTTTTTAAGGAGGAGGAAAGAGATTTTTATCTCTTGTTAAGAACAAGTATACACAACTCACATTAGAGGAAGATTAAAAAAAGATTAAAAGTTTCTAATCTTTTTACAGCAATGGGATGGGATTTAATCCAATTTCAGAAAGGGGGTGGCTTATGGTGGCGGAGGAAAAGAAGCTCAGGGAAGAGGAATTTGTCGTCGAGGCCATTAGGAAATTGAGGAAAGCCCCCTTTCGGGGCATCCACAGCGTCTATAGTGGTTTTAACGAAGCCTTCCGGAAGTATTTCGGGATCAATCCTGTGGAGGCCACGAACCGGTTAGCTGCGGAGGGAAAGATAGAAACCAGACCCGTTAAAGGTGGGGTGATGCTCTTTCTCCCAGGAGAGGCTCCGAAAAGGCCTTCGGCTGAAGAGGTCATCCGAATAATTGTTGAGTCGGGAAGTCATCCCCTTACGGGAGAGGAGTTTGTCATCGAGGGGATTAAGAAATTGAGAAAGGAACCCTACAAGGGAATCCACAGCGTCTTCAGCGGATTCAACGATGCCTTTCGGAAACATTTCCATAACGACCCGATTGAATTCACCAGCAAGATGGCTTCGGACGGTAAGATTGAAATCGTCCCTTTAAAGAGTGGCAAAGGGGTGATGCTCTATCTCCCAGGAGAAGGACCGAGAGGAAGAAAGACTGAAGAAGCCTTAAAAAAGATCCTGGGGTGATGATGGGAGAGTATTCTAATGTTTGACAATTTACAATTAGAATTTAATTTAAGTGGTTTTGGTCAATTCCCTCAACGCCTCCTCGTAGACGCTGTGAGTTTTTGAATCGAAGAGGACGAATCTTACCAGTTTGATTTCGGGGTGGTCCTTCAGATGGTCCTTTACTGTCTTTAAAGCGACACGGGATGCCTCCTCCACGGGATATCCATAGACACCGGTGCTGATCGAAGGGAAAGCGATCGAAGAGATTTTATGTTGGGTGCATAGTTCCAGGCACGTTCGATAGGCGCTCGAAAGGAGTTGAGCATCTTTGGGCGATCCGGAGTAGATGGGACCAACAGCATGAAGCACATATTTTGCCTTTAGATTCCCTCCACCCGTAATGACGGCCGACCCCGTGGGACAGCCGGTATATTTCGCTCTAAGATCAGCCATAATCGTAGGTCCACCAGCCCTATGGATGGCGCCATCCACTCCGCCGCCTCCTGCGAGGCGAGAATTGGCGGCATTTCCGATGGCCTCGGTATCCTGCTGGGTGATGTCTCCCTGGACCACTTCTAAAACAGATTGATGAACCATTTCCTTCATTGACCTTTTCTCCTTTCTCTGGTCTCGATTTATCCATATCAAAAAAGGGTTGACTTCGTCAATACAGCGGAGTTAAGGTCAAAAACGATGAAACCGATTCACTACGGTTGGGTCATTGTCGGAGTGGGCGTTCTCGTGAAGATGGCAGGTCTGGGGTTTGGCCGTTTTGCCTATCCCATCCTGCTCCCCAGCATGAGGGAGTCCCTTCGATTCAACTACTTCGAGATGGGGCTTCTGAGCGGAGGCATCCTGATGGGATACCTCCTTTTTTCTTTGATCGGGGGAATTCTGGCGACACGGTTCGGCTCTAAAAGAATTGTTATCGCCTCATTGTTATGCGGGACAATCTCCATGTTCTTTATCAGCAGGCTGTCAGAATTTATTCCTCTTCTCTTCTTTACTTTTGCCATGGGAGGCGCTGCAGGAGGAGCTCATATTTCCATGACCACCCTGCCCATGACATGGTTTGAAAGAAAGAGATTGGGCGGCGCATTAGGGATTGTGACAGGGGGGACCGGACTCGGCATCGTCATCACAGGCCTTCTGCTTCCCTATCTCCTCTCCACTCTGGGCGGGGAGGCATGGAAGGAGTGTTGGTTTCTTCTGGCCTTGATTACTTTTTGGGTCGGCCTTATTTCATTCATTTTCTTACAAGAGAAACCATCTCGTACGGACTCCCCTTTGCTCAAGGTGGACCAAGGGAGCAGTCCAGGATCAATCGGGACCAGGGGAAGCGGCCTCACACTTCCGGCGATCTTTCTTGTCTATTTCATCTTTGGGTTGGCCTATAATATCTATGTGACTTATTTTGTCGCCTTTCTTGTAGGAGAGGTCCGATTGGCAGAGGGGACCGCCGGATT
>VGSS01000189.1 GCA_016874935.1 Deltaproteobacteria bacterium | reverse complement strand
TGACTTTGAAAGGAGCCATAGAAATTATCAAATACCACACTCATCATAACCATGTTGCATATATCTCTCACAGAAAGAAGGCTGTCGCCAAGGCGAAACTATTCAAAATCAATGTGTCGCTGTAGTATTAGTATCTTCGCGATGAATAAAATTTGTGTTGATTTTGAATGGCCTAAGACGGGCCGTTAACAGCCTCACGTAGTCTTGGTTTTGCCTATCAGGGTATCTGAGAAATTCTTCGGTGATCTTGAATATTTTTTCAAATACCAGTCTTAATTCTTCTAAACCAAGTGAGCCAAATCCAGACAGGGCGATATATTCGCTTTCTTGCAGAGACCGGAATAAAATAACGCACGGTATCGAAGATCGGTTCACGCCAAAATAGTCAGCAACCTCATGAACGTTTCTATCATCATAGCGAATGTTACCTCCCGACATCTGAATGAAATGATTCCAGTACGTTCTTTCTTGTGCGACCTCCAACCACTCTTTTGGTGGGGTGTTAATTAGATAGAAAATTACACTCCCTGAGACACGGTCGAGCCATAAGAACTTGTCTCGAATAAAAGAACTAAATTGTTTGTTTTTATTTGTATAGATGAAGAAGGCCTTGATTGGGTACGGCCACATCGAAGTAGAGCGTTGTTCCACTCTTAAGAGGTCATTTAGGTTTCTTATTGGGAATCCCATGGATACCTCCTGGTTAAATACACCTTTTCATTGTAATCGGGGCGGTTAGAAACATAGTTCTCTTTTTTCTATTACAAATCTCATTCACCCTCATCGGAAGTGGTCCTGGGGCAATCGCAAATCGAAAATCAGATGACTTTGTTGAGGGGGTATTCGATGATTCCTACGGCACCCCGTTTTAATAATTTCGGGATGAGTTCTCTCACCACCTTCTCGGAAACCATCACTTCTATAGCAAACCAGTCGCTCTGAAAGAGGTTGGAGATCGTAGGTCCTGTGATGCTTGGAAGGATTTCGATTACACTCTTCAAGTCGTTGGCTGAAACATTCATCTTAACCCCTACCATCCCATCCGCACGGAGGGCTCCCTGGAGAAGAAGCGATATCTGTTCAATCTTTTCCTTTTTCCATGGGTCCTGATAGGCCTTACGATTGGCAATGAGCTGGGTATTGGTCTGAAGCAGTTCCTCCACGATCCGGAGTTTGTTCGCCCGAAGCGTGCTTCCGGTCTCGGTCACCTCCACAATCGCATCACAGAGACCCTCAATCACCTTTCCTTCGGTCGCTCCCCATGAGAACTCCACATCGACCTTTATCCCTCTTTCACTGAAATAGTGCCGGGTAAAACTGACCAGTTCCGTAAAAATCTTCTTTCCTTCCAAATCCTTGATGCTACGGATGGGAGAATCTTCTGCAACGACCAGAACCCATCGAGCGGGAACTGTACTCGTCTTAGAGTAGACCAGGTCCTGAACAACGACAACATCAGAACCGTTCTCCTGGATCCAATCCCTTCCCGTTAGCCCAACATCCAATGTGCCTGCCTCTACGAACCTTGACATCTCCTGAGCCCGGACCAATGTACAGCGAACTTCCTCATCATCTACCATGGGGAAGTAACTGCGCGAGCTGACCAGGATCTTCCAGCCTGATTTCCTGAAAAGTTCGATCGTGGCGCTTTCAAGACTCCCCTTCGGAATTCCCAATTTCAGTATATTCACTTTCCGTATACCTCCTTCGGATCAAATATTTTCTTCCCAGAAATCTTCCACTTACCTTTTTCATAGTGGTTATGGAAGCAACTTTGAAAACCCGTATGACAGGCTGCCTCTCCGACCTGATTGACTTTAATTAAAAGTGTGTCTCCATCGCAGTCGAGATAGATCCCTTTCACCTCCTGCACATGACCAGAGGTCTCCCCTTTTAGCCAGAGTTTCTTACGGGAGCGTGACCAGAAGGTTACCTTCCCTGTCTTCAGCGTCTCTTCCCAGGACTCCTGGTTCATATAGCCTAACATCAACACCTGATGGGTTGCCTCATCCTGAATGATCACCGGAATCAACCCGTCCCCTTTTTTAAAATCAATCTCGATCACGGTTTACTCCTCCCGTCGAAGTTCGGAGTAGTTTAGTTCGCAGTTCGGAGTTTTAAATCCTTAATCTCTTTTACTCCGAACTCTGAACTCCGAACTCCTTACTGCTCCGATAGGAGCTTGGCCATCTGGGCTGCATTCTTAGCTGCGGAGCCAGCATGACAGTTATTGAAAAAGACAAAAGTCTTTGCCGCCTTTTTCGAAATATCCTGGATGTCCGGGACAAACTCCTTTAACTCTTTTTCACTATAGAGGTAATCATATCTCACCGAGGCGGGTACATTGAACCAGCTGGGATTTCTCCCATGGAGCCTAAAATAGCCGATCTCCGAGGTGGCCCTTGGAATGTACGGCATCAATTTAGGAAGTTTGGGCTCATCCACAATGCAAAACCCAATCCCCTTCTTTTCTAATAACTCGAAAGTTGTGTCTCTAAACCAGTTTTCGTTCCGGAACTCGAAGACAAGGGGAACATCTCCCATCTCCTCTTTAAACTTTTCGAGGTAGCCAAAATTTTCCCTGTTCGGGAAAAACCCGTAGGGAAACTGGGCCAGGATACCCGCTAACTTGCCCTTACTCCTCAGAGGCTCGAGACTGTATTTAAATTTCTTAAAGGTTTCCTCATTATTAATCAACTCTCCTGTTTCCCTGTCACGAATCTCATGGGTCATCCCTTTGTAGGCTTTCACCACGAATTCAAAATCATCTGAAGTCTTCTGGGACATGGCCGCAAAACTCTTCTGAGAAGGAAGGGTATAATAAGTGAAATTCACTTC
>VGSS01000188.1 GCA_016874935.1 Deltaproteobacteria bacterium | reverse complement strand
ATACGAGCGAAACCGATCCCCGACTCCATCCGAATTCTTCGATCATGGGTTTGAACATGACCCCGAAGGCATACCGGGCGCCGGAATTGAAAAAGAGGATGATGAAGGCTGCGGCGACGATATACCAACCGTAGAATAGACGATTGTTCTCTAAAAATCTCTTCATCACTCCGGTATCCCCTTCGCGTTAAGGGAGTCCTCCGAAAGGGGGCGACGCATCACCTCTCCCCCTCGGTTTCCACCTTACATCAATATTGGTGAAGGAAGGATAATACCTTGAAAGAGGATTCGCAAGGAGGACACACATCGGATGTCCCCTCCGTACCTCCATATAGAGGGGCCTCTTTCCTCGGTTGAAGAAACTCCTCCAGCCGGTTACGGTTGATTTCATCCATAGAAACCTCCTCTTAAGAATTTGAGTTTGGTCGCGCTTGCTCTTATCTTTTAACAGGAGGTTTCTTTTTATGGTAGATTATAAATAAAGTTTTTTCTACCTTACTCTTTGAGGTATAACCTCCCCCTCTAAGAGTATATAACGTAGGTGAAAATTATCAGTTTATGAAATAATACCTCCGTCGTTGGGACCCCTTCTAAAAGGAGAACAGGGGTAAGGAATCTTCATAAAATGGATTTAAACTACCGACTCGCTGATCAATCTATCTCTTCTTGAATCAAATTCCAGATGGTTAGGGACAAGACGTATGAACCAAGAATTGGGGCCAGGCGTCGGTAAGTAGTCCGTTATAACCAAATTGGATCAAACGGAGGCCATCAAGGGACGCACCTCACGTACCACATGTTCGGAAAAGATGAAATGATTAAAAAGGAGGCTGCAAAAAGCAAAAAAACGAAGAAAGCCTTTATCCTTGAAACGGTGGATGAAAAAATGGGTCTCGTTAAAGGCCGTGAACAAATCGTCAGGGAGCTTTCGGGCTGGCTTTCCCATGAAGAGGCTCAAGAATTACGGAAGGCTGTGGAAGTTTTTAATAAGGTTTCATAGTGTGCAAGTAGGCTCGGCCTTGATGGAGCAGGAATACAGAATTACAACGAGGAGTCTACTTTAGAGTAGACTCCTCGAAAGAAGGCAAAGAGGAACTAACCTTTTATAATCGGGAGCCGGTCATTACCCTTTTCTGGCTTGTCTTATTTCTTCCAGATAGAACTGGATCAAAGGAGACATCTCGGGCGGTTGCCAGTCTGTCTTCCTTGGATCCTCTGGCCAAGTGAAGGGAAGATGAAAGACCTCTCCCGGCCTCTTGGCCTTTTCTAAAACAGAGAGGGCTTTGAGTAAAACCCTTCTCTGTCCTTCTTGGTCCCCTATCTGTCCGACGGGCCTGGCGTAAGGATGTTCAATTGCGGCTATTCTTGGAATGCCTTCAGCCCGGGTGAACTCCCAGGTTGGACTGAGAAGCAGGGTGGAAAATCCCGCCTCCTCCAAAACCCTTGCGGCCAGTCCAACGGACTGGCAACAGAAAGGTCAGGCGGGGGTGAGAAGAACTGCCTCCACTTTCTCGGTTTTCATATGTTTTGAAATCGGTTCAATGGCCTCCTTAAGAAAGTCGGTATTCTGCCACTGAAAGCCATAGAACGAATAGGCAGTCGGAGCGAGGCGGCCGATAATCCCTTCCTGTTCAAACTCGGCCATTCGGGCTAATGGAAGGATCACATTGATGTCCTGTTTGACGAGGTTGGTGTTGATATGGAGGTGATTGACATCGATTTCCTTTTCGGTTGTCCCTCGAGGAATCTTCCTGTAGGAGCGGTCGCCCCAGATGGGTTCTCGCTTCTCTCTTTCCATATCAAAAGGAGGGTCCATTTTCAGGCTGATCCCCGCGCTGGTTACCAAAGCAAGAGTCGTTTGACTCAATGGTTTTGACAGTGGCGTCCAGGGAATTGTTCCCTTATACTCCTCATCGGGAATAAATGTCCTCACCCATGCCTTAAGCCCCGGCGGAAGAAACCTATATCCATCGACAATCTTCTGCTCCATGCGGACCTCCTGTGGTAATAAAGTTCTTAGGATTGAGTAGAAAATAACTCTATGATCTCCCTCTCCCTTGGTGGGAGAGGGTGGGGGTGAGGGGGGTTATGTTCTGTCCACCCCCACCTCAATCCTCCTCCATCAAGGGGGAGGATAAATACATGGTTAATTTTCATTGTTCGTGGTTGACGAATCATTCATGAAGGATTGATCAATTTATATTACGCCCCCCATCCAAATATCAAGTAAAAAATGGCTTGAATCTGAATCTATGCCCCATTACAATTGGGTTCTAAGACCAGTACCCGCCCACTGCCGCCATCAATTATATCTGGGAGAGCACGGCTCCCGTGGGTGGCTTCTTCCCCAATCCCTACACCGACCGGCTAATGATGATTGTGGTCGAAAGTGGCGCAACCAAATTGAACCAGTGGGTGAATGAAGAGAGAAATCTCTATGAGGATTTCAGGAAGGCCTTTGGTTATGAGCCACCGATGATCTCGGGTGTAGCCATCATGACCGATACAGACAACACCGGAGAATCCGCCATCGCTTACTATGGGGATATCGTGTTTAGGAGGTAAACCATAAATTTATCCATTGTCCCACTACTGACCTCCTTCCTGTAAGCGAGATTTAATTCTATCCTGAAATTGAATATTTCAAACAGATATCTTCAGTTGGGGTAAGGTGCGTATATTGGCAAGCTACTTACACTCCCAGCGGTTGTTGGATCAAAGCAAACATGCTAGCTCGGGGAGAGGAAAAGGAGGAAAGCGCCAATTTGCGTTAATTTGAGCCCAGAATGCCTCAGCATTTAATAAAACTTTATGGACAATGACTCCATATATTTTGACAAATTTATGGAATTGTGGTAGGCTTATTTCATGATCGAGCGTGCATACAGTCTTGAAAAATTGATTAAGCCGAGCAAGGTTCTCGTTCTCTACGGCCCCAGGCGCGTAGGCAAGACAACCCTTCTGAATCACTTTCTCGCAGGAACCAAACTGAAGTACAAGTTAGATTCCGGAGATAACATCAGGACCCAGCAGACATT
>VGSS01000187.1 GCA_016874935.1 Deltaproteobacteria bacterium | reverse complement strand
CTTGTCTGGCATTTTGGATTCTCATTGGCTGTTCTCCTTTCCGGGCTAAGGTAAGGTCGCGCTTTCTTTAGCCTATTTTAGGATAACAGCCTTTTTTATGCACGTACTAAAAAGTGCAAGACTTTAGTTATCTTAATTGTTGTACGATTGCAATAAAAAATTTAGATTGGGGGGAATGAAGGTTCAAAGGATCTGAATTTTCCCGAGGGGTTCTTCGACCACTTCACCTATGATGTATGCATCGATCGTCTCTTCTCTTTTGAGTGCCTCGACCAATCTTTCCGCCTCATTGGAAGGTAAAGAGATCAAGAGTCCGCCGGAGGTCTGAGGGTCATAGAGGATGTCCATCAGAAGGTTGGATACGCTGGAATCGACTTCCACCTTACAGGAGAAAAATTGGCGATTGGAGTGCGCCCCTCCGGAGACCAGTCCTATTTGTGCATACTCCATGGCCTCAGGAAAGACGGGAATCGCTTTTGATTGAATCACCATCCCCACTTGACTTGCGGTCGCCATCTCCAGGGCATGGCCGATGAAACTAAACCCGGTGATATCCGTGCAGGCATGGGCCCCGAATCTTTTCATCAACTCCGAGGCCGTTCGATTCAGAGTGACCATACTCTCTACGATCTTACGGACCGCCTCTTCAGAAGCCATCTGGCCCTTCAGTGCTGTGGCAATGATTCCTGTACCGAGGGCTTTCGTTAACACCAACTTATCCCCAACCTTGGCCGTAGCATTGGTAAGAATCTTTTTGGGATGGATCAATCCCGTCACAGACAAACCATATTTAATCTCCGGATCTTCGATCGAGTGGCCTCCTACCAGAGCCACTCCTGCCTCCTTCATTTTAGAAAGCCCTCCGAGGAGAATCTCTCGCAGGATTGAAGGAGAGAGGGTCTTGATCGGAAAGGCCACTAAATTCATCCCGGTCAACGGCGTCCCTCCCATGGCATAGACATCGCTCAGGGCATTGACCACGGCGATCTGGCCAAACGTGAAAGGATCGTCCACGATCGGGGTGAAGAAGTCCACGGTCTGAACCAGAGCCATCTCCTCATTGAGTTGATAGACCCCGGCATCATCCGAGGTATCGAGTCCCACCAACACCTTCGGGTCTTCTGGAATATCCAGCCCTTTCACAATCTGGTCCAGGTCCCCTGGACCGATCTTCGCCGCTCAACCCGCTTTCTTAACCGTTGCCGTCAGGCGAACCTCGCTCATTCCTCTCCTCCTGTTGGACAATTTTAATCTCAATTTCTTAAAATATCTCTCTATCAGACGGACGATATCGATCTTTTACAAAAATGTTCTTAAGCGGCTGGAGAAGGTTTGTCTACATTTGTATTACTTTAGCGTTTTGAAAAATCACCTCGCCTGTCATTCCCGCGTAGGCGGGAATCCAGAGAGGCTTTAAAAAAAACTGGATTCCTGCTTTCGCAGGAAAAACAACCTAAGAGAAGCTCTATTTAATGCCTTTTTTCAAAGAGCTAAATTGATACCTACATATTAATTTCCACTTTTTGACGACAGAAGTCAAATCGGCTTTTTCGATATCTCCCCTCCCTTTTTAACGGAAATTCCAATATTCTTTTCTGTTGCCTAATGAGAGCAAAATTGGTATAAATTGGAATACCGGGGTAATGGAATATTGGAATGATGGATGATAAAAAGTAATAATCTTTTTGAAGGAGGTGGGGTATGTATAAGAAGATTTTAGTTCCTCTCGATGGTTCGGAGTTGGCAAAAAAAGCTCTCCCTCAGGCTGAGAAACTGGCCCATGCCTTTGGCTCTGAAATCATTCTCTTCCAGGTCGTTCCCTTTATGCCCATCTATGGATCGCCCGAACTGGTCACGCCCCTGATCATCGATGAGAAGCAGAAGGAGGCGGCGGAGCGGCATCTCCTGGGCCTGGCAGAGGAGTTGAAACAGAGGGGCCTCAAGGTCTCGGCCACGGTGAAGACAGGTCAGCAGGTGGCTGTGGAGATCATAGATTTTGCAAAAGAGAACGGGGCCGATCTCATCGTTATGTGCACCCATGGCCGATCAGGAATTACCCGGTGGGTTCTGGGAAGCATCGCCCTTAAGATCTTAACGCGGGCGGAGACCCCCATTCTTCTTCTGCGTGCAAAGGAATAATCCCTCCGAAATGGATACGATCCTGATTGGGCTCTATATCGCTTGTGAGCTGATCGCCAATGTGACCGCCTCCAAACCTGTTCAGATCGGGGGCATCGTCGTCCCGGCGGCCATCTTCATCTATACCCTGACCTTCACCCTGATCGATCTGATCAACGAATCGATGGGCAAACAGGGAGCCCACAAGGTGATCCTGGCTGCTTTCATCGCCAACATCCTCCTTGCCGCTTATGCTCAATTTACGGTTCTTCTCCCGCCAGCCTCGTTTTATTCCGGACAGGAAGCCTATGCAAGCGTCCTGGGAAGCACCCCAAGGATTGTATTTGCCAGTTTAACGGCCTACCTGATCAGTTCACTTATTGATGCGGAGATTTTTGCCTTCTGGAAAACCCACATCCGTGGTCCAAAATGGTTGAGGGTTCTGGTAAGCAATACGATCTCAACCGGCGTGGACAGCGTCGTCTTCATTACGCTGGCTTTCTATGGCCTCATGCCAATCTGGCCCTTAATCGAAGGCCAGTATATTGTTAAGATGGCCATTACTTTTGTAAGTCTTCCTTTGATCTATCTGGTGAGAAGCCATAGGGAACACAGATTGAGGACGATGGACGATAGACGATAGACGCTTAAAATCATACCTACAAAAAGGCAGAATGAATTATGAAAAAAGAGCACATCTTTCTCGTCTTCATACTCTTTCTCACCGCTCTTACATTTTACTACCTCTATCAGGTCCTCTCTCCCTTTTTGGCGTCGATCGTATGGGCGATTCTTCTGGCCATTGCCTTCTACCCCCTTTTTCTGAGACTCCAGCGTCTTTTAAAGAAAAAGAAGGTTCTCTCGGCCCTGACAATGACGCTCTTCGTGGTCCTGGCGATCGTTCTTCCAGCCGGTCTCCTGATCATCTCCCTG
>VGSS01000186.1 GCA_016874935.1 Deltaproteobacteria bacterium | reverse complement strand
CTGGATTCCGGGTCAAGCCCGGAATGACAATCAAAGGAAAGGGATTTGTGACGCATTACAATAGTGATTCGTGAATCGTTAATCCCCCTCAAAGAATTTAATGACGATCAATCCATAGATATGGGCGGCCTGAATCAAAGCCTCCACCTCCACAGATTCATCCGCGGTATGGGATTGATCCGTTCCTCCGGGACCGAAGATGAGCGTTGGGATGCTGAATTGATTGACATAGAAACGAGCGTCAGTGAATCCGGAAAACCCTCTGACCCGCGGCATTTCTCCCATCACCTCCTGGCCTGCTTCGAGGCCAATCCGGACGATCTCCTCATTAGGATGAATTTCGGAGGCCTCTGCATAATCGATCTCTTCGATCTGATATTTGAAAAGGGGATTCCGTACCTGAACGGATTTGATGGCCTCCTCTATTTCTCTCAAGACTTCTTCTTTGTTCTCATCGGGTAACAATCTCCGGTCCACTTCAATCTCGCATCGATCCGGCACAATATTAATTTTTGTCCCGCCCTGAATCTTTCCGATATTGATCGTGGGTTTTTCGAGCAAGGGATGCTCTTTCAGAAGCGGGATGGAGTTCAAACGGTCAATCAGATGCATCATCTTTGCGATGGCGTTGACGCCCTGCTCGGGCCTTGAACCGTGGGCCGATTTTCCAAAGGAGGTGATCCTCAGCCAGAGAGCTCCTTTCTGGGCAATGACCAGATCGAGGTTGGTCGGTTCTCCCACAATCACGGCATCCCCTTTGATCAATCCCTTTTGGGCGAGAAAACCCATGCCCTGATGGCCGTGCGATTCCTCATCGGAGACGAGATGGAGGGCGAGACTTCCCTGATTGAGAGGGATGTTGGAACGGTCGATCATGGAGATGGCATGGATGAAAGAGGCGACTCCTCCCTTCATATCCGATGCCCCGCGGCCATAAACCCTGCCTTGTGAGAGTTTTCCGCCAAAAGGAGGGTATTTCCATTTAGAGGGATCTCCGGCCGGCACCACATCGAGATGGCCATTGAAGATGAGCCTTCGGCCTCCCTTCCCCCACCTTCTTTCGGCAATGATATTCGATCTTCCCTTCGGAGAGATATAAGTTCTGACTTGAAATCCCATCTTGGATAGAATGGGTTTTAAGAAGGTAAAGGCCTTCTTCTCATTTCCCGGAGGGTTCTCTGTGGGGATCTGAATGAGCCGGCTGGTTAATTCGACCAGATCCCTCTTGTTTATGTAGCGGTCTAATTTCATTGCTCTTAATCTTACAGTGAAAAGCGAAGGAAGGCAATAAAAAATTGAGGCATTGATATCCTCCGTGTGAATTAGCTAAAATTATAATTTGTGCAGAGAGAGTTGCAGGACAGGAAAGAATGCTTTTGCGAGTGGAGACCCATCGATGGAAAAGAAAGGAAGGATAATGAAGCCCGGGAAATTCAGCTTTTATCTATCTGTTTTATGTTTATCCATTTTATTTGTTCCATCGGATTTAGTGGCGACATCCAAAGAGATCAAAATCGGAGTGATCATTCCGTTGTCCGGTCCCCTTGCGCCGATCGGAAGGACCTTAAAAGAGGGAGCGGATCTGGCAGCGGATATGGTCAATGGCAAACATCCTGGAATCGGAATTTCTATCTCCGAATGGGAAGGGATTCCAGAAATGGGCGGGGCTAAGATCAAACTGGTTTTTGCCGATTCACGGGGTGATCCAGGGTGGGGTGCAGAGCAGGCAAAGCGACTCATCAAGGATGAGAAAGTGGTTGCTCTTCTCGGCTCCTTTCAAAGTGCGGTCACAAGAGCCGCTTCAGCAGAGGCAGAAAAGGCATCCATTCCTTTTATCAATCCTGACTCCATTTCTTCGGATCTGAGCAAAAGGGGCCTTAAATGGTTCTGGCGATTGACACCCCATGAGACCTGGTTTATTGCTGACCTGTTTAATTTTTTAGGGGGCCTCGTCCAGGGAAAGGCGTCCGGAGTAAAAGCCATTCCTAAGAGTGAGCTTGAGCCTTTGGCTGTGGCCGTGGAGAATACCGGGTGGGGTTTGGCAACCCTGACAGAGATTGAGAAATTTTCCAGGGAGCGGGGATGGAAGATTGCAGAGACCTTTAAATATCCCCATAAAGCCACAGGCCTGACGATTGAATCGAGAAGGTTGATTGCTTCCCAGGCTCCTACGTATCTCTTTGCATCTTATGTGGCAGATGCCATCCTATTGGTCAAAACAATGAAGGAGATGAAGGCCGCCCCTTTTCTCATCTGGGGCCAGAATGGAGGCTTTAACTCTCCTGAGTTTGCAAAGGTCCTCGGTTCGGATGTGAATGGGATGATGAGCCGGAATCTCTTTTCACCACTGCTGGGCAGGGTGAAACCCGAGACGGCGAGGATCAGTAAACTGTTTAAAGATAAGATGGGCTATGATTTGGATGGGAACTCAGCAAGGCATTTTATCGGAGTTCAAGTCCTGGCTCATGCCCTTGACAAAGCAAAATCAACAGATCCCAAAGCGCTCCAAAAAGCTCTCAATGAACTCCATATTCCCGGAAAAGAGCTGATCATGCCCTGGAGGGGCGTGAAGTTCGGTTCTCCTTTCCCGGGTGACACCAATCAGAATGAATTGGGAAGCGGAATCATCATCCAGTATCAGGGATACCCGGACGGAAAGCCGGAGATTGTCTTTCCATTTGAAATGGCAACGAGCAACCTAATCTACCCCTTCCCGGGGTGGAAGTAAACCTTGCAGTTGCGTAAATATCATACAAAAAGGGAGGGGGGTATGCTGGAAAGCCTTTACAGCGGCACCTTTTATCGTTTTGCTGCTCAGGTTTCAAGCATACGTCCAAGGCCACCTCAGGTGACATCGACTGTTTCCCATAAAACATATAAATGATCCGCAATTGTAAAGGATTGGAAGCATGCCCACCTCCCTATTTATCAACGTTAAGGTAAATTGGAGCGTCGGCGAAGAAAATCATTTAATGGTCATAGGTGAGCGACCCGATTGAAAATCAAATTTGAAGGAGGATGAAGATGATCAGTGTCATTGCGTCGATTCGTGTGAAGGCAGGAAGACGTTCAGAGTTTCTTCAAATATTTAAGGCCAATATCCCCAAGGTCAGGGAAGAAAAGGGATGTGTCGAATATTTTCC
>VGSS01000185.1 GCA_016874935.1 Deltaproteobacteria bacterium | reverse complement strand
ATATCGTGAATGACTACCATATGGGATTTACCGCTGAGATTCAATCCATCAAATTCAATATCAGTCGTGAGGAGCAGGACCGGTTTGCTCACGAATCGAATGAAAAGGCGATGAAGGCAATCCGGGAAGGAAAATTTAAGGATGAGATTCTCCCTATTTCCCTTCCTTCGAAGAAAGGAGAGCCAACCCTTTTTGACACAGATGAGGGCCCCCGGGACACAGACCTTCAAGCCCTTGCCAAATTGAAATCTGCCTTCAAAGAAGGCGGGGTTGTCACCGCAGGAAACTCTTCAAAGATCAGTGATGGCGCAAGCGCGCTCGTTCTCATGTCCGGCGAAAAGGCGCGGGCTCTGGGGGCGAAGCCCATGGCGAAGGTTGGGGCGCAGGCCGCTGCCGGCGTGGAATTGGAGGATGTGCTGGTGGCCCCCATTCAATCGATTCCAAAAGCCCTTAAAAAAGCGGGGATCACCCTTAAGGAGATCGACCTCTTCGAGATCAATGAGGCCTTTTCGGCCACCACGCTTGCCATCATCAAAGCATTAGGAATTGATAGAGAGAGGGTCAATATAAGGGGCGGCGCTGTCGCCCTGGGGCATCCCATTGGCGCCAGTGGGGCAAGAGTTCTGACGACCATGCTCTATGCGATGAAAGACAGCGGGGCAAAGAGGGCAATGGCCTCCCTCTGTCTGGGAGGAGCAGAAGCAGTCAGCTTGATTGTTGAGCAAATCTGAAAATATTCATTGCAAAATGCAAAATTAGCAATGCAAAGTTAGCAATGAAATGATTTTTCTCTTTCCATTGCTAAATGCTAATTTTTCAATGTTAATTTTGCAATGAGTTTTTTTAGGGGGTTCTATGGAGATTAAGACCATCGGTGTGGTGGGAGCCGGGCAGATGGGCAATGGCATCGCTCAGGTGGCTGCCCAATCCGGGCTTCGGGTGGTGATGAGCGACATTGCCGACACTTTTGTCCAGAAAGGATTAACGACCATCTCAAAGAATCTGGACCGGATGGCGGAGAAAGGCAAGATTCCTGCCCAGAAGAAGGATGAAATCATCGGAAGAATCAAAGGGACGGTTCAGTTGAAAGAGATGGAAGGGACCGACTTCGTGGTGGAAGCTGCCACGGAGAATGAGACCCTCAAGCTAAACATCTTCAAAGAACTGGACCAGGTCTGCCGTAAAGAAGTTATCCTTTCGAGCAATACCTCTTCCATCTCTATCACGAAAATTGCCTCGGCGACCCGAAGACCTGCCCAGGTGATTGGAATGCATTTCATGAATCCTGTTCCCGTGATGCAATTAGTGGAGATCATCCGCGGCCTTCAAACCTCTCAGGAGACGTTTGATACGGTCAAATCCCTTTCTGTGGGCATGGGCAAAACCCCCGTAGAAGCCAATGACTTTCCGGGGTTTATCTCGAACCGGATCTTGATGCCCATGATCAACGAAGCTATTTATGCTCTCTTCGAAGGAGTGGGAACGCCCGAGGCCATTGATACAGTGATGAAGCTGGGAATGAACCATCCGATGGGGCCTCTGACCCTTGCTGACCTCATCGGTCTCGACACCTGTCTGGCCATTATGGAGGTGCTCTACAAAGGTTTTGGGGATTCAAAATATCGCCCCTGCCCTCTTCTCAAGAAGTACGTGGACGCAGGCTACCTGGGCAGGAAAACAGGAAAAGGATTTTACCAATACTAATTCGGAATGCGGATTGCGGAATGCGGAATAAAAATTCCGAAATCTGCAATCCGAAATCCGCAATTGAAAGCCGATGGATTTCAAACTTACGCCGGAACAAGAGATGATACGGGATATGGTGAGGGACTTCACGGAGAAGAACATCAAACCCGTGGCCGCCCTCCATGACGAGGAAAAACATTTCCCCTATCAGAACATCAAGAGGATGGCCGACCTGGGCCTGATGGGAATGAATATTCCCATCGAATACGGAGGGTCAGAGGTCGGGGTGATTGCCTATAGCCTCGCCATCACAGAGATTGCAAAAGGATGTGCCTCCCATGCTGTCACCACCTCCGTCACCAATATGGTGTCAGAAGTGATCAATGAATTCGGTCAGGATGAAATAAAAAGAAAACACCTTCCTAAGTTATGCAATGGCGAATACCCGGCAGGGTCTTTTGCCCTTACCGAACCTCATGCCGGCTCTGATGCGGCCAATATCCGGACCTCTGCCGTGCGGCGCAACGACACTTACATCCTCAATGGCACCAAGGCGTTCATTACCAGCGGAGAGGTTTCAGGCGTAACCGTGGTCTGGGCCGTGACCGAGCGAAATTCAAGAAAAGGAAAGGGAATATCCGCTTTCCTGGTTGAAAAGGGATCGCCCGGCTTTAAAGTTGGAAAAGCTGAGGAAAAGATGGGCCACCGGGCTTCGGCGCTCAATGAACTGATCTTTGAAGACTGCGTCGTCCCGGCCAACTGCCTTCTAGGGAAAGAAAGCGAAGGGTTCAAGATCGCCATGATGGAGCTCGATGGCGGCCGAATCGGCATTGGATCTCTTTCAGTCGGCGTGGGATTTGCCGCCATTGATTTTGCGACCCAGTATGTTAAGGAGAGGGAGGCCTTCGGCAAACCTCTCTCAAGCTTCGAGGCCATTCAGTGGATGATTGCCGATTCCTATACCGGGCTGGAAGCAGCTCAACTTCTGGTCCTCCGGGCGGCCTACCTGAAAGAAAATAAACTCCCGTTTACAAAAGAGGCCTCCATGGCAAAACTTCTCGCCACAGAAACCGCACGGAATGTGGCCATTCGTGCCATTCAGATGTTAGGGGGTTATGGGTATACCAAAGATTATCCTGTTGAACGATACCTCAGGGATATCATCGGAACAACCCTCTATGAGGGGACCTCTGAAGTCCAACGAATTGTCATCTCAAGGGAGATACTTCAAGGCTAAAAAATACTTAAAAAAAGTATTGCAAGCTTAAAGGAATTCTGTTAGGAATAACATTGTGAATAATATCTCAAAAAGGCTTTTAAGGAGCTGATCAGATGGAAGTATCGGAACAAACCTTTGCCGGCAAATTTGACCTATATGGCTGTTATCAATGCGGAAAGTGCACAGGGGGATGTCCGGTCTCACTCAAGTCGAAATTGAATATCCGGCGGTTGATGATTGAAGGCATTTTGGGGAAAAACCTCGACCGCATCGGTGAGAAAGAAGAACTCTGGGACTGCACTACCTGTAAGACCTGCACCCTGAGATGCCCGAGAGGAC
>VGSS01000184.1 GCA_016874935.1 Deltaproteobacteria bacterium | reverse complement strand
TTACCTCAGCAGGCTTCGTCTGGGCGGATGGGGTTTCTAACAACCCCATAGTGAGGTAAAAGAAGAAGCCCAGCGCAAGTAAAACGACAAGTCCTGAAATCCTCTTTTTTCCAAAATTCATTCTCATTTTCATTCCTCCTCTCAGAATCTGAACGATTACTTTAAAAATTAATTTCCAACGTTTCACTCTTAAGGGAACCTCTAATAATTCCAAATTCGTCACTCCTGCGAAAGCAGGAGTCCAGTGATATCAGAAAATTCTGGATTCCGGCTTTCGCCGGAATGACATTTTTAGAGGTTACTTTAACTCTAAACTTCTTTATTCACCCCCTCTCCCGTTTATGATTTCCTTTCTATCGATGCCCTTTTCGGAAACGCCCAAACGACCCCAAATTTACATAAATTCCTTTTTAAAGTCAAATTATTTTTTTGAGACGAGATTTCTGATGAAAAAGTATCGAAATCTCTGATCAGGAGAGCACAAACCCCGTTAGAAATTCCAGTCGTTACGACTCGAAACCAAGTAGGGTAGTATTTCTAACGGGGTAAAGTAGTTTTGGGGTGCTCTCTTATTTGATTCCGGTTCTACTCGGGCAGATCTTTCGGCAGAGGTTACAGGTGTAAAGGAAGTATCCCTTCTTTGTCACTGATTGCGACCCCTCCCTGCATTTCTTCTGGTTGACCGTTATCCCATCAAGGGCGCCCACAGAACAGTTGCTCAGGCATATCTTGCAATCATCTCCACAAAATGAGTATTCGGCTATGGGGTCTTCTTTAAGTGGAATATCAACCAGCACCGCACCCAGGGTGATCTGGTTGCCATATTGATCATTCGTCAGAAGGGTATTCCTGCCCAGGACCCCCAGGCCGGCAAGGTAACCGATGTGCTTGAGAGACATTAGGCCCCTGCCCTCCCGTTTCTCCTCATCCCAGTGCTCATAGGGTTCGCTCGGGATGGGAACCGCAGTCACGCCATGATCTTCCAAACGCAGGACCAGTCCATGGGCCACCCTGAAGACTTCCTGCAGGGTGACGGAACTCGCAAATGTGTAGGGCACAGGACTCTCTGTAGAGAACACACTTTTGGGAAACCGTTTGGCATAGGCAATCACCGATTTCGCGTCCGGAAGGACATCCGTCGGCCTGAACCCCTCCGGCACAGATTCAAACCTCTGGAAAGAAGCGATCCCCACCAGATCCGCCCCCAATTCCCTCGCCATTCTTTTAACCTCCTGCGAATCGATCATCTCTCTCCTCCAATGAATAATAATCAACCTTACGAAGTTAAAACCTCAATCGATGGCCATTCTCTTTTAACCATAATCGATGCTTTCTATAATCTGGAAGGAAGGACTCCATGTAGTTCCAGAATCTCCCTGAATGATTCTTTTCTTTGATATGCGCCAGTTCATGAATCAGTATGTAATCGATGACGTTCAGGGGCGCCATGATCATTCTCCAGCTGAAAGATAACCGATTGTCTCGCGAACAGGAACCCCACCGGGATTGGGCGCTTGTTATCCTGATCCCCTTTGGGGAGAGATGCATTCTATGGCTGTAATAGTCCACTCTTCTGGCAATCGTCTCTTTAGCCTCCCCTTTATACCACCGGACAAAAAGATCCCTTGCCTCTTCGATATGGTCCTGACCAAGGATGAATTTCCCAAAAGATAATTTCAGGGAGGGCTCCCGATGGTCTGATTCCCGGATTTCCAGCGGATACGATTCTCCCAGATATAAAAATTTCTCTCCGGGGATAAACGCCTTTTGGGTTTCTTTGATCGATCTATCTTTTTCTGTAACTTTTTTAATGACCCAGGACTCTTTTTCCTTAATAAACTTCTCTATCTCCCCTTTCGGCGTATGATAAGGAACAGAGAGAACGACCCCCCCGTCTTCTTTAATTCGGAGAGAGAGCGTTTTTCTCCTCTTCCTGCTTCTGATCAAATGGATGTTAAGACGATGATCCATGGACCATGTAATTCTTGTAATTTTTATTTGATAACTTATCGAAGATCTCCATGTCTTCAAGAAATCGCTTCATAAATTCAAGCGCCGAGAGGACTGTTTCCGGCTCACCGATCACTGCGTCGCTGCCGAAAAGGATCCGATCCTGGTATTGTTGAATGAAGTCCTTATAGGCGGCCGGCTCTTTTTCCATAAACGATGTCAAAGAGGACATATCCGTGTAGCAATTGGGGTGCTTATCTAAAAGCAAGGACATGGCCCTTTTCGAAAATCCGAAATGGGGGATATTAAAATTTGTCCCGGAGTGACTCCCAATCATCTCTTCAACAAATTCTCCATATCTTCTCAAATCGACATGCATCAAAATGGGCATTCTTTGAGAGGATGCCTGTTCGATTATCATGGATGTAATCTTCTCCGACTGCTTGCATGTGCGGCCAAAAGTGCTTTCCATGCCGCCGATGCGGAAGGTTACATCTTCTTTCGGAACGTAAAGCAATTTAAGGCCTATGAACCCCCTCTCCCTGTACGTTTTGACTTTCTCTTCAATATGATTTTCCATAAAGCGGGCGTCTAAAAAGGGAACCATCTTTAGCTGAGGAGATAAGTTGAAAACCGCAAACGGGTCTTTCTGATTTTTAAGGGCATCTTGGGTGACATGGGAATGATAGGTTCCGGGTATCATCTTGAGATAAGTATCTACTTCGGCGGGAAACTCGCTTATTACGAGGATATTGATGCCTGCAAGACCAGCCTTTTCCAAAAGACTGATTTTTTGCCGGAGCTCGTCTAAAGAGCAGTCATAAAAAAAATGAATATGAGCATCATAATATTCCATTTCAAAACCCTTTCTTTACTCCACCCCATATCGGCGGCGGTAGGAGAGGATATAGTTTCTCACATCTTTCTGTGTTTTGTAAATCCCGAAATGGCCTTCGCAGAGGATGTCGGCATCGAGATCGAGTAATTTATTTGTTGAACGGTCCCAATCTTCGAGATTGGAACCAAACTCTTCAAGTAAAGGTCCATGAAGGTCCTGAGCAAAAAGAACCCTCTTCCCATCTCGGTCCAAATAGATACAGATTGATCCTGGTGTGTGGCCAGGGGTGTGGAGACAATGGATTTTCTGACCTCCAATTTCCAACGCCTCCTCAGGAAGACTGAATTTTACATCCACGGGCGTAGGAGGAAATACAGTCTGATACCAAGTGGCCGCTGTTAGTATCTGGTCTCCATTCTCAAGAGGGGGTGCATCCAATTTGTGGATATATAATTTAGAACCAAATCTTTTTTTAATTTCAGGCACGCCTCCAATGTGATCGATATGGCAATGGGTCAAAATGATCTTGCTAAGGTTATTAGGATCTAATCCCAAT
>VGSS01000183.1 GCA_016874935.1 Deltaproteobacteria bacterium | reverse complement strand
CCGAAATATCGGGCGCGGGTAAACTGAGAACCTTTATCAATATCTCTTTGCCTTTGCTGCTCAAAGGGGTGTTCATCGGCGTGGTGATGTTTTTCATCATGGCGTTCCAGGAGATCACTACTGCGATCTTCCTTTATCGGGGAGGATGGGAAACCCTGCCCATAGGAATCTATTTGAACTGGCACCGCGGCATGGAGTTCGGAATCGCCGCCTCCATGGCTTTCTTGATGGTCGTGATCACGTTTATCCTTCTGCTGATCATCTCAAGAATCGGCGGAGGCATCCTCAAAGCCGCCTGGGGTCCCGGCGGCAGGTAAAGTATTTTGTAACTGTTTAGCTGAATAAAAGTGCCATGTAGTCGGAGCTGGGCAAACCGCTCTCCAAGGCTTTGAATGGCGGTTTTTGGATTGAATGGGAAACAGACGCTATCATCTGAGCAAGCTCCCTAATTCAGGATAAATGTCTGTGCCCATTCTCCGGAAGGTGTGCCTCGAAGCCTTTCCGAACGGCTTGCCCAGCTCCGTGACAGGATTTTGTGCTTGATTTGCCTAAACAGTTACAATATTTCAATATGGTTGATCAATAAAGGAGACTGATTCAATGGCATTCATAGAGATTAAAGACCTGTTCAAGCGGTTTAAAAAAGTGGTGGCGGTGAATCACATTCGGCTTGAAGTAAAAGAAGGGGAAATATTAACTCTCCTTGGGCCAAGCGGATGCGGCAAAACGACCACCTTGCGCTGCGTCGCCGGATTGGAGAAGCCGGAAGAGGGGGACATCGTTATAGACGGCAAACCGATGTTTTCGGAAGGATTTGTCCCGCCGTCAAAAAGGGGAATCGGCATGGTGTTCCAAAACTATGCCGTATGGCCGCACATGAAAGTATTTGACAATGTCGTGTACGGTTTGAGAATTCAGAGGTTATCCAGGCAGAGTGTCCAGGAAAAGGGGGCACAGGCATTGGAATTAGTGGGTTTAGCCGGCCTGGGAGAGAGATATCCCAACCAATTGAGCGGCGGACAGCAGCAGAGGGTGGCTCTGGCGCGGGCTCTCGTGAGAAATCCCAAAGTGTTGCTATTGGACGAACCGCTGAGCAATCTGGATGCCAAACTAAGAGAAAAAATGAGGTTTGAAATCAAGAGCCTGGTAAGACGTATGGATCTCACATCGGTTTACGTCACCCACGACCAGGCCGAGGCCATGGTTATCTCCGATCGAATCGTTGTGATGGAATCGGGGAACGTGGTGCAAATCGGGGTTCCGGAGGAGATATACAAAAAACCCACCAATCGATTTGTCGCCGATTTTATAGGCACGACGAACTTTATCCCCGGGGAGGTCGTCCAGGTCCATCAGGACACGGGTATGGTTTTCGTTCGCACCGAATTCAGCGAGAAAATGCTGTGCAAGATGTCTGACACCATGGCGATCACGCCCGGAACAAAAATTCACGCCTCTATACGTCCTGAGGATGTGGAGGTATTTATGGAACCATCTCAGGGCAAGGAGAACCTGTTCAAGGGCACGATTGTCCATAAGGCGTACCTGGGTAACTTTCTGAGTTTTTTCGTAAGCGTAAACGGCACGATGATCAGGGTGCAGGTTCCGTATCACGTGCCGCAAGAAGAAGGGCATGAGCTCTACCTCTTTCTAAATCCCCAAAAATGTATGATCTTGTTCTAACAAAAAGGTTGATCGATACTCCTTATCGCCATTTCCGGCAAGGAGGTGTTGACAGTCGGGATTTTAAATTTCTACACATCGGGTTCCCGAAATGATAAACAACTAAATGTGATTACATTAAATGGGAAAGGGGGGGAAGGAAAGGTTCATCAAAGAATTACAACTTTTGGAAACCCAAACTTACTATTCAGGAGGTGCCTTATGCGCAAAATCATTTTACTTGTCACCGTTTTCTTTTTTATCGCAGTCGTCAGCGCCTCTGAGACCTGGGCTCAGAAGGAGAAAGGTAAGCCTAAGTTGCTCCGACTCACCTTCTACTATCCCGTGGGTGTGGCAGGCCCTCTGGCAAGGGTGATCGGAGAGATGACAGACAAATTCAACAAGGAGAATGAGGGAAAGATTGAAGTAGTGCCGGTCTATTCAGGAGATTACGACCCCACCATGCAGAAGGTTCAGACCGCCATAATGGCAGGGAATCCTCCGGATATTTTCATGGTTGAAATCTCCGAACTTCCCACACTTTTAGCAATGAATGCGGTTCTACCCATGGATGATTATATCAAGAAGGCAGGGAAGGGTTACTGGGAAGACTTTTTCGCCCCCTTCAGAGAGAATGCCACCATCGGAGGGAAGATCTACGGTGTTCCCTTCCAGCGGTCCACTCCTGTCCTCTACTGGAACAAAGATCTCTTCAAAGCCACGGGTCTTGATCCGGAAAAACCTCCGAAGACCTGGGATGAGTTGAAGGACTATGCAACCAAATTGACCGTTAAAGATAAACAGTGGGGCGTGACCATCTCCGGAGGCTGGAATGACTGGCTCTTTGAGGCCTTTGTGAGACAGAACGGAAGCTATCTTATCAGCGCCGACGGGAAAACCGCAAATTTTGATTCAAAGGAGTCAATCGAAGCCCTCGATTTCTGGGTTGAGCTGAAACACCGCCTCAAGCTGGGACCTCCCCACAGCACATGGGGCTCCACGCCTCCCGATTTTGTAGGAGGAAGGACAGCGATGCTTTATCATTCCACCGGCATTCTGACCTTTTTGAAGCGATCCGCCAAATTCGAATTCGGTGTCACCTTTATGCCTCAGAAAAAGACATTCGGCGCTGCAGTGGGAGGAGCCAATCTCATGATCGCCAAAAAGATTTCTAAGGAGCGTCAGGAGGCGGCATGGAAATATATTGAGTGGATGTCTAACGTGAAGAACACGGCGGAGTGGAGTGCGGCTTCGGGCTATGTGGCAGTGAGACAGAGCGCCTATGATGATCCGGTGATGAAAGAGCATGTGAGCAAGAATCCCGAATACCTCGTAGCAAGGGATCAGCTGAAGTTTGCTCACGGAAAGATGATGGCCAAGAACTTCCAGAAGGTCCGGGAGATCCTGAAACGGCAGCTGGATGATTCTGCGGCTGGAAAGATTGCTCCTGCTGAGGCGTTGAAGATCGCCCAGAAAGAGATCCAGGCAGTGATCAAGTAAGATATGAGAAACAGGAGGGTGAGAGGGGGGATGGGGGCAACCCCATCCCCCCATTTAATCTTGATATGAGCCGAGTTTTTCGTCTGACAACCTACAACTATCTTCTTCCCGGCCTTTTTTTCATGGGGATATTCACTTTTATCCCGATCCTTATGTCGGCCTACCTCTCCCTGTTCAAATGGAATGTCAACAACCCAGAGCCCAGTTTTACATGGTTTTCAAATT
>VGSS01000182.1 GCA_016874935.1 Deltaproteobacteria bacterium | reverse complement strand
TGTCGATTTTAAAGGCCCCATTTTCGGGACCTGGACGATCACCGATGCCGATTTCTTTAAGCTTGGCAAGGGTCTGGTCCGGGACCGTCTCTTCATGAGCTTCTGTGGAACCCTTCCCGGGGATAAGATATGGGGGATGCAGTTAATGGATGACCTCATCAAGAAGTATAAGTCTGTGGATAAGTATGATACCTCTTATTGGGAAGGCGTTGTCATCGGGATGATCATGGAGAGAAGCGCCCATCGAGCCTCTGGATTGTTTGGAAAAATCAATGCGGAGACAATCAACAAAGCCATGGAGACTTTCAAGAACGAAGATTTTGGCGGTCTTGTCCCCAATATCACCTATGACAAAGGTAAACACGAAGGGTCCTCTGTGACAAGGATTGTTCAGGTTCATGAAGATACTACTTATACGCCCATGACCAATTACTTTTCCCCCGGTAAGGGAGAGTTAAAGGTATTGAGAACACCGAAAAAATAGTTATGGCTCCCATCAAGACAAAGATTTAAAAATTCCCTTTAGCTCCTTTCTCCCCTCAGTCTGAACCGGGTTAGCACGGGGGGAGAGGGAAAAGGGCTATCCCGTTAGAATCGAAAAAGGTGAACGATGAAGGCATTTCGAGGACAGCCGAGAATCTATGCCTCAGGTCAGCCCGCCGAGAAGCGGGCTGACCTGGAGGTCCAAAACGTAACTCTCAACTTTGGGGGGGTGATGGCCCTCCATGATGTCAGCCTTACGGTCCATACGGGAGAGTTTGTCAGCGTCATCGGCCCCAATGGCGCTGGAAAGACAAGTTTGATGAACAGCATCACGGGGTATTACAAACCTCAGAAAGGGAAGATCGTTTTTAACGGTCAGGAGATCATGGGCCACCACCCTCACGAGGTCACAAAAAAGGGTATCGGGAGGACGTATCAGAATATTGAACTCTTCCCGGGCATGACCGTGCTCTCCAACATGCTTCTTGCCAGGCACCTCTATTGTAATTATGGTTTTGGCCTGGCCTCTGTCTTTTCCTCATCGGTCCGGAAGGAAGAGGTCCGTCATCGGCGAGTTCTGGAAGAGTTAATCGATTTTCTGGAGATGCAGCCCATCCGGAAAAAACCGGTTGGGTCTCTGCCCTATGGATTGCGGAAGAGAGTGGAGCTGGGTCGAGCTTTAGCTTTAGAACCCAAACTGTTGGTTTTAGATGAGCCCTTTGCCGGAATGAATCTCGAGGAAAAAGAAGATATGGTCCGGTTTCTCCTGGAGGTAAACTCCGCGTGGGGCCAGACGATGATCCTGGTGGAGCATGACATGTCCGTCGTGATGAGTGTCTCACAGCGCATCATGGTCTTAAATTTTGGAGAGAAGATTGCAGAAGGCACTCCGGAGGCGATTCAAAATCACCCTGAAGTGATTAAAGCCTATCTTGGTGAAACAACCAAGTTCTAACTGGAATATTGGAATAGTGGAATAATTCAGTGTTGTCATTCCGGCCCCGATTTCCATCGGGATAAACTCCAGCCGGAATCCAGTTCTTTCAATCCCGCCAAAAGCGGGACTGGATGCCGGATCAAGTCCGGCATGACGGAAAAGGCCGTTTATAAACAGTCACTAATTCATTTGATATGCGAGCCCAATATTCCATTCATCCATCATTCCATTATTCCAATATGGAGTCACGGGCATATGGAAGTTAATAAAACAAAACGTTTTGACGAAGGGGCGGTTCAATCCTTAGCCCAATTGACCTTGCCGCAGATTTTGACCAAACAGGCGGAGCGACTGGGTTCAGATCAGATTGCCATCCGCGAGAAGATGTTCGGAATATGGCTTGCCTATACCTGGGAGGACTATCTCCGTTTCACCAAACAGGTTGCTCTGGGTCTTTTTGCCCTCGGTCTCAAGCGGGGCGAAAATATCGGCCTCATTGTAAACAACCATCCGGAATGGTTGTTCGGCGAATTGGGCGCCCAGGCCCTGGGCGCCATCACGGTCAATATGTTTACCTCATCGGTCGCCAAGGAGCTGACCGTGATGCTCAATCGGATTCAGGCAACCTTTGCCGTTGTCCAGGACCAGGAGCAGGTCGATAAACTCCTGGAGTGCAAGCAGGAACTCCCCCACATCCGGAAAGTCATCTACATTGATCCGACGGGCATGAGGACTTATGCCGGCAATCCATGGCTGATGAGTTTTCAGGAGCTTCTGAAATTAGGCGAGGACTTGGACAAGAAGCAACCCAATCTTTTTGGAGAGGAGTTATGGAAAGGAAAACCGAATGAGGTGGCCTTGATGATCATGACCTCCGGAACCACCGGGATTCCGAAGCTGGCGATGATTTCGCATCAGAGTTTTACTGAGATCGCCAGGAAATGGATCGAGACCGCCCCGATCGGCATTGGTGACAACTGGATTTCCATCACCCCGACCGCATGGATTGTGGATCAGATGTGGGGAATGGGCGTTTCTCCCCTCACCGGGATGGCCATGAACTTCCCTGAAACATTGGAAACCCAGGCCGAAGATTTCCGGGAAATCGGACCGGTCATCATCATCACCTCTTCACGATTCTGGGAGGATCTGGCCTCAAAGATCAGGGTGAAGATCGCGGATGCGGGATGGATCAAGCAAAAACTTTTTGCTTTTGGCCAAAAGATCGGCGGAGCAGTGGTGGACAGGGAATCCAAAAAGGAAGTCGTGCCATCCTATTTGCAAATACTTCACAAAATCTTCGCCAGGATCGTCTATCGTCCACTTCTGGATCGGGTGGGCTGTGGACAGATTCGCGCTGCTGTCACAGGGGGGCATCCCATCAGTCCGGATGTCATCCGTTTCTTCAGGGCGAAAGGGTTAAACCTCAAGCATGCCTATGGCCTTACCGAAGGCGGCGGGGTGTTTCAGGTTCAGCCGGACAAAGAGGTGAAGCCGGAATCCGTCGGGAAACCTCTGCCCAGGACAGAGATTAAAATTGCAGAGGACCAAGAAGTCCTTGTCAAAACCCCCTCCTGTTTTGTCGGTTATTACCAGGATGAAGAGGCCACGAAAAAGGCTCTCAAGGAGGGCTGGCTTTATACGGGTGATGCCGGCTATATTGATGACGATGGGCATCTCCTCATCATCGGCCGCAAGGAAGAGATCATGCGGACCAAAGCAGGAGAGGCCATTTCCTCGGACTTTATCGAAACAAGGCTCAAATTCAGTCCCTACATCAAAGAAGCCGTCGTCTGGGGCGAAGGCCGCGACTATATCACGGGATTCATCAATATCGATTTTGGGAATGTGGGAAGTTGGGCAGAAGACCGAATGCTCCCCTACACCACTTATGCCGACCTTTCCCTGCAACCGCCCGTTGAGGAGCTGATTCTCGGGGAGATTCGCCAGGTCAATACTCAATTGCCCAAACCGATGAGGCTTAAAAAGATCA
>VGSS01000181.1 GCA_016874935.1 Deltaproteobacteria bacterium | reverse complement strand
CCGCTGAGACGTTCAACCCGAAGGAGTTCACATCTTTTGAATACCGAACGAAGACACCGTGCTCTCCCAGATAGATGAACTGAAACTGCCCCTGAAGGGCCCAGTGTGGAGGGATGGCTATTCCTTTTTTGATAATGGGTTGGAGAGAGCTTGCATTTGGGTTCCATGCCATTAACTGGCATAGATGCTCTATTTCAAGATCCCCTTTCTTCATTTTCGCCTTCGAATACATTCTTTTCTCTGTGTACGGTTTGAGCGGTGGGGCGGTCATAGGCAAGGCCTGCGGATTTGTCTTATCCGAGATCTGAACGATGAACATCTCCTCCGTCTTTTTCTCTCTCTCTTTGATAAAAAAATAGACCCGTGTCAGGGAACTCTCCGCCGGGTTGTCATGAGAAAAGGAATGGATGAAACGATATTCCGAAGGCAATGACATCGTGAAGGGTGGTTTTTGGGAAACCAATTGCTTTCCTTTGATCTCCAAATCCTTTGCCGTAGCAATCGATATCATCCCGAGGATAAGGATGAAGTTAATCCATATGATAACGCTTCTCTTCATGCTTCCTCTCCTAATGAGATAACCGTATCTGGAGGCCATAATCATCTACAAAACTCCTTGCTGCGATTTTCCCTCATTTCATAAGACTGGGCAGGAAAGTCACTATTTTCGGAAAAATGGTTAGAATGGTAGCCAAGATGATCTTTGCAATCCAAAAGGGAACAGCTCCCTTAAAGATCGTCCCTAATGGGACGTCTTTGGCAACCCCAGCAGTGACATAGACGCAGATCCCGACCGGAGGGGTAATCGTCCCAATACTGACCATGATGATCACAATGATGCCAAACCAGACCCCATCGAACCCCAAACTGGTGACCAGAGGGTAGAGGACGGGTACGGTTAAGGCAAGGACAGCCAGTCCTTCCACAAAACAACCGAGGAGGATATAGAAGAGATAGATAAATACCAAAATCACATAGGGAGAGACGTCCAGTCCGGAAACGAATGCCGCCAGTTGCATGGGTATCTTGCTGATCGTTATGAAGCGGCCGAAAATACCGGCTCCGATGAGAATGAGAAAGAGCATCCCTGTGACGCTGGCGGCCTCTGAAAGAGCATTTTTGAATCCCTCTCGAGTCAATTGCCTCGTCACCAGGGAGAAGATCAGGGCGCCAAAGGCACCCACAGCGGCCGCTTCTGTCGGAGTGAACACACCTAAATAGATTCCTCCCATAGCGATCAGGAATAAAACAGCGACCGGATAAAGTTTTGCAGATAACTTAAATTTTTCAAAAATGGTTATCCTTTCTCTGGGCTGAAGAGGGGCCAGACTCGGATTAATTCTGACCCAAACATAAATGGTGCCTATAAATAGAAAAGCCAGAAGGATCCCTGGCACAATGCCACCGATCAGAAGTTTACCGATGGACTCATACGTAAGGATTCCGTAAAGGACAAGAACGGTGCTCGGTGGGATGAGAATATCCACGCCGCCTCCTGCCGCAATACAAGCGGTGCTAAAAATGTCTTTGTATTTATAGCGCCTCATCTCAGGGAGGGCAACCGCTGTGAAAGTAGCTACCGTGGCGATAATGGAGCCTGAAAGGGCCCCAAAGACCCCGCAGGCGCCGATGGTCGCCATCCCCAATCCTCCCCTCACCCGCCCGATCCAGGCATAGAGGGCCTTATAAATCTCATGCCCCAATCCCGCGTGGAACAAAAATAACCCCATCAACACAAAAAGTGGAATGACGCTCAAGGCATGAACACTCGCGCTGGCAAAGGCATCCATCCCTAACTTGGCCAACATCGCCTTTGGGCTCGACAGATAAGCAAAACCTAAAAGACCGACGAAGAGCATGGATAGACCGATCTGCATCTTAAATGCAAGGACCACAAAAAAAAGACCAATCCCCACAATACCCGTCAACTCAGGACTCATTTTTGCCTCACTTTCTCCAAAGAGTAAAAAAAGTCCACCAGGAGCGCAAAACAGAAGAGCAAACTACCCAAGGCAGCCGCTATCAAGAAAGGGTGGACGGGAAGATGGAGAACACCCGTTACATTTTCCCCTAACCATAACCGTTTCGCCTGGGCGGCCAACTGCCAGGTCATCAATGAAGCTAATCCCAGGCTGACCAAATAGACAACGCTTTCAATGTAGGCTTGAGCTCTCGGTGAGAACCGGGAAACTAATACATCAGTAGCAATGTGACCTTTTTGAATCTGTGTATAACCGATCGCCGTGAAGATAAGCAGGGCAAGCAGAAACTCGGTTAGCTCATAAGAACCTGTGATCGGAGCTGCAAAGAATTTGCGTCCGGTGACATCTACAATGGTGAGAAACATCATCACCAGAAGAATTCCCAACCCGATCTGATACACCCCCCGGATGACCGGATAAAATATTTTTTCTAACAGACGAGCGATTTTCCCAAAGATCATGACGACTCCCCTTTCCTCATTTGATAGCCCTCTCTGCTTGACCCAACCAAGACCTAGGGGGTTGCTCCTCACGGAAAGCCTCCCTCCTCTCTTCATATCTTTACGAGAGGAGGGAGTCAACAAGGAGTTTGTTTTCCTCACGGCTGCATCACAAGGCCTGTTATCATCTGGATGCAGGATGAAGGTTATTTGGGGGCATATGTCCTGCTAAGCTTGACCATCTCTTCAAAAAATGCTTTTCCTGGAAGCCCTTTACCATCCATCTTTGCGGACCATGCCTTATATTGGGGCTCTGTTGCCGATCTCCACTTTTCCATTTCCGCTGAGGGGAGATCATAGACCTGCATGCCGGCTTTCTTATGAACGTCAATCGATTTTAATGCAAGATCATCATAAATCCCTGCCCCTTTCAATGCCACTTTTTTCCCGATCATCTCATCAACAATTTTTTGGTCTTTGGGTGACAGTTTGCTAAAGGTCTCCTTACTCATCACGGTGACCATAATGGGGACATATGCATTGACAATGGTTGCATGTGAGGTCACCTCATGGAGACGAAAATGGAAACTGGCCGACCAAGGGGTAAAGACACCATCAATCACTCCCCTTTTCAGCATTTCATACTGCTCGCCGACCGGCGAAGTAATCGGTGAAGCTCCGAAGGCCGAGGCTAAGTCTTTTGTCGCCGGACCGTGGACTCTTATCTTCATTCCCTTGAGGTCTGCCATGGTTCGGACGGGTTTCCTGGTAAACAACTGGCCTGGATCTCCAGCCCATATCCAACACATTTTGACTTCAGCAAATTCTTTCCTGAATTCCGGAAACTTTTCCCAAAGTCCATACAGGGTTTCGGTGACGTGTTTCGAAGAACTGAACAGGAATGGAAGTTCCGGACCTTCTGAAAGTGGCAGTCGCCCGGGAGAGTATGCGGGAAGTGTGTAAACGAAATCGGCAATCCCGGTTACCACCGAATCATAAAGGTCCGCCGGCTTGGCTAAAGTTGACCCCGGGTAAATGGTTATTTTCACCCTGCCTTCTGTTGCCTTCTCAATCTCTTTCGTCAATGGGTCAATCACCTCGGCATGCATGGCATGCGAGGTAGGCACAAAGTGCCCCCATTTTAACTCAACGGGTTTCGTTTGAGCATGTAAAG
>VGSS01000180.1 GCA_016874935.1 Deltaproteobacteria bacterium | reverse complement strand
CATCCTTTCTCACCCAGATGGTGAAAGGCGTTCGAGGGCCTCCGAGGGCCATATGGGCATCGAATTTTGGATCGCTGAAAATGGGATAGGGGATATGATACTCCTTTCTGAAGGTTTCCACTTCTTTAGGGGTATTGCCAGCTGCGATTCCGATCATCTTCACCTTCCCCTTTAATTTGGGATCCTTCTCAATGGATGAATATAATTCAGTGAAGATCGGGGCCTGCCTCTGGCAATTGACGCAGTAGGTACTGAGCAATTCTACGAGGATCAACTCTCCTTTGATCTCCCGAAAAGAAAATTCCGTCTTTTTGGGTATCCCGAGGTAAGTATGCTCCTCCCTGGTAAGAGGCTGGGTGAAGGTAACATTAGGGAAGGGGATGGCAAAACCCATCGGCTTCGTTTCTCCGGAGGCTGAGGGGAAGAAATGCAATAGAGAAAGGAAGAAAATCCAAAAGCAAGAAATGAGCATTCGACAGTACATAAACTTTTCAGCCTTTCACGAATTTGAAGGGATCACTTTAAAATA
Organism: Deltaproteobacteria bacterium; assembly: GCA_016874935.1. Taxonomy (GTDB): domain Bacteria; phylum Desulfobacterota; class BSN033; order BSN033; family UBA1163; genus RBG-16-49-23. The sequence goes on along the minus strand of VGSS01000180.1, from coordinate 3,180 downwards.
AATAACGCAAAATACTTAAGAATGCAAAAGAGAGAAAAGATGAAATATCGGGAAGGGTCGTCAGATTGGAGTAGTCCCGGCAAAGTCGGGATTTCCCAAAAGGTGTCAACACCAATCTTGTGTTATCTTCCGTTGTGAGCAGGAATCATTTCATAAGTTCTTTAAATCTCGCTACCGTCAAATCGGCATCCCTGAGAATGCTTGCCAAAACTTTTGGGTGCAGAATCTTCCCCGAATGATAAGGAACTGTCGCCCTCCTCCTCTCTTTGTTCTTGTAAATCTTGTGGCTTCCACTCTGTCGAGAAAAGGAAAACCCCGCTTTTTCTAACACTCTAATTGCGTCAGCAGCGGTTACTCTCGGTAGTTTTTCACTCATACTGCCACTTCCATCATGGTGAGACTTACTGATTCTGCTTGAGGAACTTCTTCTCCGCTTTCAATCCTGTCTTCTATGTGAAGGCGAATAGCATCCTTAATATTTTCCAGAACCTCCTCATAAGTATCACCCTGTGCATAGCATCCTTGAAGTTCCGGACAGAGAGCAAAATAGCCATTCATGTCCCTTTCGATTACCACTGAAAATTTATATGCACTCATCTTTCAACCTCCCCTTTATTGAAATTGTAACAAACATTTTCCACGTTGCCTTGGGTCAATTTGTTGGTGAACATAAATATAAAGCAGTAATGATAAAAAGATACACCAAAAGGTGTACGAATGCAAAGGCAAAAATTGTTCATCGAACAGGAGGGGGACATACATATGAAATTTAGTTCGTGTTGATAGCGGCTGATATTGGTAATCAGGAGGCGAGGATTGTATAATATCCCCATATCGGGAATAGAATTTCATCAAACCGAGAAGAGAATATGACAGGAAAAGTCAGCGAGTCGACATTGAAAGTCATTCTACTCCATCATACCTTCCATCCGGAAGAGGTTGTGGCGATGGCAGCAAAGCTCTGCTACAGTCCTTCAGACCTCAAGTCATTGAAGAAGAGGATTAAGACCAAAGACCAGAAAAGTTTTGTTGAAAAACTGATGAAGATGGGCCATATGAGTTCCATCGAACATGCCTCCTTCACCTTTGCCATCGAGGGAATATCAAGAGCCTGCAGTCACCAACTGGTGAGGCACCGGCTTGCCTCCTACTCCCAGCAGTCGCAGAGATATGTCAGTGAAGCGATGGGTTTTAATTATATCATCCCTCCGACAATTAAGGCGGATAGAGAACTGAAGAAATATTTTAAAGACTTCATGGCCCAGGCCCAAAGGGCATACGATGAGATCGTCAGGAGACTCCATGAAAGAGGGATCAAGGGGGAATTGGCCAATCAGGACGCACGGTTTGTCCTTCCAAATGCTGCGGAGACAAAGGTCATGGTGACGATGAACGCCAGGGAGTTGTTACATTTTTTCAGGATGCGCTGCTGCCGCCGATCCCAATGGGAGATCCGACAGGTGGCGGAGGAGATGTTAAAAATAGGCAGGAAGGTGGCTCCCAAGATATTTGAGAGAGGAGGCCCAGCCTGTCTTTTCGGCCCATGTCCCGAGGGTGAGTATAGCTGTGGAAAAATGAAAGAGGTGAGAGAACAATACCTAAAAAGGAGGAGTTAAATATGGAGCAGTGGCAGCAGTGGTTTCACGAGAAGCAGGTTGAAAGGACGATTAACGCATTGAAGAAAAATAACTTCGAGGCTGTCTTTGTCCCGGATTCCAAATCCGCCTGCGAAGAAGTGATGAAGCAGATACCGGATGGAGCCACAGTCGGAGTGGGAGGATCGGTCACCCTGGCCCAGATCGGATTGCTGGATGGTCTTGGAAATCGGAATGTCCGTCTCATCTGGCCGATGCGCCAGGGTAAGACACAGGAGGAAATTCTTGACCTGATGCGGAAATCATTTTCTTCCGACATTTTTCTTTCAAGCACGAATGCGGTGACCGAGGGTGGAAAATTGTTCAATGTCGATGCGTCAGGCAACCGGGTAGGCGCCATGTTCATCGGCCCGAAAAAGACGATCATTATCTGCGGGGTGAATAAGATTGTGAAGGATGTGGAGGCCGCAGAGAAGAAGGTGAAAGAATGGACCGCTCCCCAGAATGCCAAACGGCTCGGCCGAAAAACTCCCTGCGCGGAGACAGGGGTCTGTTCGGACTGCAGTTCGCCGGATCGCATCTGTAATATCTATGTCGCTTTGGCTAAAAAACCCGTGCGCACAGATATCATGGTGATTTTGGTAGGGGAACGGTTGGGAATCTAATTCACCATTTCAGAATTAGGATTTCGGATTGCGGATTTTCCCCATAACCCTTGAGCCTATTGTTCTATACCCTTTGTGCCTTTTAAAAGGATGCGGGCATCTACGGCTACTGTTCCATTCTCCAGGACCATGACTGGATTGATGTCGATTCCTTCGATCTCAGGATAGTCCACCATCAACTGAGAGAGTTTGAGAAGCATCTCAACGATTGCCTCGATGTCTGAGGGCCGTTCCCCTCTCACTCCCTTCAGGATGCTTGCCCCTTTCAGTTCAGAGATCATCTCTGCTGCCTCGGAGCGATTGATGGGAGCCACCCGAAGGGAGATCTCCTTCAGAACCTCCACATAGATTCCACCCAGGCCAAAGAGGACAACCGGCCCGAAGGAGGGATCCCGTTTCGCCCCCAGGATGATTTCTTTCCCCGAGGAGATCATCTCTTGAAGAAGCACGCCGGTCCTATTTTCCTGGTTCAATCTCATAACCCTGTCATAGGCCTCTTCTGCCTTCTTCAGAGAATCGATATGAAGAATCACTCCGCCAACATCCGATTTGTGGGAGATCTCCGGAGAGATGACCTTCATGGCTGCTGGGAAGCCTGTTTTTTCAATGGCCTGTTGCAAATCTTCTTTTCGATAAACCACCTGATAGTCGGCAACGGGAATGCCATACGATTGAAGCATCTCCATAGCTTCCGAAAGAAGGGGATCTCTTTTTCCCCCGATGGCTTTTTGAAGAACCAGGGCAGCACGACTCCGGTCGATGGGATAGAAAGGAGGATTTTCCTTCGAAGCCGTCAACCTGCGGTAGTAATCCTTTGAGATGGCCAGCGCTGTTAAGGCATCCTCAGGTTCCGTGAAGATAGGATAGTCGAGAGCCCTCTTGATGTAAGCCAGCTCTTCCTCATCGGTATTGTATTGAAG
>VGSS01000179.1 GCA_016874935.1 Deltaproteobacteria bacterium | reverse complement strand
ATTATTGGAGAACCAATACCGGAGCGGAAATCGATTTGGTTATTGAAAAGCAAGGAAAACTGTGTGCGGCCATTGAAATCAAAGCTAAAAGAGAAGTTGGCGGGAATGATTTTTCCGGCTTCCGCTCGTTTTGTGCGGATAATCCAAACGTTCCCTGTTTTCTTGTCTGTGAGGTCGATGAGCCCTACGAGGAGAGAGCCATTGAAGTTTTACCCTGGCCAAACTTCTTGCAACGCCTGCCGGATTTTCTTTGAAATTTCTGGACGTCCGGGTATGGCAGCCAGAGTTTACTCTATTGGAACTGGGAGGCGATCAAGACCGCCTGCGCCAGACACGCGATGCTGATCTTTGATCGAATCGTTGGCCTGGATGAGTCATAAGGATTCGTTTTCCTCAAACAGACCAATCTGCCTGTCATTCTACTCTCAAATGTCTTATGGCTGTATTTCAGATAAAAGGACAAGCCTGATTTTTATGTTGACAAAAACGGGTGGTTTTAGGAAAATATAAACCATGAAATCGGGGCCGAAGAATGAAATGAAATCGAAACTTTGGCTTAAATCTTGCCTCACTCACTCACTCACTCACTCACTCACTTCTCTTTTATTTAAAAGGCCTTCGTAATCTGATGTTTGACAGAGAAGAAACCCCTTTTATTCACAGGAGGAATATATGCATCGCTTTTTTTTCAGCCTTCGTTTCCGATTGATTTCACTTGTCTTCCTTGCTCTCCTCCCAGCCCTGGTACTTACGATATACACGGGCTTGGAAGAGCGAAGGATGGCTGGTGCCCAAGTAGAACAGATGCTTCAAAAAATGACCCGTCTCATCTCCATTGAATATGATCAAATCCTGGAAAGGTCGGAGCAACTCCTCATTATACTGGCTCAACTCCAATTGATACAAGATTTCGATCAGAAAAAGTGCCAAGCTCTTTTTATTAATCTACTGAAAAAATTCCGGGGTTTCGACTGCATCGGGATAATTAGCACGGATGGGAATATGATCTGTCACACCCCTTCACCCAAAGAGCCAATCAGTTTCGCCGGCCAATCATCGTTTGAACGCGCCGTTCAAACCCGCGGCTTCGCCAACGGCCACTATCAAATCTGCCCCATCACCAAGAGGGCCTATCTTCCATTAGCCTATCCCGTCCTCGATGAGAGAAGAGAGGTAAAAGGTGTAATTTCCGTGGGATTGGACCTGCTCTGGCTTAATCAACTGGCCTCGGAAGTCCAATTGCCTGAAGGGTCGATGCTCTTCGTGATTGACCAAAACGGCACAATCTTAGCTCATTACCCTGACCCACAGAAATGGGTTGGACGCTCCGTCCGGCAAGCGCCCATCGTCAAAACCATGCTGACTCTACAAAAGGAGGACACGAGAGAGGCCCTTGGAATTGACGGAGTCATGCATCTTCATTCTTCAACTCCTGTAGGGCGTAAGTATGAGGCCGGTCTTCACGTGGCCATCGGAATTCCCAAAAAGGTTGTTTTCTCCAAGGTTGATTTCATCTTTAGACGAAATCTAATCTTATTGGGAATAGTGACAGCTCTGGCATTTGTGGCCGCCTGGTTCTTCGGGGATTCTCTCATCCTCCGTAAGGTCAATGTGCTTCTTGCCACAACAAATCGGCTGGCAAGAGGAGACTCGGGCGCACGCACTGGACTGCCTTTGGGAAAAGGGGAAATTGATCAATTAGCCAACTCTTTTGACCGGATGGCAGAGAGATTGGAACAATACGAGGCTAATCACAGAGAGAGGATCGAAGAGGAAAGGCGATTGAGGGAATTTGTTGAAATCGTCTTTAATAGCATGCACGAATCCATCTCAGTGATCGATGTAAAAGATTTCAGGGTGATCGATGCCAATCAGGCCTATCTTAATGAGGTCGGTTTGAAAAAGGAAGAGGTGATCGGAGAGCACTGCTATGAATTAACTCATCGCTCCCCTGTTCCATGCACCCCTCCTGATCACCCATGCCCTATCCTCGATCTCATAAAAAATGGCAAGTATTCGGTGTACGAACACATCCATTACCGCAAAAATGAAAAAAGATACGTCGAGGTCTCTGCATCGCCCATCATGGACAAAGGAGGACAAATCGTCCAGGTTGTCCATACGACGAGAGACATCACCGAGCGCAAGCTTGCCGAGGAGGCACTAAGAGCATCTGAGGAGAAGTATCGGACTCTGATAGAAAGCTCTATAGATGCTATATTGATGCTGGATACGGAGCGAAGAATAATCTCCTGCAATCAGGGATTCTGCAATCTTTTTGGATACAGTCGAAATGAAGTTGAGGGAAGATCCGCCCGTCTCCTATATGCTTCGGATGAAAGTTATCGTTCCTTTGGAGAGATGGTTTATCCCATTGTGAGGGAGGAGGGGTTTTTCAGGGGAGAGAGGGAATTCGTTCGTAAAGATGGCTCAAAGATCCCTGTGGAAACAATTACCTCAGCGATCAAATCTCCTGATGGAAAGATCACTGGATATGTGAATATTAGCAGAGACATTACCGAGCGGAAGAAAGCGGAGAAGGAAATGGCCTCTCTTCAGGAGCAGCTTCGACAGTCTCAGAAGATGGAGGCGATCGGGCAATTGGCGGGCGGGGTTGCCCATGATTTTAACAATCTTCTGACGGTGATCAAGGGCACCTGCCAGCTTTCGCTACTCGATCTTCACGAGAACGATCCCATATATGAAAGTCTCAAAGAGATCGAGCGGTCTGCCGAGAGAGCGGCGGGTTTGACCCGTCAGCTTCTTGCCTTCAGCCGGAAGCAGATTTTGGAGGTGCAGGTTCTGGATCTGAATCAGGTGATTCAGAGGCTTGATAAGATGCTTCACCGGATTATTGGGGAGGATATTGGACTGGTCACCTTTTTTGCTGAGGAGCTTGGCAGGGTTAAGGCAGATCCGGGTCAGATGGAGCAAGTGATCATCAATCTTTCGGTCAATGCGAGAGATGCGATGCCGAAGGGAGGGAAGCTCACGATCGAGACGGCCAATGTGGAGTTGGACGAAGCGTATGCAAAGAGGCACATTGCGGTTAAGCCGGGATTCTATGTGATGCTTTCGATCAGTGATACGGGAGTAGGGATGCCGCCTGAGGTCAAAGAGCGGCTTTTTGAACCTTTCTTTACGACCAAGGAGATGGGGAAGGGGACAGGGTTGGGGTTATCGACGGTCTATGGGATCGTGAAGCAGAGCGGGGGCAACATCTGGGTCTATAGTGAGCCGGGTCAGGGGACGACCTTTAAGATCTATCTTCCCCGTGTGGATGAGCCTCTGGAGGAGAGGAAAGAGGAGGTGATCCAGGAAGTTACGAAGGGGGATGAGACGATTCTGGTGGTGGAGGATGAGGAGACGGTTCGTAAACTTGCGGTGAGGTTATTGAAGAAGCAGGGGTATCAGGTGTTGGAGGCGCCGGACGGGGGTCAGGCGTTTATCTTATGTGAGAAGTATGAGGGTTCGATTCATCTCATTTTGAGCGATGTGGTGATGCCGGGGATGAGCGGACGTGAGTTAGTGGAGCGTCTTCAGAAGATACACCCGGAGGCGAAGATCTTGTATATGTCGGGATATACGGACAATGTGATTGCCCATCATGGGATACTGGAGAAGGGGATCGAGTTTATTTCGAAGCCCTTTACCCTGGAGAGCCTGGCAAGGAAGGTGAGGGAGGTGCTGGACTCATGAAATGCGGAATTCGGATTTCGGATTGCGGAGTGAAAACCCGAAAGACAATGGACGATGGAAAAGAGAAGTTAATTGCGGAATGCGGCCTCCGGCTCAGGCGCCG
>VGSS01000178.1 GCA_016874935.1 Deltaproteobacteria bacterium | reverse complement strand
GCTGATGGATTTTGATACAGCGATCTTTTCTGATATGGGTGACGTTGCCGTCGAATTGATCTGAGGACTCTTGGATTCTTGCTGGATTACCACAGGAGAAGTTTTTGGGACTACCTCTTTTGCCCCGGCTTCCGGTTCAACCGGTTCAGTTTTTTGCGCCGAGATGGGAGGAGTTGAAGGATAGGTGATTGATGGTTTCTCCAGGCTTACCGGCAGGTCGGTTTTTGAAACCACTTCTCTTCCCTTGGCTTCGGGTTGAGGCGGTTCTGGTTTCCGCGCAGGGGGAGAGGGGGGCAGGGGATGGGACAGGGGTGGTTTTTCAGGGTTTACCATCGGAGTGATTTTTGAGGCCAACTCTTTTGGTCGGGTTTCCGGTTCGAGTTTCTTATCTGAGAGAGGAATGATCGGATGATAGGTCAGAGAGGATCGCTGAACATCAACAGCTGGCCTCTTCCATAGAATGAGGCCGAAGAGGACAAGGGTGAAGAAGATGGATATGAAAAGGATCGTTCCTTTCTTCAACCACGGTCTGGCTTTACCTTTACCTTTTCCCTTAAGGTAGGCCTTCCTGAGCGATCTTCGAAGATCGTAATCCATGCGGGTAACGTCGTCTTTAAGGACTTCATAGGCCTCGTTGATCTCCTTGATTCTGTCGCTCCCTTTGTCAGATTCTTTTGTGTCCGGATGGTAGAGTTTTGCCAGTTCGATATAGCGGTCTCTTATCTCTGTAGAAGAGGCGTCCTCATTTACACCAAGTATCTTATAATAGTCTTCCATGATGGCTTCGGGTCTGTCTGGTTTCTTTAGTCTTTCTGGTCTGTTTGGTTTATTTGGTCTGTTTGGTTTTTAAGAATCAATGACGCAGCTCTTTTAGCGAAACCTGATCGATCCAGGCCGTTCCGGAAATGTAACGGTCGAACTTATCGGTCCTCTCCCTCCGGAAGCGAACGAGTCCGCCCTTGCATTGGGGTGGGGTCCGAAACACGACCTCCAAATCTTTCCAGTCGTTATCGCCGATCAATGATTCAGATGCCTTGTAAAAAGATGGCCCCACACCTAATATTTCAATCTTCAGACCGCTTTTGGTCGTCAATCCAGTGGTTTTGGCCTTTGCCTTGAGCCTATAGTCGGTATCGGGTTTCAGGGCCACGTATTGGCTGACATGGTGGAAGTCAACATTTTCCTTGCCATTGAATGATATTTTCAAAGATCGTTTTCCATCAATACCATTCGTCGGATCGACAGAGGCTTCTGCTCCGGGGGCGCGTTCCATCTTCCAGTCGAATCCGCCACCTAACATTTTATCTTTTTCAAATCCTCCGTTGGTGATCAAGTCTCCCTCCGGCCCAAGTGGCAACTCCTCCTGCCTAAGCCTCGCTTTCCAGAGATCAAAGGCTTCCCTGAGATCGCCGCCTCCGATGAGAAATTCGATGTGCCGCAAGGTCTCTTCACGGCTCATGTGATGGCCAAGCAGGGTTTTCTTCTGCCAGACCTTTTTGGCTGATTCCTTATTGCCCATCTCGTGAAGATAGGCAAGGTATTGGCTGGTTGAGGCAGGGTCTTTGGGGAGAAGCTTCTCAAAGATGAAGTCCGGGTCATCGAATGTTTTTCTCAACACCTCATAGACAAGGTAGGCCTGATTCGGATAATGGGTCAGGAGGTAAGAGAAATGGGGAATTGACTTTTCAATGGCTCCCTGTTGAAGAAGGAGGTTTCCGCTCACCCATCTTCCCTGGTAACCGGTCGGGAAGACGAGAATGGCCCTCTCCAAAGCCTTTTCCGAAGCTTCTTTCTTCCCCATTCGAAAATAGATCTTGGCCAGTTGGATCCAGTACTGTTGTTCAAGAGGATTATACTGAATGGCCTTTTTTAAAAAATGGAGCGACCGCTCATGATCGACCTTTGGAATATCCCACTCTTGGAAAAGCGCCAACCGATAGTAAGGATCGGGGTTGGATGGGGTGAGGCGAATCATTTTTTCCAAATCGTCCCGGGAAGGGTTTTCCCGGTAAAGAGAAACCCCTCTCCAGATAGAGAGTATCGAATACCCTGCGATGAAGGTCAGGATGAGAGCGAGGATGGGAAGGAGAAGTCTTTTCATAGGAAATAAGCCTTTCTCTTTTCAGACGATACAGATCAGACTATACGGAACCCGATTCCTCTTCCGACAGATAGGGAAGCTCCTTCTTCTTCTTTCCCTCCTTCCCGTAGTAGTAATGGTACCGGTAGTAATAATATCCGTATTCACTTCGCTCGATGTTGACCCGATTGATGACCACCCCAAGTATCTTGGCATTGGCCTGAAGGAGTAATCCTTTGGCACGCTGGAGTGTTTCCCTCGGTGTCTTCCCTCCGATGGTTACAAGGATCATGCCGTCCACTGCGGTGGAAAGGATGATCGAATCGGCAAACCCGAGCACTGGCGGAGAGTCACATACGATATGGTCGAACCGGCCTTCGAGGGACTCAAGCAGACTCTTAAAGAGGTTGGAGCTGATCAGCTCCGAAGGATTGGGGGGGATCGGGCCTGCAGGAATATAAAAGAGGTTGGGAATCTCTGCCTTTTTAATAATTGCTTCGAGCTCAACATTGCCCGATAGAAAGCTTGAGAGGCCAACCCCATTTTCTTCGGAAAAGATCTTATGGATACGGGGTTTTCTTAAATCGGTATCCACAATGATCACCCTGGCTCCTGTCTGCGAGAGGGCGATGGCCGTGTTGATGACCGTTGTGGTCTTTCCCTCGGACGGATTGGGGCTGGTGATGGCAATTCGCCTGGGAGGCCTTTCTGAAAAGGAGAGAAGAATGGAGGTCCGGATATTCCGATAGGCTTCCGAAAGCATTGACTTGGGGTGCTCATGGGTGATGAGCTCAACCGAAGAGGTCGCTCCTTTTTCCAACTGTCTGCGTCTGTGCTGGGATATCTCGGGCACCATGCCGAAGGAGGGGAGCCGGATGAGCTGTTCCACATCCTCCGGCGTCTTTACCGTGTTGTCGAGATATTCGAAGAAAAAGGCCAGTCCTACCCCGAGAAAGAGTCCAACGACTGAGGCCAGGAGAAGGTTGAGTCTTTTATTGGGCTTGTAGGGTTTGGTGGGGAGTTCAGCCTTGTCCACGACCTGGATGTTGCTCGCCATGATCCCGGCAGAGACTCCAGCCTCTTTCATTCTCTGGAGAAGTCCTCGATAAAGTTCCTTGTTGGTGTCGGCCTCACGCTTGAGGATGTTATACTGGATGGCCTTCTCCTTCATCTCCATCACCCTCTTTTTCTGTGACTCAAAGGCCTCGCGAAGAAGGTTTTCACGCCTCATGCTTGACTCATATTCGTTCTTGATCCCGGTAATGATCCGATGGGTTTCGGCATCGAGCCGGTCACGAATCGCCTTGAGCTGGGTTCGCAATCGAACCATCTCCGGGTGCTCGGGTTTAAAGGTCTCCGCCTGTTTCATGTATTGCCCTTCGAGCTGGATATGGGCCTGTTTTAAATCCATGATCAGTTTATTTTCAAGAATGGAGGGAATCGCATCCGCATGGGCTCCTCTCGTCTGCCGGTAAAGGGCCTCTTTTCCCATCCGTTCTGCCTCTGCTTTCGTCAGGGCCTCATTGAGTTCATTAAGGCGGTGGATGGTCACGTTTTCCTTCTCCTCGAGGGAGATGATGTTGTGCTTGGAGCCAAAGGCCTGGAGCGCCTCATCCGCCCTTTCGACTTTGGCCTTCAGGTCCTCGAGCTGTTTGGTCAACCAGTCCTTGGCCTGCTCGGTGGCATAGAAACGCGTTTCGAGATTCTGTTGAATGTAAGCGGCGGCCAGTTGATCCACCACCCGTGAGGAAAGCTCGGGAAAGTTTG
>VGSS01000177.1 GCA_016874935.1 Deltaproteobacteria bacterium | reverse complement strand
ATCTCTACTTTCCCGGGTGTACGCTTTATACCAAGGCAAAGAATTTTGATCAGACGGCCAGGGACTGTTCCCTTCTCCTCGGATTTGAATTAAAAGAGCTTCCAAACTGGACCTGCTGTGGAGCGACGTTTCCATTAGCCACAGACAATATCATGGCCCTTCTCCCGCCATCGAGAATCTTAGCCAAAGCGAGAGAAGAAGGGACAACGCTGACGACCCTCTGCGCCATCTGCTTCAATGTCATCAAACGGACAAACCGGTTGATTCAGAACGATGGTGAGAAGCGGGATAAGATCAACAACTTTATCGAGATGAACTATCAGGGAGACCTCCGGATCCTCCACTATCTGGAGATTATGAAGCAGGAGATCGGTTTTTCTCAAATCAAAGAGAAGGTGAAGAAGCCGTTAGCCGGACTAAAGGCGGCGGCCTATTATGGGTGTATGCTCCTGAGGCCGTTTGATGAGATGGGATTTGATGACAAAGAGAGGCCGACCCTGCTTGAAGAGTTTTTGGAGGCCATGGGCGCAGAACCGGTCGATTTCCCCTATAAGATCGAATGCTGCGGTTCTTTCCAATCCGTGGGCTCACCGGAAGTGGCCACAGAGTGCAGTTATAAGATTCTAAGTTCCGCCATTAAGAACGGAGCAGAGGTCGTTGTTTCAACCTGCCCTATGTGCACCTTCAACATCGACCATAAACAATCCGACATTAAAGAAAAATATCTAAGCTTCAAACCCATTCCGGTCCTTTATTTCACCCAGATTTTAGGGATGGCTATGGGACTCGATTATCAGACCCTGGGATTTGAACAGAACTTTGTGGATCCTTTGCCGCTCTTAAAGGAAAAGGGTTTTGTTTAAGATGAAGAATAATGGGAGATTCATCAAGAGGGCGATGGTGATCGGTGGGGGCATTGCTGGAATCTCTGCATCGATTGACATCGGAAATGCGGGTTATGAGGTCGTTCTGGTGGAGAAACTTCCCTCCATCGGAGGCAGGATGCTTCAACTCTCGGAGACTTTCCCTACACTGGATTGTGCCCAGTGCACCCTCACTCCCAAAACGGTTGAGACAGGCCAGCATCCCCATATTAAACTCCTCACTTATTCAGAGGTAGATCAGGTGGAAGGAAAAGCAGGAAACTTCACCGTGAGGGTCCGTCGAAAGGCAGCTTATGTGGACTGGGAAAAATGTACGGGCTGCGGTCTCTGCCAGGAGAAGTGCCCTTCGAAAAAACCTTCTGAATTTGACCGGTCCATGGGGTTGGGAAAGGCGATCTACACGCTTTCGCCTCAGGCCGTTCCGAACAAACCTGTGATCAATCCATCCAACTGCCGTTACTTTTTAGAGAAGAAATGCAGGGTCTGCGAGAAGGTCTGCCCGGTTGGAGCCATTGATTACGAACAGCAGGACCGTTTTGTTGAAGAGAAAGTCGGAGCAATCATTTCGGCCGTGGGTTTTGACCTGCTTCCAATGGAGACGTTCGGCGAATATGGTTATGGAGCAGTTCCGGACGTGATCGATGGTCTTGCCTTTGAAAGGCTTAATTCTGCTTCCGGGCCAACAACAGGTGCTATTCAAAGACCTTCGGATGGCAAGATTCCGAAGGAGGTCGTTTTCATCCAGTGTACGGGGTCAAGAGATCCGGAACGGTATAAGCCCTATTGTTCACGGGTCTGCTGTATGTATACGGCCAAGCATGCCAGACTTTATAAACATAAAGTCCATGACGGACAGGTCTATATCTTTTATATGGATATCCGCTCCACTGGCAAGGGTTATGAAGAATTCATCCAGCAGGGCATAGAAGAAGAGGGAATCCTCTATCTCCGCGGCAGGGTTTCCAGGATTTTCAGGGATGACGGAAGAATCGTGATCTGGGGTGTGGATACCCTGACCGGAAAGAAGGTGGAGGTTTCAGCGGATATGGTGGTTCTGGCTACGGCCATCATTCCGCAGGGAGAGGCAAAGGAATTAGCTCAAAGATTAGGAATCTACACCGATGAACATGGATTCTTCACAGAAGCGGAAAGGAAACTCCGGCCCGTGGAGACAAATCGAGAAGGCATCTATCTCGCAGGCTGCGCCCAGGGACCCAAAGATATCGCGGACGCGGTAGCCCATGCTAATGGAGCCGCCAGCAAAGTCCAGGCGCTGTTTGCGAAGAATTAGAATAAAAATGTTCCCCTCCCCTGGTGGGAGGGGATGAAGGGGAGGGGGAATTTTATAATCACCCTCACCCTAACCCTCTCCCATCGAGGGAGAGGGAAAAACTTGCTAACGAATTACGATGAAAAAACTGGGTGTTTTTATCTGCCATTGCGGCGTGAATATTGCCGGCACGGTTGATGTAAAATCGGTGGCTGAAAAGATGGGTAAAGTGGAAGATGTCAGCCATAGCACTGATTACATCTATATGTGCTCCGAGCCGGGACAGCAACTCATCCGTGAGGCCGTCCACGAGAAGGGGTTGGAGGGAGTTGTTGTCGCCTGCTGTTCGCCGAGCATGCATGAGAACACCTTCAGAAAGGCAGTCAAGTCGGAAGGGATGAACCCTTATCTCTGCGAGATTGCCAATATCCGAGAGCAGTGCAGCTGGGTCCACCAGAAGGAGAAGGAGAGGGCGACCGAGAAGGCCGGTGAGATCATTCTTGCAACTCTAAAGAAAGTGAGAGAGAATGAGGAACTTGAGGCTATATCGGTTTCCATTAACCGAAGCGTGCTGGTCATCGGCGGAGGCATTGCCGGCATGACAGCGGCCCTTGATCTGGCAGAGGGAGGTTATGAGGTGATCCTGCTCGAACGGGAGCAGGCCCTGGGCGGGCATATGACCCAGCTTTCAAAAACTTTTCCCGACCTTCATCCAGCCCTTCCGGATCTCTTTACGAAGGCAAAGGAGATAGAGAGGCATCCGGGGATCGATCTCCATTGTTATTCGGAGATGGAGGATGTGAAGGGCTATGTGGGAAATTTCGAGCTGACCATCCGGAAGAAGTCAACCCATGTCGATTGGGAGAAGTGTAATGGCTGCGGTCTCTGCATCAGGGACTGTCCCGTGGAATATGTTTCCCAATTTGAGAGAGGATTGGGAGTTCGAAAGGCGATCGATCTCCTTTATCCTAAAAGCGTTCCTGATAAGCCCGTGGTCCATCGCGACCATTGCCGGTATTTTATTGATGGAAGTTGCAGAAAATGCGAAGAGGTCTGTCCTGAGAAGGCGATTCGATTCAACCAGGAAGATGAACGGATCGGGAAGAAGGTCGGGGCCATTGTCGTCGCCACGGGATTTGATCTCTATCCCGGGGAACGGCTCGGTGAGTATGGATATGGAGAGATTCCGGATGTGATCGATGGCCTTGCCCTGGAACGAATGCTCTCAGTCGATGGGCCCACAAAGGGAAAGATCATCCGGCCCTCCGATGGAAAGGTCCCAAAGGAGACGGTCTTCATCCAGTGCGTGGCATCGAGGGACCCGGACCGGTATATGCCTTACTGCTCTCGCATCTGTTGTATGTACACAGCCAAACAGGCAAAGATCTATAAGGAGCAGGTTCCTGATGGACAGCCGTATATCTTCTACATGGATATCCGGTCGGATGGCAAAGGCTACGAGGAATTTTTACAGAAGACGATCGAGGAGAAAGGGCTTCTCTACCTCAGAGGCCGTGTTTCCAGGATTTTTCAGGATGATGGGAAGGTGAGGGTGTTGGGGGTGGACACGCTCACGGGGAAGGTGGTTGAGGTGGCGGCGGATATGGTCGTATTGGCTACGGCGGTTGTTCCAAGCGACGGAGTGAAAGATCTGGCCGCCAGGCTGAGGGCAACCGTCGATCGCCATGGGTTTTTAACAGAGGCCCATATCAAACTCTATCCCGTGGAAAGTTC
>VGSS01000176.1 GCA_016874935.1 Deltaproteobacteria bacterium | reverse complement strand
TGAAGTGGGATGTGAGAAAAGCATTCCCTTATTCGAGCTATGAAGATTTCGAATTCGATATTCCAACGGGTTCGGTGGGCGATGTCTATGACCGGTACTATGTCCGGTTGAGAGAGATGGAGTGGGCGAACTCCATTGTAAAACAGACTTTGGACCGGTTGCCGAAGGGCCCTGTCCTTGCCGATGATCCGAAGGTGGTTTTGCCTCCCAAGGAGATGGTCCTCACAGATATTGCCTCCCTGATCCGGCAGTTCAAGATCGCTTCCGAAGGGTTTCAGCCTCCAGAAGGGGAGGTCTATGTGAGCGTGGAGGCGGCGAAAGGGGAGCTGGGGTTCTATGTGGTGAGCGACGGGTCGAATCGGCCATTGAGGGTGAGAATTCGGCCTCCCTCTTTTCTCAATTTGAGCGCGCTTCCGAAGATGATCGAGGGGAGTTTGATTGCAGATGTGGTCGCCACGATCGGAAGCATTGATATTGTGTTGGGAGAGATTGATCGGTAAAAAGACCATTGCAAATTATAAATTGCAAAATTAGCAATTCAAAATTGGATGAAGTCGTAAAAAGCTGAAAAAGCTTAAAGATCGTCATTCCGGCGAAAGCCGGAATCCAGTAATCTCAAATAATTATGAATACACTGGACACTGGTTTTCACCGGTGAGACGACTTTTTACGAGACCATTAAATTTAAGAAAAAATTTGCATTTTTCAATATTCAATTTGAACTTTGCTTTGATCTTTTAGTAAAGGGGTTCTTATGACAGACATCCTTTTTAGCAGTTGGGGTGGAACAGTTGTGGATAACCGGGGAAAACCGGAAGCAGAGAGGGCGCCCATACCCAATCTCAATCTTCCCCTTGAATTTGAAAAGGAGAAAAAGGTCAGAGCCTTCATAGGTTGGGACGGGATTGCCATCCGGGACCCTGAAGTCAATTTAATCGACCTCATTCGGGCTTACATGGAGGCGGTTCAGAAGGAATCGTGCGGCAAATGCACACCCTGCCGGGTAGGAACAAGGATTATGTCATCCATCCTTAACCGGATTGCAGGGGGGCAGGGGAAAGCAGAGGACCTGGAGCAACTGAAGTATTTGGGCGAGATGATCGGGAAGAGCTCAAAATGCAATTTAGGACAGACCGGGCCCAAACCCGTGCTCCATGCCATCGACTATTTTAAGGCAAAGTTCTCCGAAGTGATTCAGTCGAAGAAGAAGATCCCGCGTGAAGAGTATAAAGTTAAGGTAACCGCTCCGTGCGAAAGCGCTTGCCCTTCGCATCTTCCCATCACCCGCTATGTCGAATTGATCAAGGAAGGCCGGTATATAGACGCGCTCGCCGCCATCCGTGAGGCGACCTGCCTCGCAGGCGTTTTGGGAAGGGTCTGCATCCGTCCCTGCGAGGACAACTGCAGGCGGCAGAACGTGGATGAATGCGTCTCCATCAAATGGCTCAAGCGATTTGTGGCTGATTATGAATTGGACAAAAGAAGAGAACCGGAGGTAACCCGGGTTCCCACCCGTTCCGAAAGGGTGGCCATCATCGGAGCTGGTCCCGCCGGCCTTACCTGCGCTTACTACCTTGGCCTTAAAGGTTATCCGGTCACGATCTTTGAGAGGCTGGGGGAGCCGGGAGGAATGGCCGCTGTCGGAATTCCGGATTACAGGCTCCCGAGGGATATCGTAAGATATGAGACAAGCCTCGTGGAAAGGATGGGTGCGGAGATCCGTTACAACACTCAGGTGGGAAAAGATATCACCCTCTCCCAGATGTCTGAACAAGGATACAAAGCCATCTTTATCGGCGTGGGGGCCCATACCAATACGCCCATGGGTGTTGAGGGAGAGGACAAAGGATATAAGGGGTTCATCCCCGGAGTTTATTATCTCCTTGAGATCAATCTTGGAAGAGACCCCTATCCCGAAGGAAAGAGAGTGGTGGTTGTGGGCGGCGGGAATGTGGCAATTGACTGCGTACGCTCTTCCTTTCGCATCGGCAAAGCCGATGTGAACCTGGTCTATCGGAGGACGAAAAAAGAGATGCCTGCTGACCGGGTGGAAATCCACGATGCAGAAGAGGAGGGCGTGAAATTCCATTACCTCTGCAATCCGGTCCGGATCATTGAAAAGGATGGGAAAGTGACCGGCATGGAATGTATCCGGATGGAATTGGGCGAGCCGGATGAGAGCGGAAGGCGCAGACCCGTTCCGATTAAAGGTTCGGAATTTTTCATCGAGGCCGATATCGTGATTCCCGCCATTGGCCAAGCGATCGACCTCTCCTTCCTCGACGAAAAGGACGGGGTGAAGACGACAAAGCGCTCCACCATCGCAGTGCAGGAAGGAACATTTCAGACAAACCGTGCAGGGATATTCTCTGCGGGTGATTGTGTGATCGGTCCGGATGTTCTCGTCCGGGGGGCGGGCCATGGAAAGAGGGCCGCCGAAAAGATTGACGCCTTCGTTCAGGGAAGAGAGGTGAAGGAATCCGAGGACGAACGGCTGGAGACCCTGGTTGAGAAGATCAAAGTTTACAGCAAGGATGAAAAGATCGGAAACCCGGGCGGGCAGAAGAGGGCGATGCTGGAACTTCTTCCTCCTGATTCAAGAAAGTGGATCTTCGACGAAGTGGAGAAAGGGTTTTCGATTCCGGTCGCACAGAAGGAAGCCGAGCGCTGCCTCCGGTGTGTGAGGGTAGGGCTCTTTGCGGTTTAATTAGGAAATAGAGACGAATAACACGAATGTAAAACGATCCTTTACTATTCGTGAAATTTGTCATTTTCATCATTCGTGGGTGCCCTCCGGGCATGGGGAATTAGTTGAAAAAAGGGGTTAGAGGAGAAGCAGAATGCAGGTCGTATATCTTCTCGTTGAGACAATTGTAAAATGTGTGGTGGTCTTTGCTTGCCTGATGCTCTCCGTGGCCTATCTGACCTGGCTGGAGCGGAAGGTCCTGGGCCACATCCAGATCCGTTTTGGCCCGAATCGCTGCGGTCCCTTCGGACTGCTTCAGCCCTTTTCGGATGGCATCAAAGCCTTCTTCAAGGAGGATCTTGTTCCGGGGAACGCGGATAAGGCGGTCTTTGTCATTGCCCCGATGATCTCTATCATTGCGGCCATCAGCATGTTTGCCGTGATTCCCTTTGGAAACCAGTTCACCATTCCGGGAACGGATTGGGTGGTCAAATTGCGAATCGCTGATATTGACATCGGACTTCTCTATGTTTTCGGTATTGCCTCCCTTGGAGAATTTGGGATCGTCCTCGGAGGCTGGTCTTCGGGGAATAAATATGGCCTGACCGGGTCGCTTCGGGCGGCGGCTCAGATGATCAGTTATGAGGTGGCCCTCGGACTTTCCATCGTCGGAGTCATCATTCTCTCTCAGAGCCTCAGGCTAACAGAGATCGTTACGCTCCAGGCGGGGGGGTTCTGGAACTGGAACATCTTGTATCAGCCCGCTGCTTTCGTCTTTTTCATCATCTGCGCCCTTGCCGAGATTAACCGGACCCCCTTTGATATGCCGGAGTCGGAATCGGAACTGGCCTGTGGATTTAACATCGAGTATAGCAGCATGAAATTTGCCCTTTTCTTCATGGCGGAATATGCCCATATGATCACCGTAGCTGCTGTCGCCGTGACACTCTTCCTGGGAGGATGGCAGGCCCCCCTGTCCCAGCTCGATTTCATCCCCGGGGTGTTCTGGTTTGGAGTGAAGGTCTTTGTGCTGATCTTCTTCTTCATCTGGCAGAGAGGAACCTTTCCGAGGCTCCGCTACGATCAGATCATGAAGTTTGGTTGGAAGGTTTTATTTGAATTGACTCTCGTCAATATCTTTATCACCGCCTTGGTCGTTTTGCTGAAAGGTTAATAAGGGGTTACGCATGATCATTCCATTACTAAAAGGTCTGGC
>VGSS01000175.1 GCA_016874935.1 Deltaproteobacteria bacterium | reverse complement strand
GAAGGTTTTATCTTTAAAAATAGTATTAAGAATCGCTTACCCTTTGCCCTTTCCCCTGCCTACCGGCAGCCAGGGGAGGGGAAGAATGATCGGGTGATTTCAAAAAAACAAAGGATGGATTATGAGCAGAAACCTCAGACTTGAGAATCTCACCAAGCGCTATGGAACGCTGACCGCCGTGGACCGGGTCAATCTTGAGATTGAAGAAGGGGAATTTATCTGCTTCCTGGGGCCAAGCGGCTGCGGAAAGACCACGGTCCTCAGGATGATCACCGGTTTTGAGACCGTTACAGAGGGGAAGGTCCTCTTCAATGGGAAGGTGATCAATCATCTCATCCCCCAGAAGAGGGAATTCGGAATTGTCTTCCAGTCCTACGCCCTCTTTCCCAATATGACGGTTGAGGAGAATATCGCCTTCGGCCTGAGGATGAAAAAAATGAATACACAGGCCATTGCCAAAAGGGTAGATCAGATGCTGGACCTCGTCGGGCTTCGGGACTGGAGAAAACTCTTCCCTGCCCAGCTCAGCGGGGGCCAGCAGCAGAGGGTGGCCCTGGTTCGGGCTCTGGCGCCGGATCCACAGGTTCTCCTTCTGGACGAACCTTTGAGCGCTCTCGATGCAAAGATCCGGGTCCGCCTCCGGGCAGAGGTGAAGCGGCTCCAGCAGGAGCTTAAAAAGACGATGATCTATGTTACCCATGATCAGGAGGAGGCCCTTTCGATTGCCGATCGGGTCGTGGTGATGGAGAAAGGACAGCTCCGGCAGGTGGGAAAGCCTATCGATATTTATAAATGCCCGAGCTCCAATTTTGTGGCGGATTTTGTCGGGACCTCCAACTTTTTTAAGGGCTTACGCACGGATGACCGCGTGAGGACAGGGCCTTGGGAATTTACGGTTGTGCAAACCGGTCCGTCCAAGCAGGAAAGGGTGGCTCTGGCCATTCGACCGGAAAAGATCGAGGTCTTCAGGTCCGGAGAGCCGACACATCATCTGGTCCTCTCCAACTTGATTCCCGGGAGGATCGACGTCGTCACCTTCCTGGGAGCGGCGGTTCGATTGGTCGTCAATATGAACGGAGAAGAAGTGATCTCGGATGTGATCGAAAAGGCGTTTGAGCAGAGGGGATTCAAACAGGGCGATGAGGTGCTCCTCTATTTCCCTCCCGAAAGTTTTCTCGTCTATCCGGAAGGAGAGGGTGTGGCATGAACCGACCTGAGATCGACCGCTCCTCCCAGGTTTCATCCTCCTTTTCATCGCGGGCCTTCAGCCCGGATAGATTCATCACAGGAGTAACCTTTGCCTTCTTCCTGGCCATTCTCGTCTTTTTTCTTCTCTACCCGGTGGTGGACATCTGCCGGCTCAGTTTTTTAAAAGAAGGAAAACTGACCCTCGAAAACTATGTGGCCTATTTTTCCAGTCCGAGGATTTTCAGGTCCTTTACCAATAGCATCTATGTTTCCATCCTCACCATGATCATTACGACCGTGACGGCCTTCTTCTTTGCCTATGGGTTGACCCGGACGACAATACCAGGGAAGGGAATCTTCTATACTATTTCGACCTTTCCCCTCATCGCCCCGACCATCATCCAGGCCCTCGCCCTCATCCTCCTCTTCGGTAGAAACGGTTTGATCACCCGGTATCTATTGGGCACGGAGTGGAACATCTATGGAGCGACGGGCATCATCATCGGAGAATGTCTCTACTGTTTTCCCAATGCCCTCTTCATCCTCTATACCACTCTGTCAGCAGTCGATACGCGATTGGACGAAGCAGCCCAGAGCCTGGGAGCCTCTGCCCTGAAGACCTTCTGGAAAGTAACGCTCCCCTCGGCGAAGTATGGAATTGCGAGCGCCGCCGCGCTGACCTTCAACCTTACGATCACTGATTTCGGGATTCCTGTGGTGATCGGAGGAAATTATTCCGTGCTCGCCACCGAGATCGTTTCACAGGTCTTCGGGCTTCAACGTTTCGACTTAGGAGCCACCATCAGTGTCATCCTCCTCGTTCCCTCCATCGGAGCCTTTGCCATCAACTATTACCTGACGAGAAAGAGCTATGCCATGATCAGCGGGCAGGCCAGACCATTTCTGCAGCCCTCCAGACCTCTTAAGAAGTGGGGGTTTACCCTCTACTGTGGTTTGATTTGCCTCTGCATTCTCATCGTCTTTGCCACCGTCTTCTTGGGATCCTTTGTGAAGACCTGGCCTTACGATTTTTCCCTCACCCTCAAACATTTCGATTTTCCGTCCCTGGGGGCCCATGCCCCTCTGTGGACAAACTTCTGGACCTCGGTCCTGCCCGAGGGTACATTACGAACGATGATCGCTTACAAATATGCGCCGATCTGGACCAGCCTTCTGGTCTCCATTGTCGTTGCGATCGCCGGCGCCTCCCTGACGCTCCTCGCTGGCTATATCATCGAGAAGAAGAAGCCGAAGGGGGAACAGGCCCTCTACACGCTAAGTGTTTTGCCGGCGGCCATCCCCGGGGTGGTGATGGGGCTGGGTTATGTGCTCGCTTTTAACAAGCCTTACTTCTTCATCTATGGGACAATCTGGATCATCATCATCAACATCGTCATCTGCAATTTCACCCTGGGTGTGCTGACCAGCATTGCCAATCTGAAACAGATCGACAAATCGGTCGAAGAGGCTGCCGTAAGCCTCGGGGCCGGACCTATTTCGACTTTTACGAAGGTTGTTTTTCCCCTTTCGAGGGTGGCCTTCCTTTCCACCGCCACCTTCTTTTTCATGAGGGCCATGACGACGATCAGCGCGGTCATCTTTCTCATCTCCGCAACCATCAAGCTGGCGGCGATCGAAATCATCTTTCTCGATGTGGATGGCCGGACCGCGAGCGCCAACGCGATGTGCACAGTGGTGGTGGCCATTGTGATCGGGGCGCTCCTCGTCATGCGCCTGGCGACCGGCCGCTCCGCTTTGGGCGGAATGGTTTCGTCGAGATAAGGAAAAGAGAACCATGCCAGAGACATTCCATTTAGATCCGGGGGTTCCCAAGTATTTACAGATCAGCCACTGGCTGACGGAGATGATTCAGAAAGGCCGCTATGCGGTGAACGATAAATTGCCTTCGGAGTCGAAACTATCGGATCTTTTTAAGGTCAACAGGAACACAGTAAGGCAGGCGATCTCCGACCTGGTGACCAAAGGGCTGGTTCAGAAGCGAAACGGCGTGGGATCCTTTGTTATTGGCCGGGCGGTCCAGCCCGTCAAATATACCCTCCAGCATATCTCCAGTTTTACGGATGATATGATCCACATGGGGGTTTCCCCTAAGACCAAACTCCTCAGCAAGTCCGTGATTGAAGCGCCCGCTGATGTGGCGGAGAAGCTGATGTTGGGAAAGGAAAAGCTGGTCATCCTCACGGAGCGGCTCCGCCTGGGAAACCGCATTCCTCTGGTCATTGAACGGAGTTACCTTCCCCATAAGGAGTATAAAGCCATTTTAAAAATGCGACTGACCGGTTCCCTCTACCATCTCCTGACCAAGAAGTTCCGCGTGGAACTTCACCGGTCGATCCAGACCTTCCGCGCCACCCTTCTCTCCGATGAAGATGCCAGGTTGTTAGGGGTTCCTCCCCGTTCTCCAGGGATCTTTCTCGAAAGCGTGATCTACGATTCGAAGAACATTCCCGTGGAGGTCCTCCACGCCTTCCACCGGGGAGACAAGTATATCTTCGAGGTGGAATCAGGGAAGTATCGGTACGATTTGAAGGGGTGAAATAAGGCTTGACAAATATTTTTTTCCTTGTTACCTGTATAGATAGGTAGTTAGGTAAGATAAATCCGAAGCACGAAATCCGAAATTCGAAACAAACCCAAATGACCGAAGTTTTAATGTTCAAAATAAAATATTTAGATTTGAATTTAGAATATTCGAATTTGTTTCGGATTTCGATATTC
>VGSS01000174.1 GCA_016874935.1 Deltaproteobacteria bacterium | reverse complement strand
GAGTAATGCCATCGCCATAGCTGCCGACAGGGTATCTTCCTGGCACTCCGGTTCCATCACCTTTTGGAACAGTGGGAAGATCCGGCGCTGGATGTTTGGGCTGAAGCTCTCCGAGTTTTGCAGACTTCGGAAAGTAGATTCCCCCTTCCCGGTTGATATTTCCGAGGAGGCTATTGGCTATGGCCAATGCCCTTGCTGTCTGGAAACTGTTCAGGTACTGAGACCCAAATGCCCCATGGTATCCGCGATGAAGAAGTCCCTTGGGCTTTGTCCGAGCTATCTCGCGGGTAATGCGGACGATTGTACTGGCTGGAATCTCACAAACCTTTTCTGCCCATTCCGGAGGGTAGTAGACTGTCTCATCCTCTAACTCTTGAAAACCCACTGTCTTCTCTTTGACAAATTCCTTATCGTAAAGCTCTTCTCTGATCATCACATGGATTATCGAGAGAAGAAGAGCCAGGTCCGTTCCCGGCTTAATTGGGAGCCACTCATCAGCAAGGATGGCCGTCTCACTATGTCTTGGATCAACCACCACCACCTTTGCCCCTTTCTCTTTGGCTTCGACAATCTTCTTCACCTGGGCGAGGTCAATCCCGCCGGCTGGGTTCCGGCCAATGATCAATATATATCGGGCATTGCCAAGATCGTTGGAGGGAAGTTCGCCAACAGTCATCCTCCAGCCCGCATTTCTTGCGGTGTAACACGTCGACCCATGCGTAAAGTAGTTGGGGCATCCAAGTCCATGCATTAATCTGAGTGCATAGAGGTTATTCGCTTGGGGATAGTTCACCCAGAAGAGACTCTGCGGCCCATTCTCCAATAAGGTCATATTGATCTTCTGGGAAATCTCTTGATAGGCCTGCTCCCAGGAGATGGGTTCAAATTGGTTCCCTACCCTTTTGAGCGGCCCCTTCAGTCTCTGGGGATTATAGAGCTCATGAACATATCCGTGACCCTTCGGACAGATCAGTCCAAGATTTCCATTGGCTTCGGGGTTTCCCTCGATCTTCCAAATTCTTCCGTTCTTAACATAGGCAAAAATACCGCACCGGTTTCCGCAGCCATTGCATTGTGTTGGAATCATCTCGATGGGGGCGGCCTGAACTTCCTTTTCCCAGGTGGCAAAATCGAGGAGAGTGTTGCCGAGGGTAGCCGCGGTGAGACCCGTCCCGGCCACCTTCAGAAACCCCCTCCGTGTCATCCGGAAATTGACCGGGCTCTTCATATCCACAAGGGCACGATCCATCACCTCATCCTTTCCAATGACTTGAGGAAGGACTTGAATCCCAAGATGGGATAGAAATTTATTGATGCCGAGCATGATCTCCAATTTCACGACTTAAACTCATTCATTTAAAATCCCTCACCCCCCAATATCTGAACAGGCTGGGGGATGAGGGAGCAAAAAATTATCTTTCGACCGGATAACCCGCCTTCACCCAAGCTTCAAAGGGAGCGTCCATCAAAACCGCATTCTTGTAACCCAGGTCGTTCAGCGTTTTGGTGGCTAAAGCAGACCGGGCTGCAGTCAGGCAGTAGACATAGATTTTCGCGTCTTTGTCGGGCACCCTATCCCAAACCGTGAACTCCAATTTCCCTCTGGTAACGTTGATTGCTCCTGGAAGGTACCCTGCTTTGTATTCCTCAGGGTCTCTCACGTCGAGAATGACTGCCTTCTCTTTGTTATCAATGGCAGCCTTCACATCAGCAGCGGTAACCTTTTTGATCTCTGCCTTAGCTTTTGCAACCCAATCCTTAACAGGGGTCGTCTGCCAGGTAGGAACCTTCGGCTTATCCTGAGCTAATGCCAGACTGACCATCGAAAGAGCAAACACGAACGCCAGCATCAAAACGAACATCCTCTTTTTCATCATCATCTTTCACCTCCTTTCATCATGAATTAATTCCACACTCTGCAATCCGAAATCCGAAATAGACATGGCTTCTTCAAGTTGCATCAAATCAAAAGGTTTCACCAGGAATCCCTGAATGCCTGCCTTCTTTGCTTCTTCTTTCATCATTTCATCGCTCTGAACAGTCATCAAGATAGAAACAAGCTTTGGGTTTTTACTCATCCATTCTTTTAAGATCTCTAAACCACCGCCATCCGGCAGACGATCTCCACAAAGAACGATATCAAAAGGAATGGTCTTAAAAAGGGAGATTCCTTCTTTTTTAGAACCCGCAAAAAAAACCTCGCATTTCTTTTGATGCTCAATGAAATATGAAAGCGACTGTCGGACCGTCTTGTCTTTTTCAATGATTAGAACTTTCATAACGGTAAGAGATTAGAGCAAGGAGAATGCCAATTCAAAATAGAAAAGGAAGAGTCTTAGAAGGTCCGGCCTTGATGGTTCAGGTTATTTAATAAAATCAATCAATTATATTCAAATTTGTTTTCAGCCGCCCAATAAAGGCTGAAGAAACACAATAAACCGAATCATTGGAAATCATCTGAAAGCAGACACAAGAAAAAAGATGGAAGGGCTAAGATATTAGATTGACAGGAGAATTATCTCTCTGTTTGTTTTCAAATAGTCTGTCCCAAATCAAACAGAACATTCCCCCCTGATGCAATGGGCGATTTCCCTTTAACTTTCTAATGAGATCCCAAGATAATTGATTTAGATATTGACAAACCCGTTGCTCTTGGTATCGTCTACTTAACAATCCCACACAAGTTTCTCTTTTCAAAGGGGGTGGTGGATGGGGAAAGACCTTTAGAATTTTCACTCTGACATCACGTTTTCCTTCACAACATACTTAATTTCTGGACCTCCTCTTCTTTTTGATTGCTTTAAAGCTCTTCCCTAAAAAGAATCTAAAGAAACAGAATATCGTTCCGACAAAGCCAAGCCTTTCGTTAGGGAGTAACGAAAAGAGGAGGGATTCGAAATGTTATCCACGATTATACTCATCATTATAGCAGTGGTATTTGTGGGTGGAATGGTTTTGTGGCTGTATGGTGAACGCTGGAGGTTTTTGCGCCCTTCAACATGGAGGTTTATGAAAGTGGCGGGCATCTGGCGACAACTGAACCTCAGCGGCCTGCACGGATATGTCTATGGCCGCTGGATCAAGGAATACCTCAACCTACTCCTCAATCACATTATTCCTCGTTTAGGCCCCAGTGGAAGGAAGTGGTTAGCTAATCATTATCATGGTAAAGTACTCACACCAGAACTTGCCAGAGCAATTATCACCCACAATCACGATATCCCTCTCCAGAACATCGAACAGATTATCCCTTATCCATACGCCCGGGATCTGGTGCTCAAAGGACCGCCTGATGTGGCCGTTTTCCAATGCGGTTGCCGCCAGATACGAGAAAAACCATGTGAGCCAATTCAAGTATGTATGGTCATTGGCCAGCCTTTTGTGGATTTTATCGTTGAGCACCACCCAAATAGCAGCCATCGCCTCACTCAAACGGAGGCCCTTGAACTCCTTGAGGCCGAGCATAAAAGAGGACATCTGCATTCCGCTTGGTTCAAAGATGCTTGTCTGGATCGCTTCTACGCTATCTGTAACTGCTGTAAATGCTGTTGCGGGGGCATTGAATCAATGGTGAAATATGGGGCCCCATCCATGCTTTCTTCGGGATACGTGGCTAAAGTGGACGCGGAAAGCTGTAAGGCTTGCGGAACTTGCGAGGATATCTGCGCTTTCAAGGCGATCAAGACGAACGGGAACGCCACCGTGATCTGGGAGAAGTGTATGGGGTGCGGGGTATGTCAAGGGCAGTGCCCTAACGAGGCTATATCCTTGGTTCGCGACGAGAGAAAAGGAATCCCCATGGATGTGCGTTTATTGATTTAAAAACAAGCTGTTGGTTGAGATTGAGAGACTATATTTTATTCTATCTCAAAGTTATTTTACCGCAGAAACAATATAAACTGGAATAAGAAATAGGTGAATGTGTAATAGGGCCATCCATTTTTCTATTGACAAAGTGGTTGATTTTAGTATTGTTGATTCAACAATCTATATAAAATTTAT
>VGSS01000173.1 GCA_016874935.1 Deltaproteobacteria bacterium | reverse complement strand
TCAATTTTTGAGTCAACTTTTCTGCCCATGAAAAAAGATCCGGATTCAGACGAAATGGAAGGAAAAAAGGGGACGGTTCTATTTTTGAGATAATAGTCCGGAGACCCCTGTCGAAGCGACCTTGTGATAGGATTTTCTCGACCCTTCTGTTCATCCTGCGTCAAGGAACTATTGCCGCAGTGCACCACAAGTTTAGGGCTTGACAAATTTAAACTAGTTTATTAAACCGGTTTATTAAAGGAGGGCGATCGTCCATGAGAACAAAGTCGCAAAAGGTCAGTGCTTTTGAGGCCAAAACAAAGCTTTCGGAGTTATTGCGGGAGACAGAGCAAGGAGGCTCTTTCGTCATCTATCGGCGAGGGAAACAAGTGGCTCGACTGGTCCCCCCTGTGAAAGAGGAGCAAGAGGTAGACTTAAAACAGGTTTTATCTTCTTTCCGTGAGATTCGTGAGCGGATTTCTGGGAAAGTCTCAATTCGTGAATTGATAGAGGAGGGTCGGCGGTTCTGATGGAATGGGTGATCGATTCATCCATAGCGTTAGCTTGGGCTCTTCCTGACGAAACATCCAAGGAAGCTGAGCGATTTTTAAGTCGGGTCTCGATCCGAAGCATTCTTTGGGTTCCGGCATTGTGGTGGTATGAAATGGCAAATGCATTGCTGATGGCACGGCGTCGAAAGAGATTGATAGAGGCGGATAGGATACGCTTAATGGAGCTTTACCGAGAGCTTCCTATTCGGACAGATATGATGCTTGATTCAGATATCATGTGGCGTTTTTATACTCAGGCCGTAGAATATAATCTCTCTGCCTACGATGCGGCTTACCTGGAGCTGGCTCAACGCAGGGGTTTAGGGCTTGCAACAGCGGATCGGCCTCTTCGTTTGGCAGCGGAAAGAGCAGGCATAAAAACGACTTCTTAAGGTAAAGAAAAAGGGGACGGTTCTATTTTTGAGAAACTTGGTTAAAAGAAAGGACAGGCTATTTTGAGGAAGTTCAAGGCTGAAGACCTCCAAACCTTCCCTGGACGTTCATCCCATCGTTGTTATCGTAGTTCGGTAATCCTTGCGGAAGCGACCTTGTGTGATTTGAGGAAAAGGGGACGGTTCTATTTTCGAGATAATTGGTTAAAAAATTCCTCTTCCACTTCGTAAGTGGAAGAGGAAGTGAATTGTCAATGGTGAAGATGCGCATTTTTACGCCCCCGCTGACTCCATTTTTGAGTTAACCTTGCCAAATTAAACAAAAAACGAAACAAAGGAAATAGACTAAATAAACCAGACAGACCAGATAAACAAGATAAACTAAAAAGACCAGAAGGACCAAATAGACGAGGCAGAAGAGAAAGACTGAATCGACAAGGAGGAAACTTATAATGGATTCAACCAATAGGAGAGGGATGGGATGGATTCCGGACTATCCGGATTTCAGGGACTATACGGAGGAGACCGAGGAGGTCAAATCCGTTCTTGGACCTCCAAAGGGGTTGAGGGCTAAAACCCTTCCACAATCTGTGTACCTCAGACAATGGTGTTCGCCGGTGGAAGACCAGGGAGGTCTTGGTTCCTGCGCGGCCCATGCAGGGGTGGGTATGATTGAGTATTATGAACGGAAGTCCTTTGGGAGGTATATCGATGCCTCGAGGCTCTTTCTTTACAAGGTGACCCGCAATCTGATGAAGATGAAGGGAGATACAGGGGCCTATCTGAGGACGACGATGGGCGCGATGGTGCTCTTCGGGGTGCCACCGGAGGAGTACTGGCTTTATTCCGATGACGAGAAGAGGTTTGATCAGGAGCCTCCGGCCTTCTGTTATGCCTTTGCCCAGAATTATCAGACTCTCAAGTATTTCAGACATGATCCACCCGGAGTAAAGTCAGGGGAGGTTTTGACGAAACTGAAAACTTATCTATCCAAGGGGCATCCAGCGATGTTTGGTTTTACGGTTTACAGTTCCATTGAGCAGGCAGAAAAGACAGGCCGGATTCCCTTTCCCACCTCTAAGGAGAGGATTGAAGGGGGACATGCGGTTGTGGCTGTAGGATATGATGATGGGATGAAGATTAAGAATCGTTATGGCAAGGGGGAGATCACAGGGGCTCTCCTGATTCGCAACTCCTGGGGTAAGGATTGGGGAGAGGAGGGTTATGGTTGGCTTCCCTATGAGTATGTGCTCAGGGGGCTTGCCGAGGACTTCTGGTCGATCCTGAAGAAGGAGTGGATCGATACCGGCCAGTTTAAGGCATGATTGTGATGGGATTCCTTTTGGCCTTTTTGGTCACTCTGGTAGTCACACCTCTTGTCAAGAAGGCGGCTATCCGTCTAAAGATATTGGACCATCCTGATCCGAGGAAGATTCATTCCCGTCCCATTCCTCTTCTGGGGAGCATTGCGGTTTATCTGGGCTTTTTGGCAGGACTCTTTCTATCCGGATTTCATCCTTTTCTTGACAAGGAACTCTTCATCCTCCTTTCAACGGCCACCCTGCTCCTTGTCGTGGGTCTTCTGGACGATGCCGGATTCTTGCATCCTCAGATCAAGCTGATGGGCGCCATGCCCGTTGCAGGCCTCATTCTCATCTATTTCGATTTGGGCCTGAAGGTTTTTCCATTCCAATTTTTGAATTACTTCTTCACCCTTTTCTGGGTTGTAGGGATCACAGCAGCCTATAATCTCCTTGACGGAATGGATGGGCTTTCTACAGGGGTCTGTCTCATTGCCTCTTCCTTTTATCTGACGATTGGGATGATGACGGGAGATCCCCTTTTGATTTTCCTACCTCTTTGCCTCATGGGTGCGTGCCTTGGCTTTCTGATCTATAACTTTCATCCTGCGAAGATCTTTCTTGGAGATAGTGGAGCGATTCTTCTTGGATTTTTGTTGGCATCAATGGGATTGAGGGTGGCCAATAATGAATCCCTTCCTATTATGACAAGATGGATGCTTCCAATTCTCATATTGGCTGTCCCCATCTTTGACACGAGCCTTATCACCCTATCGAGACTCAGAAGAGGTTTGATTCCTTTTCTTCATCCAGGGAAAGACCACTCCCATCATCGCCTTTACAATCTCGGGCTCGGCCAGAGAAAATCGGTCCTTTTGATTTATCTTCTTGGAACAATAGGTGGCCTTCTTTCCTTGTTGATCTATCGATTAACCTCCTTTTCAGGATATGTAATTTTTGGTTTCCTGATCGTTTTGGGTTTAGCCCTCCTCTTTCTTTTTGAAAAACTCCCCTATGATCGCCAAGAGCTTGCCAACCATCCCTCCACTTCGTAGGTGGAAGGAGAGTTGACAAGGTAATCTGAATCGATTAATTATGTGATGCTTATCAAGCCTTAGCCTGCCGAAATAGAAACGACCGTTTAAACTTTGAGACGAAACTGATGGGTGGGGGATTTTCGAGGAATATGAAAGTTACGATCATTGGAGCTTCTGTCTCCGGCCTTTTTTTGGCCTACCTTTTAGCAAAAGAGGGTGTTGAGGTCGAGATCTTTGAGAAGGAGGAAAACGCCCATGGATCTCTTCGTACCCTTATTGTGACCAGCAAGATCTATGAGGCTATGGAGTTTATTCCGGAGGAATCGATCCTCAATAAGATCAAACATCTTGAACTCTCTTCGAGGTCGCAAACCCTCCGGCTCGAACTCAAAGACCCTGACCTGGTGATTGAACGAGGAAGACTTTTATCCCTCCTTGCCCATCTGGCTGAAGAGGCTGGGGCAAAGATTCTGTTTCGGCACCGATTCGAAGGGTTTGCCCAGTTTGGAAAGAAGACTCTGGTGAGTCTTCGAAACCTCAAAATCAATGAACCGATCAAGGTCAGCACAGATGTTCTCGTCGGCGCCGATGGTGCGCTGAGTACGGTCGGTCGTTTCGCATCGCTGGATGGTCATCCCCTTGTGACTTTGCTTCAGGCACGGGTGACCTTACCCCAATCCATGAGTGCTGATACAACCCAGATCTGGTTCCGCCCCGACCAAACGAAATATTTTTACTGGCTCATCCC
>VGSS01000172.1 GCA_016874935.1 Deltaproteobacteria bacterium | reverse complement strand
CGACTTGACACAGCTCATTCTGGGGTTGGACCGCGATTCAGAGAAGGTCGCCCGCCTCTTTGATGAAAGAGATCCTGCGGTCAAGAAGATGGTCCAGTGGGTGATCGAAAGGGTGAAGAAGAACGGCAGGAAGATCGGCATCTGCGGGCAGGCTCCGAGCGATTATCCCGAATTTGCGGAATTTTTAGTCCGGTGCGGCATCGACAGCATCTCCCTCAATCCGGACACAGTCATCAAGACCACGGAGAGGATCTTGCAGGTTGAGAAAGAACTGGGGATTCCGAGAAGGAAAGAACCTGAGAAAGTAAAGTTAGCGGCAAGTTAGTTAATCATCAGGAAACATCCTGATAATCACCAAACTCCAAGCACCTGCCTTCGCCGAAGCGGCTTCGCGCAGGCAGGCCAATCATCAAATAATAACCAATTACCCAATTACAAAAATAAAAATTGTTTGGTTATTGGTCATTGGAGCTTATTTGGAATTTGCCTGCCTGCCGGTAGGCAGGGGATTTGGTTATTGGAAATTGAATGAAGGTTCTTATCCACATTTGCTGTGCCAATTGCGCTACTTCTCCCATTGAAAAAATAAAGGAAGAAGGGAATGAAGTCGTTGGCTATTTCTTTAACCCCAACATTCATCCTTATCGGGAATATCAGAAAAGGCTGGACTCGTTGAAACAGTATTCGGAGAGGGTTGGGTTGAACGTGATCTATCGGGACGAATATCTACTTGAAGAGTTTTTAAAAAATGTATCCCATCGTGGAAAAGAAAGATGTCAATATTGCTATTCCCTTCGGCTTGAAGCTACGGCTCAGGAAGCCAAGGAAAGGGATTTCGAACAGTTTTCAACCACCCTTCTTCAGAGCACACATCAGAACCATGACCAGATCAGAGAGACCGGAGATCGGATAGGTAAAGAGGTGGGGATCCCTTTCTATTACGAGGATTTCAGACAGGGCTGGAGAAAAGGGTTGGAGATCTCAAAGGCTTTGGGATTATACCGCCAGCAATACTGCGGCTGTATCTACAGCGAGAAAGAAAGGTTTTTAAAAGAAAACAAAATGTCAAATGACAAAGTTCAAAGGAGGGAAGGCATAATAGAATAATAGGA
This sequence comes from Deltaproteobacteria bacterium, assembly GCA_016874935.1. Taxonomy (GTDB): domain Bacteria; phylum Desulfobacterota; class BSN033; order BSN033; family UBA1163; genus RBG-16-49-23. Next base: position 2,897 of record VGSS01000172.1, on the reverse strand, counting down.
GGATTCCCCCTCTTTGGCAACCAGGGGTGAGGGGAGATTTTCCATAAGTTGTTTTAGAACCAACGTCCCCTCTTTTCCTCTTTTCCGAGGTTCATGAACCTCAGGTTGAATACATCGTATCTCATAAGAATCGAAAACAGGGGTGAGTCCAAGAGGAGCCTTGGGGCCAGGCAACGGCAGTATGGTATTGGCGATTCAAATTGCGCTTGCCCCGACCCAGCCGGTGGAATTCAGATTTCAGATTTCGGAGTTAGATTAACGATTCAAAATTAAAACTGAAGTATTTAACTGATTTTTCAGTCAAGACCTCCAAGGTAGTTGACTGGCCGGTAGAATAAGGTGTCAACTTCTTAAAGCTTGCCAATTTCTTCTCCTTTTTGTATCATACTTGTATCAATAGGGATCTTCCCGTTGTTATCTTCGAGAGAATGGAGGTTTGATATGACCATTACCGATCGAATCGAGATTAATCCAAAGGTAATGATGGGGAAACCTGTCATTCGTGGGACCCGCCTCACCGTGGAACTCATCCTCCGGAAACTCAGTGAGGGTGCGGGAGAAGAAGACCTCATGGATGCCTATCCGAGACTGGCCCGGGAGGATATCCATGCTGCGATTCGATATGCTGCAGATATATTGGCCCATGAAGAGACCATTATCCTAAACACAACCAAGAGGGTGGCCAGGAAATAAACCGTGAACTTTCTCGCTGACGAAAGCTGTGACTTTGCGGTAATCCATGCTCTTCGGACAAATGGTTATGACGTTGTTGCAGTTTCCGAAGTGACTCCCAGGGCAGAAGATGCCGAAGTGATAAGGCTGGCTGTCCATGAAGGAAGGATTCTTTTAACAGAGGATAAGGGTTTTGGTCGTTTAGTCTATTCCCATGGTCAAAAAACATTAGGTGTGATTTTCCTTCGATTCCCAACATTTGCCCGTAAACAGATTTCAAGGGATGTTCTTAACTTAGTGAAGCAACATGGTGACAGATTAGCTGGAGCTTTTATTACTGTCCAACCCGGTCGTATCCGTATTAGTCACGCCCCTTAAAGTCAATATAAAAATAGAAGTTAGGTCTTCCAATCAGGCACCTTCAAAATCATAATTGAATTTGCCTCAGAGAGAGTATTTCAACAAAAAGCTGTTCCTTCAAATTACCGCATAACGATCTCGGGGCCAGGCAACGGTCATTCGGTATTGACGATTCCCATTGGGCTTGCCCCGACCCAGCCGGGTGAATTCAGATTTCGGATTGGGGAATTAGATCAAAGCTTAAAACTTAAAGAAAGACCAAACCTCATGACTGGCGGGCAAGGTGCTCTGCCGAGTGCACAATCTGAAATGATATTTACCCCGTTAGAAATAATCCTCCGCTCGGTTTCCAGTCCTGCTATAGCGGGACTGGGATTTCTAACGGGGTGAACCTCTCCGGGAAGCACTATTTTGTGATGCTTCCATTTTTCAGTCAAACTCTTTCTCCTCCCCTTACCGAGTTTCTGAGTTCGCTCTTTAAACCAGGTTAAATTCCCCTTGACTTGAGTTAACATCAAGGTTAACATGATTTTGTGAACAGAACCGTTATCTTCTATAGAACTGCTGATGGCAAATGTCCCGTACAAGAGTTTGTCGATTCTTTACCTGGAAAAGTCGCACAGAAGATCGTTTGGGTTCTTAAGTTATTGGAAGATCTGGAAATTGTTCCATCTTCTTATTTCAAAAAGCTTGTCGGCACTGAAGGGATATGGGAGTGCAGAATCCAATTTGGCTCTAATACCTATCGCATATTTTGTTTCTTTATGGATCATTCTGTGATACTCACCCATGGATTTGTTAAAAAAAGTCAAAAGGCTCCTGCTGGTGAAATAGAGAGGGCAGAGGCTTATCGAAAAGATTTTCTTAAAAGGAGGGTATAAATGAGTGACCTAAAGCAATATATCAGAGAGAGGAAAAAGAGGGACAAAGCATTTGCCAAAGGCTTTGAGGAAGGTTACGAGCAGTTTAAAATCGGGGTTGTTCTCCGTCAGGCTCGTGAAGAGGCAGGAATAACCCAGGAGGAGTTAGCTCGTCGTCTTAAGACGAGGAAGACTGCCATATCAAGAATTGAGAACCATGCAGAGGATATCAAGTTATCCACCTTAGAACGTGTTGCTGGAGCCTTAGGGAAACGCCTGCAAATCAGTATTGCCTAAAAATAAGTTTCGCTGAGGTGTCCTCCCTAAAAAAGTTGGCCCTGCCTTTAAAGAGGGGACATGAGGAGATGGGGAGAAGCGGAGAAGGGGAGATAAAGTTCTTCAAACAACATACTGCCGAGGACAAAGAACATAACGCCAAGGGCATAACTCCATGGGTAATTGAGTCTCAGAGTTGTTGATGAATATCTGGCTAGATTCTATAGTCATAGCTTCGATACCCTTTGACTGAATTATTCAGTCAAAGGGTATAAAGTTGACACTTCCTGCTACTTGTCTGGAATGACTCCATTGAAGAATTAAGGCTACCTCTAAAAATGTCATTCCGGCGAAAGCCAGAATCCAGAAACTCTTGATATGACTGGACTCCGGTTTCCACCGGAGTGACGAATTTGGAATTATTAGAGGTTTCCTTAAGTGGCAATCTCCCTAATAATCTCCACCAGCACCTTCGTTCCAAACCGTATATTTTCCAGTTCGATCCGTTCGTTGTTGGCGTGGACATTCATCAACTCTTTTTCTGTCAATTGGAAGGGACAGAAGTCGTAAGTGAGGATTCCTTTTTCCCTTAAGAAACGGCTGTCGGTGGCGCCCGGAAGGAGAAAGGGGACGACCGGACAGCCGGGATGATTCTTCGAGGCAAACTTTTCAATCGCCCGATAAAGCTCTGAATCGAGGGAAGAGGGGGGAAGGGATTCGCTCTCTGAA
>VGSS01000171.1 GCA_016874935.1 Deltaproteobacteria bacterium | reverse complement strand
TCAAGAAGTTCTGGACGGAAGGTAAGGCCGGCGCCTTTCGGACGAATGCGAAGACCTCGGTTCACTTCGTCATCCATTTAGGTGTGAAAAAAGAGGGAAAAGTCTTTACGCGAAATGTCGAGGTAGAAAAGGAGGCGACCTGGGCGAGGTTGACGCCGGAAAGGGTCGAAGCCATGGTCAACCAGGCCCTGGCCGATATCTTCGATGGTTTCTTCTCGAACCCGTATTAATACAAACTCATCAAATATTTTGTAGGGCAACCCTTTAAGGTTGCCCTACTTACCCAAACCTGAAATTGTGAAAAGTCACCGATGAGCGGAAAAAGTAAAATCTCCAGAAGATTTAAATTTCTCTGGGCTGTCCTGAAAAAGTTTGACGGGGACCATGGTTTTTTCCTCTCCGCAGGGATCACCTTCAATCTCATCATCTGTTTGATTCCCCTGAGCCTTCTGCTGCTGAGCTTGGTTGGGACCTATCTCTACAGCGACAAAGAGGTATTGACCCATATCCGGCGTTACCTTGAAGGGGTGGCTCCTGCTTTGGACCCGAGGATTATGAAAAACCTCCTGGGAATCATTCAGAGCCGAAAAATTGCCGGGCTATTAGGGATCATCGGATTAATCTGGACCTCGACCTGGGTCTTCAGTTCCTTGAGGACCGCCTTTAATATCATCTTCCAGGTGAAGAAGGGACGGGGAATTTTTCACGGAAAAGCGATTGACCTTTTAATGATCGGGCTGGCGGGAATTTCTCATCTGGCGAGCATGGGACTGACTTCATTGATGACTTACACTCAGCGTTATCAGTTTAAATCGCCGCTGGACCTGGGGCCCATTTTCGGACTCCTCTTAAAATACCTCCTTCCCTTTCTTTTCACCTTCTGGATGTTCTTCTTAATCTATAAGATCATCCCCAGCAGGAAAATTCATTACAGGACGGCTCTTCAGACCGCCTTTTTCATCAGCCTGTTCTGGGAGATTGCCAAACAGTTATTCGGATGGTATGTCTTCAACATCGGGAGATTCTCGATGGTCTATGGTTCCCTGAGCGCCCTGATCATTTTCTTTTTATGGGTTTACTATTCCTCGGTCATCGTTCTTCTGGGAGGGGAAACCGTACTTTTATTGGAGAAGGGAAGGGAGAAAGGAAATGGTTAATGTCCATCGACGAAAAACAAAAATCGTCTGCACCATCGGTCCGGCGAGCGAATCCTCACAGGTTCTTAAATCAATGATAAAGGCCGGCATGGATGTGGCAAGGCTCAATTTTTCTCACGGGACCCATGAGAATCATCTGAGGAAGATCAAAGAGATCCGAAAACTGTCGGACCGGTTAAAAATGCCTGTGACCATCCTGCAGGATCTTTCCGGACCGAAAATCAGGGTCGGCAAGGTGAAGGAAGGGGGAATTAACTTAAAGCGGGGAGAGAAATTCGTCCTGACCAATCGGAAGATTTTAGGAGACGAAAAAGGAGTGTCTGTGAGTTATGCATCTCTTCCCAGAGAGGTGAAGGCCGGAGACACGCTTCTTCTGGCCGATGGAACGATCGATCTCCAGGCTTTGAAGAGCAATGATCAGGATATTGAGTGCCGGGTGATCGTGGGGGGCACGCTCACATCCAATAAGGGAATCAACTTTCCAACCGGAACGATCCGCATCTCTCCCTTTACGACGAAAGACCGGGAAGACCTTCTCTTCGGCATTCGAAACGGAGTGGATATGGTCAGCCTCTCCTATGTCAAAGATGCGGGAGATATCGAAGGGGTTAAGAGATTCTTAAAAAAATATTCAACCTTTATCCCGGTCATTGCCAAGATCGAGAGGAAAGAGGCTCTGGAAAAGATTGACGAAATCCTTTTAGCCTCGGATGGAATCATGGTTGCCCGGGGAGACCTGGGCGTGGAAACTCCGATTGAAAAGGTCCCCAATGTCCAGAAAATGTTGATCCGCAAGGCCAATGCTTTGGGCAAGCCCGTGATCACGGCCACCCAGATGCTCAGATCGATGGTTGATCAGAACCGACCCACACGGGCAGAGGCGACGGATGTGGTCAACGCCATCTATGACGGGACGGATGCGGTCATGCTCTCGGAGGAGACAGCCATTGGCCGGTTCCCCGTTGAAACCGTTCAGATGATGGCTAAGATTGCCTGCGCGGCCGAGGAGCAGTTTCCATTCGATCAATTCTTGAACCGGGAGATGACGGAGGCGACGGGTCTTCCTCAGGCCATCAGCTATGCGGCCTCGTTCCTGTCCGAGAAGGTGAACGCCGTGGCCATTGTTGTTCCTACCGAATCCGGGAGCACGGCACGGTGGGTATCGAGGCTTCGGCCCCGGCAGCCCATCATTGCCCTGAGCCGCCATTTCTCGACCATCAGAAGTCTCAATCTCTGCTGGGGGGTCACGCCCCTTCTTGTCTCTGACTGGAGGGATACGGATGATATGCTGGAAGGGGCGAAGAGGATGCCGAAGAAATCGGGCATGGCTTCAAAAGGAGACCGAATCGTCATCATTGCCGGGGTGCCCATCAGCATCCCCGGCACCACGAATCTTATTAAAGTGGAAGTGGTAGAGTAGATTAAATAAATCATCAGGAGATCTTTCTTTGAAACTCGGCACAAAGTTGACTCTTTCTCTTTCTCTTATCATCCTTGTCGTGCTCTCGGGGTATGGCACTCTTCATATTTTATCCCGCAGGGACATCCTCATCAGAAAGATGAAAGCGGAGGTGAGGAGCATTGGCCGAACTTTAAAAGTTTCCCTCGAAAAGATCTCATTGCCAAGAGAGATGGAATATGTTCAAGAGCTGATCGATTCCGTTGAGGAGGACGAGAAAACCCTGGGGATCATCGTCTACCACCCGGGGAAAAACCTCATCTTTAAATCCCGCTCATTAGAAGGGGATATCGAACCTTATTGGGATTTGATCAAAAAGTCCATTCAAGAGGATCTTTCTTATGAAGAGCTTGGAGTTTATAAAAAGGTTCATGTTTTTTCGTACACCTTTCCTCTCAAAGACAGAAAAGGTCGCAATATTGGCGGCGTTTCGATTCTTCAACGCACCTCTTTCGTAGAGGATGATATTAAGAAGGCGGAATGGAGCATCTTGATCACGATCCTTATCATGATAGGAGGGACATTGGCATTGATCCATGTTAGCACGAGAAAATGGATTACGGAACCTATCTCTCAGTTGATGGGCGGAATCAAAAATATGGCGAAAGGGAATCTCCAGACAAGGATCGAGTTGAGAAGAGGGGATGAACTCTCCGAGCTGGGGCATGCGTTTAATCAAATGGCGGGCGATTTGAAAGAGGCCCAGGATCGGATTATCGAGGAAGCTGAGACAAAATTGAAATTAGAAAGAGACCTCCGCCAGTCCGAGAAATTGGCCACGATCGGACAATTGGCCTCGGGACTGGCTCACGAGATCGGCACTCCTTTAAATATCATCAGTGGAAGGGTGGAATTGGCAAAGAGGAAACTCGATGATAAGGAGGGGGTCCAAAAAAATCTGGACATCGTCATCCAACAAACCGAAAGAATCACCAAGATCATTCAGCGACTTCTTGGGTTTGTCAGAAAAAAGAAACCCGAACAAAGAAATTTTAATATCACCGCATTATTGGAGACGACGCTCGATTTTCTTGACTATGAAATTCAAAAACAGAAAGTAAAGGTGGTCAGGGAAACAAAAGACCCTCTCCCCTTAGTGACAGGAGATACAGACCAACTTCAGCAGGTCTTTTTGAACATCGTTCTCAATGCCATTCAGTCTATGCCTGGAGGCGGGACGCTTCATCTTTCAGCGTCAGCCCAAGTGACCTCCAAGGAGGGCCTGGAGGATGGACAGCGTCGATACGTGGAGGTCAAGGTGCAGGATACTGGAATGGGAATGGAACGGGAAGTGATGGACAACATTTTCAACCCTTTCTTTTCCACAAAAGAAAAAGACAAAGGGACTGGCCTGGGTTTGACCGTGAGCCAGGGTATTGTTCAGGACCATGAAGGAT
>VGSS01000170.1 GCA_016874935.1 Deltaproteobacteria bacterium | reverse complement strand
ACTAAGCCTCACCCAGTTGAGGAGAAGGGTTGGAATCGTTTTTGACTTGCCCATTGCCCTTCCGATGTCGATTTACGATAATGTGGCTTACGGCCCGAGATTAAACGGGATCACCCAGAAAAAACAGCTGGACGAAGCGGTTGAGAAGGCATTGCTGTCCGGTGCGCTCTGGGAAGAAGTCAAGGATCGTATCCATACCTCTGCTTTGCGCCTCTCCGGTGGGCAGCAACAGCGTCTCTGCCTCGCGCGCATCCTCGCCCTTGAACCGGAGGTTCTTCTCCTCGATGAACCCTGTTCCGGCCTGGACCCCATCTCCACGGCCAGCATAGAGGAGACGCTCACCCGCCTGAAAAAAGAGTATACGATTATCCTGGTTCCTCATAATATCCAGCAGGCATCCAGGGTGGCTGACCGGGCAGGGTTCTTCTTAAACGGAGAGTTGATCGAAGAAGGAACAGCTTATCAGATTTTTACCGGGCCAAAGGAGAAACAAACCGAAGATTATGTCACCGGACGTTTCGGGTAAAAGCGATGCGCTACACAGTTACATGAATCAAAACAAAGGGTGTCATTCCTGCGCAAGCAGGAATCCAGTGGCTTCTGGATTCCCCCGCATCAAGTGCGGGGCAGGCTTAGTCACGCCCGGAATGACAAATGTCATAAGACTTAAGTCGTCATACATAATAATAGCGAAGGAGAGTACCATGAGCACTGAAACTCAATTTCAAAAGGAACTGGAGGAACTAAAAGAGAACCTTCTAAAGATGGCCACCCTTGTGGAAGAAACCATCCATGATGCCGTTCAGTCTCTTGTAAAACGAGACAATGAGTTGGCCCATCTGACTTTTAAGAAGGAAGATCAGATCAATAAGTTGGAAATCGCGATCGATGAGGCGTGTTTGAGACTTCTTGCCCTGAGACAGCCCATGGCCGTGGATTTACGATTTATCACCTCTGCCATGAAGATCATCACCGACCTTGAACGTATGGGGGATCAGGCGGTCAACATTGCCGAACGAGCTATCTCTTTAAACCAGGAACCCCAACTCAAACCCTACATCGATCTCCCCCGGATGGCTGAGATCGCCCAGTCGATGGTGAAAGATGTCCTTGACGCCTTTGTCAACCGAGACCCTAAATTGGCGCGTTCTGTCTGTGAAAGGGATGACTTGGTAGATGGGCTAAATGACCAGGTCTTCAGAGAACTCCTCACCTATATGATGTCGGATCAGAAGAACATAACGAGAGCAGTCCATCTGATCATTGTCAGCCGATGCCTCGAACGTATTGCCGATCACGCCACCAATATTGCCGAGGATGTCATCTTCATGGTAGATGCTTTGGTCATCAAACATCATGCCGATGCCAAAGAAGAAGTGGAAAGAGAATAAGTTCAAATGCCAAAATCCACATTTCAAATGAATGTCAAAGTTCAAAATTGTTTTCTGAAACGAGTTCAGAATAACATTTTGTCATTTGGCATTTAAACTTTGGCATTTGACATTTTAACTAATGATAAAACCTGCTCAGCAAAAATTCGATACCCACCTTGATCTCCTTAAAAAGCAGGTCGTTGTGGAAACCTATCGTTCCTCTGGTCCTGGCGGCCAGAGAAAGAACAAGACAGAGACCGCTGTCCGCCTGAAACATCCTCCCTCGGGCATCACGGTGACGGCGACAGAACATCGGTTTCAATCGCACAACCTCAGGCTGGCCCTTGAGAGACTCCAAAAACAACTGTTAAAATTGAACCGGCCAACAAAGAAACGCCGGCCGACATCGGTCCCATTAAAAGCAAAGGAGAGAAGAATAGAAGAAAGAAAGATTCGCTCTAAAAAGAAACTATTTCGGCAGAGCCCCTCATTAGATCGAAACCATATGGAATAGAAAATAAGAATCTAAATCCGGCTTTTGTTTCTTTCCGCCTCCATCGGCTCCATATGGACCACTACATCGGTCACCCCCCGGAAAATTTTTTTGATTTTATTCTCGATGGCGTAAGAGAGGTGATGGGCCCGGTGGACATCCATCTCACGGTCAACCAGGATATGAAGATCGATATGGATATCATCCTCACGCCCCCTGCTCCGGATTTTATGACATTCTTTCACTCCTTTAATGGCGAGGACGACTCTCTCGATCTCATGGATGGGAATCGCCGCCGCATCGCTGAGCACCCGTGCGCTTTCCCTCAGGATTTGAACGGCCGCATATCCGATGAAGAAAGCGATGAGCAGTGAGACAATGGGATCGACCATGGGATACCCCAATTTTATGGCCATGAGGGTGATGATGACAAAGGCGGAGGTCAGGATATCTGCACGAGTGTGGAGTGCATCGGAGACGAGGATGTCGCTCTTTAACTCCTTTCCTTTTTTATTCTCATAGACCATAACAAAAAAATTGACGGCCATGGTCACGATCATCACCAGAAAAGCATTGAGGTTGACCTCCGGTATCACAGGATCAATGAAACGAGCGATCCCTTCTCTGAGCACATTGAAACAGACGAAAAAGAGAAGGGCAGAGATGGCCACCGAGGTAAGGGTTTCATATTTTTTGTGGCCGTAGGGATGATTTTGATCGATGGGGCGAGAAGCCACCCAGATGCCTATGAGGCCAATGAGGTTGGAGGACCCATCGGAAAAAGAATGGAATCCATCGGCTTTCATGCTGGCAGAGCTAATGAGCCAACCATAGATCAGTTTTGCTGCTGCCACGCCCCAGTTGAGAACAAGGATGTATATCAAGATGCGCCGAATCTGTTGAAAACGGTCTCGCGAGTCCATTCTCTATTATTCTGACCCTCCAGATAGATCAATAATCTCTTGAAATGGAATGGCGAATAATGCTAATCCTAATCATAGCGTAACGAGGGAAGCCTTAGATTCTGAACCAAGTTCAGAATGACAGTGAAAATTCGTCCAATTCGTTGTCATTCGTTATTTTCTCCATGAAGAAGCTCCAACCTGGTGATAAGGTAGTCAAGGTGGACAAAGATCTCGGAATCGCCTGGATTCTCCTGCCTCCTGACCCGAACCTTGGAGGATTTCAGGGGATATCTCCCCGGATTATGGATGAGGATAAATTTCTTTTAGCCAAGGAAAAAACAAAGAAGGAAGCGATTTAAGGGGGCCCCTATCTTTCTGGTTTGAAAAGAACCCTTTCGCTCACCTGTTTCATTGCATTCTTCCCGTCTTTCAATGCCTAACCCTCTCCTCCCTCTTCTTCTCCTGAATCGAGCGATTGAGAATCCCTGCTTGGATCACTCTCCCATCCGGGTCCGCACTGATTGCCTTCAGGTAGTAATGTTCCGCCTTCGCCCCCTCCCCCACTTTCTCATAACAATCGCCCATCAGGTTGAGGGCATCTTTAAAGGTGGGAAGGAATTCGATGACCTCTTCCAGGGTGTTGATGGCTGCATAATACCGTTCTAATTTCCAGTAGCAGACCGCTAACCAGTAGTGTCCCTGGTAATGTTTCGTGTTAAGACCGACCACCTTCTCATAATAAGGAATCGCCTTTTCAAACATCCCCCTTCTAAAGCAGATTCCCCCGATATTCATGAAAACGGGAATGGAATCCGGGTCTTTCTTCAAAATCTCCTCATAGATCCGAATGGATCGATCTGACAGATCGGCCTGGTCATAGGCATTGGCTTTTCCCAAAAAATAATGGAGACGATTTTCCTCCCGGGAAAGGCTCCTAAAAACGATATCCCTGATGAGAGACCAGAGGACAGGAATCATATGGAAGAGGTATCGAAATATTTTCATATTGATTGATCCTTAGTCAATCCGAAGTCAATCCTAAAAATCGGGTATCGGGATATCAGGTTATCAGGTAGTAGACATCAGGGCATCTGGCCATCAGGTTTTAATATTCATTATCTTCTTTTTCCTGATATCCTGATACTCTGGTAATCTGTCTCCTGATTTCCAGGTAACCTGATTCTCTCTAATTATACATGAAAACGGAAGTGGATGATGTCTCCGTCCTGAATGAGATAGTCCTTCCCTTCCGAACGGAGAAGCCCTTTCTCTTTTGCCACATGTTCGGAGCCACAGGCAATAAAATCATTGAATG
>VGSS01000169.1 GCA_016874935.1 Deltaproteobacteria bacterium | reverse complement strand
TTTTCCCACGCCCAATGCCCGCGCGCAAATGGCCGCACTCACGAGACCGTCGAAATCATTGTGGGTGACGATCTTTTCGAATTGGATTGGAGATGCCGAAGAGAATGCTTGTTCCATAATCAATACACAATAAAGGTGTCAGATGACACAGACACATTAAGGAAATCTCCCCTCCCCCCTCTTTGCCAAAGAGGGGAATGACTCCTCCCTTTAACAAAAGTTAGGAAAGGTTTTATCAACCCGCACAGGTTTTATCGTAAGATTTCTTATAAATAACAGAGTGCAACGGCAGGGTCAATGGCCCGCGGGGTATTGACAAAGAGAGACCCATCCCTTAAAATGAAATTGAAATTCAATTTCAAAAAGGGGGAGCCATGGAACCCGACCGATTTAAGACCCTGATTTCTGAAGAGGGGCTCAAGTCCACTCGGCAGCGTGCGGAGATTCTTGACATCTTCCTCAACTCCACCGGCCATAGGAACCTTGCAGAGATCCATGCCCGGGTGGCGAGGATGAATCCTAAGATCGGTTATACCACGGTCTATCGGACCCTCAAGCTTCTCACCCGCCTGGGTCTGGCCGCCGAGCGAAAATTTGCCGATGGAGAGACCCGATACGAACCCACCCACAAGGGAACCCACCATGACCATCTCATCTGCCTGGGCTGTGGGAAGATCGTCGAATTTGAAGACGATGGACTTGAATCCCTTCAGAACCGGATCGCAAGAGGCCACGGTTTCAGAATCTTTCACCACCGGATGGAGCTATACGGCTACTGCAGCCCGTGCGTACGTAAGAAAACCCCTCTCAGGAGAAAGGGATGACGGAGTCCTGTAAAAAAGAAACTCAACCGAAGGATTTATCAGGAGTGAGGATCATCCTCATCGGTAATCCCAATGTGGGGAAATCGGTCATCTTCAACTATCTCACCGGCAAATATGTCACCGTTTCCAATTACCCCGGGACAACGGTCGAAGTCGCCACCGGAATGACATCGATCCATGGGAAGAAGTTTCAAGTGCTGGATACCCCTGGCATCAATTCTCTCATTCCCACGTCAGAGGATGAGAAGGTCACCCGGGACATCCTGCTGCATGGCCCTCCAGCCCATCTGGTTCACGTCATCGATACCAAAAACCTTCGAAGGGGGCTCCTCATCTCTCTTCAACTTCTCGAGATGGGACTTCCCTTCCTCACCATCCTCAACATGTGGGATGAAGCGAAAAGCAGAGGGATTGACATCAACCTCGGGAAACTCTCCGAGCATCTGGGAATGCCGGCCCTCAAAGCCGTGGCCACCCGACAAAAGGGCCTGGAAAAGATCAAGGGTAACCTGCAACCCCGCGTCACCTCCTTTCCTGCCATTACCTATCCGGAGGCTATTGAGGAAGGCGTTTCCCGCATCATCTCCTCTTTACCCGAGACTATTATCTCCAAACGCTCTCTTGCGCTGATGCTTCTTTCCGGAGACGAAAGCCTCGCGGAATGGCTCCACCAAAATCTGCCCGAAGAGGAGATCTCCGGGATCGAAAAAATTCGGCATGAGGTCCAGGCCCGTTTTCGGGATCCCATTGGATACCTGATCAATCAGGCCCGTCTCCGAAAGGTGGATGAAATCCTGTCCCGGGTGAGAACATCTCCGGAGGAAACTCCCAAGACGTTCTCCGCCTCTCTCGGAAACCTTGTGATCCATCCATTCTGGGGAATTCCGATCCTTCTCTTCATCCTCTTTCTTACCTATCAGTTTGTCGGGGTCTTCGGCGCCCAGATCAGCGTCGATTTCCTGGAAGAAACCCTCTTTGGAGAATGGCTGCTTCCGCCTCTAACCGGACTCATCCACCGATTCATTCCCATCTCCATTTTTCAGGAACTTCTTATTGGCCCTTATGGAATCCTCACCATGGCCCTCACTTATGCAATCGCCATTGTCCTCCCCATTGTGGGCTGTTTCTTCATCATCTTCGGACTGATGGAGGATTCGGGATATCTGCCAAGGCTGGCGGTGATGAGCAATAAAATCTTCAGGAGGATGGGACTGAATGGCAAGGCTGTCCTGCCCATGGTTCTTGGACTCGGCTGCGATACCATGGCTACGATGACGACGCGGATCCTGGATACCGAAAAGGATCGTACCATCGTCACCCTCTTGCTGGCCCTCGGAGTGCCCTGCTCAGCCCAGTTAGGGGTGATCCTCGGTATGTTTTCAGGGCTTCCGATCTTTTATCTCCTGACCTGGATTTTTCTCATCGCGCTCATTCTGGTCATGGTTGGATATTTAGCGGCCAGGCTCCTTCCCGGCGAGGGTTCCGATTTTATCCTGGAACTTCCGCCTCTGCGGATTCCTAAGATCTCCAACATTGTAGTCAAAACCCTTGCCCGGATCGAATGGTACCTCAAGGAGGCGGTCCCCCTCTTCATCCTCGGAACCCTCTTCCTCTTCATCCTTCATCAGACAAGGGCGCTCGCTCTTCTCGAACAGATTTCAACCCCTCTCATCGTCCACTTCCTCGGGCTTCCCTCAAAAGCCACAGAGGCTTTCATTATCGGATTTCTCCGGAGGGACTATGGAGCGGCAGGGCTCTTCATGCTCGCACGGGAGGGACTCCTCGACCCCCGTCAAATCCTCGTCAGTCTGGTGACGATCACACTCTTCATCCCCTGTATTGCCCAGTTTTTCATGATGATCAAAGAGAGGGGATTGAAAAAAACTCTCTGGATCTCGGCCGTGATCTTTCCCGTTGCTTTTGGGGTGGGGGGTCTGCTAAACTTTTTATTGAAATTCCTGGGGCTTTGAGATGGGAAAAACCTTTTTCAATCGATGCCCTCTTTGCGGAGGAGAATTCTCGGATCCGGAGATGAATTGCAGGGGATGTCTCATCTCAAAGGATTGTGGACTCCTCTGTTGCCCCCATTGCGGATACTCTTATAAGGAATGCTCTGCCCTGGTCGATTTTTTCAAATCTTTATGGAGGAAGGTGAAACCATGAACCGGAATTCGGATTTGCCCGGAGGACCCCATCAAATGAGATGGGGTGGCAGAAAAGAGATTGAGGAGGAGCGGATCGATGAGATCCTCGAACTTATCTGGACGTTGAGGGAGAGAGGGATTTCCGATCTGGACCAGCTTCTTGAGGCGGGGAAGGATCTGGAGGCAAAATCGATTCTCCGCGTGATGATCAGGGATGATCTCTTTGATGTGGAAGGCAACCGGGTGATTCTTAAAGAACGCGGGGAGGAGAAGGCCAGGGAGATCATCCGTCGCCACCGTTTGACCGAAAGGCTCCTCTCAGAAATATTCGAGATGTCCGAAGAAGAGGTGGAACAAGAGGCATGCAAATTAGAGCATATCCTGAGCCCCGGGGTGACGGAGAGCGTCTGCACCTTTCTCGGACATCCCCCCACCTGCATCCATGGAAAGCCAATCCCGAGAGGAGAGTGTTGCGCCAAATTCAAAAAGGAGATGAAACCCCTCGTCATTCCCCTCGAGGAGTTGGGGCTTGGCGAGGAGGGCCGGATCGTCTTCATCGCTCCCCGATCCCATCAGCGGCTTGACCGGCTGAGCGTCCTGGGAATCGTTCCCGGAAGCATTCTCCGGATGCATCAGAAGAATCCTTCTTATGTGCTTCAGATCGGAGAAACGACACTTGCTCTGGATGGGGAAGTGGTGAGGGATATCTACGTGAAAAAAGTTTAACAAAGATTCAATGGTCAATTCTCAATGGTCATTGATCATTGCCAATTGATTATTGATCATTGATGGGTATCAATCACCCTCTTTTTTATTGGAAGTTTCTCCGCGGCGACGTTCTATCTCCTCCTGGATGAGCGCTCCGAGGCTGTTTGAACCCAACCCCTGATTCGACATATACCTTTCAATCTCCGACTTCTCCATCTTCTCCTTCAATCCTTTCAGGCTGAGCCCGATCCTTCGCTCCTGTGAATCGACATGAAGGACGATGGCAGAGATCATCTCACCCGGCTTCAACACATCCGAAGGTCTCTCTACCTTCTCTCTGCTGATCTCAGAAACATGGACCAGCCCCTCGATCCCTTCTTCGAGTTCGATGAAGGCGCCGAAATCGGTCACATTGGTCACTCTTC
>VGSS01000168.1 GCA_016874935.1 Deltaproteobacteria bacterium | reverse complement strand
ACCAGGTCCTCTTTGTCAACTCCCTCAAGAAGTTTGGCACAGGGCTCTGGAAGGGGTTCGATGAGTTCGTGATCGATGGAACGGTCAATGGCATTGCCTATTTCATCGGATGGCTGTCCGGTGTGATAAGGAAGATGCAGACCGGATTGGTTCAGAACTATGCCTTTTCGATCGTTCTCGGCGGACTGATCCTGGCCGTCTACTACATCATGCGGGCATTCTTATAAATCCTCAAATCCCCCCTTTAATAAAGGGGGGTGAGGGGGGATTTTAAGTTAAAGGAGTTAAAACTCATGGACATCTTGGGAATTCCCATCCTATCCTTCTTGATCTTCTTCCCGCTGGCAGGGGCGATCATTCTCCTCTTCATTAAAAAAGAGGAGACCATCCGATGGACGACCCTGGCCATTGCGCTGGTCGAATTTGTGGCCTCACTGCCTCTGTTCTTCAAATTTGATTCGGCCACTGCGGCCATGCAGTTTTTAGAAGACTGGTGGTGGGTGGAGGCCTACGGGATCAGTTATAAAATCGGGATCGATGGGATCAGCCTCCTTCTCGTATTGCTCGCTACCTTCCTGACCGTTCTCTGTGTCCTGTGTTCCTGGACGGCGATCACCTTCAGGGTGAAGGAGTATATGATCTCCTTCCTCTTTCTCGAGACCGGAATGATCGGCGCGCTCGTGGCCCTGGACCTCATCCTCTTCTATGTCTTCTGGGAAGTGATGCTCATCCCGATGTATCTCCTCATCGGCGTCTGGGGAAATCCACAGAGACGGATCTATGCAGCGATCAAGTTCTTCCTCTTCACCATGGCCGGAAGCGTGCTGATGCTTGTCGCCATTTTGGTCCTCTATTTTATCAACCTGAAGGCAACAGGGAGGTCCACCTTCGATGTGCTTGAACTTTACAAGTTGGGAATTCCCATGGGCACCCAGCATTGGCTCTTCGGCGCCTTCGCCCTGGCCTTTGCCATCAAGGTGCCGATGTTTCCCTTTCATACCTGGTTGCCCGATGCGCACACCGAGGCGCCGACCGCAGGCAGCGTGATTCTGGCAGGTGTCCTGTTGAAAATGGGAACTTATGGATTCATCCGGTTTGCCATCCCCCTCTTTCCGAATGCGGCCTTAGACCTGATGCCGTTGATCTCCATTTTGGCGCTCATCGGGATCATTTACGGAGCGCTGGTCTCGATGATGCAACCAGACCTGAAGAGGCTGGTTGCCTTCTCGAGCGTCAGCCACCTGGGCTATGTCATGCTGGGCATGTTTGCCCTGAACACGCAGGGCGTTCAGGGATCGATCTATCAGATGCTCAACCACGGGATCAGCACAGGCTCTCTCTTCTTGATCGTCGGAATGATCTATGAGCGGAGACACACCCGAATGATCTCCGATTTCGGAGGCATCTCGAAAGTGATGCCGGTTTTTGCAGTCTTCTTTATGATCGTCACCCTTTCCTCCATCGGACTTCCCGGGACGAACGGCTTTGTGGGAGAGTTTCTGATCCTCTTAGGGGCCTTCCAGGCGAATATCGTCTATGGTGTCCTGGCTGCGGCGGGAGTCATCCTGGGAGCAGCCTACATGCTCTGGATGTTCCAGAGGGTGATGTTCGGAAAGATCACCCATCCAAAGAACGAGGGGCTGAAGGACCTCAATGCACGGGAGGTCATCACGCTCATTCCCATGGTGGCCCTGATCTTCCTTATGGGGATTTATCCCAAGCTCTTCTTCAACAAGATGGATGCAAGCGTGGAGAAATTCCTGAAGGACTTCAGGGGGAAGGTCGAGATGAAAGCGGATCTGCCTGCACCCAAGGCTGTGGCAGAAGTGAAAAAATAGGGTTCAAGGGGTCAAGGATTCGAGTGAACGAGAGGATTGAAAAAGATAAATCATTCTATTAGATTCACACTTGAACCCATGAACCCTGGAAACCTTGAACCCTTTCATTGGAGGATTTAGTTAATGAAACTGCCAGAAATTGATCTTTATCTCATTGCGCCGGAAATCATCATCGCCGCCTTTGGATTCCTAGTCCTCCTCGTCGATGTCTTCGCACCGAAGGGGGAAAAGAAGGGATATCTCGGAGTCCTCAGCCTGATCGGTGTGGTCATCGCTTTCTTCTATACGCTTCCTTTGGTGGGATCGGGTAAAACGGGATTTGAAGGGATGTTCACCTCCGATGGATTTGCGATCTTCTTCAAAATCACGATCCTCATCATCGCTTTTCTGACCGTCCTGATCTCGATGGGCTATGCCACGAGAGAAGGGATCGGGTTCGGGGAATACTATGCCCTCATCCTTTTTGCCACACTCGGGATGATGCTCATGGCCGCCGGGACCCATCTGATCGTCATTTTCCTCGGTCTGGAGACGATGTCCATCTCCATCTACATCCTGGCCGGAATGCTGAGGGAGGACCGGAAGTCGGTGGAGTCGGCCTTCAAATACTTTCTCCTCGGCGCCTTTGCCACCGGTTTTCTCCTCTATGGAATTGCTTTTCTCTACGGCGCCACTGGGACCCTCTATCTGAAGGATATTGCCTCTTACATCGCTTCGAAAAAACTTCTTGACAATCCGATGCTCCTGATGAGCCTGGCCTTCCTCACCATCGGCTTCGGCTTCAAGATCGCCTCTGTTCCTTTTCATATGTGGACGCCCGATGTTTATGAAGGGGCCCCGACTTCGATCACCGCCTTTATGGCCACAGGTGTGAAGGCGGCAGGCTTTTCAGCATTAATCCGGGTCTTCTTCACCGCGCTTCCGGAATTTCGTCCGGACTGGACTTCGATCGTGTGGCTCATTGCGGTTGCGACCATGACCGTCGGAAACATCATCGCCATCTCCCAGAACAACATTAAGAGAATGCTGGCTTATTCGAGCATCGCCCATGCCGGATATATACTCGTTGCCTTTGTCGCCGGAAATAAGTCGGGAACTTCCGGAATCCTCTTTTACCTCATGGCTTATGCCTTTATGAATCTCGGGGCTTTCACCTGCGTAATCCTCCTCGGCAAGAAAGGGGAGGAGAACCTCCTAGTCACCGATTATGCAGGAGTGGGTTTCAAATATCCCCTTCTGGCCGCCTCGATGACCGTCTTCCTCCTCTCCATGGCAGGAATTCCTCCTCTGGGCGGATTCATGGCCAAACTCTATATCTTCAGTGCGGCGGTGGAAGCGAAATTTTACTGGCTGACCATCCTGGGAGTTCTCAACAGCGCCATCTCTGTCTACTACTATCTCCGGGTGACGGTGTTGATGTATTTCAGGGAATCAGAGCGGGAGATCACAGGCCTTCAGTTTTCACCGGCGCCGGTGATCGCCCTGATCCTGGCCCTGATTGGGACCTTCTACATGGGAATCTTTCCTGCGAATGTCCTCTCCTTTGCCCAGAAATCGATCGCAGGATTGATGTAAGAGAGTGGGCAGAGATTCAGAAAATAGAAGGGGGCGTCGGCTGATATAGCCGGACGCTCCTTTTTTTCTTTGCATCCCCGAAAATATCCTTTTACAATCATATCTGCCTTGGTGAAAAATACCTCAACAGAAAGGGGATAACATGAGATGCCATTGGATCGTCGTTTGGGGGCTTCTGTTATTAGTGAGTCAGGCGAATGCGCAAGCAAATCTGGCGTTAAAAGATCAGAAGGATAAGGTGAGCTACATCATCGGAATGGATATCGGGACAAACCTTAAGAAACAATCTGTTGATATCAACCCGCAAATCCTTCTCAAAGGCATCAAGGATGGCCTTTCAGGAAATAAACCTTTGATGACCGATCAGGAGATGAAGGATACGATCGCCTCATTTCAGAAAGAGATGCAAGCCAAACAGGAGGAGGTAAACAAGAAGATGGGAGAGAAGAACAAGAAAGAGGGAGAGGCTTTTCTTGCCGAAAACAAGAAAAAGGAAGGAGTTGTAACATTGACCAGCGGCCTGCAGTATAAGGTCATGAAGAAGGGCAACGGGAAAAAACCAAAAGCCACGGATGCCGTGACCACGCACTACCGGGGCATGCTGATCGATGGGACCGAATTCGATAGCTCTTATAAGCGCGGGCAACCGGTCAGTTTTCCGGTCAACGGTGTGATTGCGGGCTGGACCGAGGCCCTCCAGTTGATGG
>VGSS01000167.1 GCA_016874935.1 Deltaproteobacteria bacterium | reverse complement strand
AAAGTGAAGAATTATCTAAATAAATAAAAGGGGTCAAGGGGTCCAGGATTCAAGGAGGCAAGTGAAATGCTTAAAAATTATAAAGAACTAAAAGTCTGGCAGAAAGCATATCAACTTTGCTTAAAAATTTATAAGACAACAAAATCTTTTCCGAAAGAAGAAAGATACGGACTAACATCTCAGATAAGAAGAGCTTCTGTATCCGTTCCGTCTAATATAGCAGAAGGATATGGAAGGAAAACAACTCGGGAATACATCCAAGCATTATATATAGCTTACGGCTCTAACTGTGAAATAGAGACTCAAATTTTGTTATCTGGCGATTTGGGTTTCTTTAAAGCTGAAATTTTAGAAGAACTTCTAAGGGATATAGGAGATATTGAAAGGATGCTTAAGGGACTTATAAATTCTTTAGAAAAAAAACCTTGAACCCTTGGCCCCTTGAATCCTTGAACCCTTTTAAAGGTTTAATCTATGCCTACTTTCAAATATAAAGCGCGCGACAGAGCAGGCAAGGCGGTGGATGGAAAGCTTGAGGCCCCCACCCTTCAACTCGCAGGCGACCAACTTTACCGTCTCGGGTATCTTCCGATCTCGATAGAAGAAGCGGAGGAAGCCGCTCTGTTCAATCTTTCGGATTTAATCAACCGATTGCAAAAGGTTCGCCTGGAGGATATCGTCGTTTTCAGCCAGCAACTTTCAACCTTATATAAAGCCGGGCTGCCCCTTCTCACTGGTTTATCCAATTTAAAGGACCAGGCAGATAACAAGAAACTGCAGAATGTCCTGGATGAGGTTTGCAGAGACGTTGAAGGAGGGAATTCGCTTTTCGCATCTATGGCAAAGCATCCCCATGCTTTTTCGCCGATCTATGTCAATATGGTTCGGGCGGGCGAAACTTCCGGACGATTGGGCGAATCTCTGGATCGGTTTGTCGCTCTCGCAGACCGGGAATTGAGCACCCGCCAGAGGCTGAAGGAGGCAACGCGGTATCCCAAGATCGTCATCTTTTCGGTGATCGTTGCTTTCGGAGTTCTACTTGTCTTTGTCATTCCCAGATTCGCCGCAACCTTTGCGCAATTTAATATGCCCCTCCCCCTGCCCACCCGCATCATGATCGGGATGAACAAAATATTTCAAAATTACTGGTATCTGGTTTTGGGAGGACTTCTGGGAATATCCATTTTTGTTAAGCGCTATATTAAAACTGAGAATGGAAGATACTTCTGGGATAAATTTAAAACCCGGATTCCGGTATTAGGCCCGGTTTTTTTGAAAATTGGCCTCTCCCGTTTTTCAAATATTTTTGGGATGTTGAACCAGAGCGGGATACCCATTTTGCAGGCTCTTGAAATCACTTCAACCACGGTGGACAATGTTCTTCTCTCCCAATCCATTGAAAGCGTGCAACAGAAGGTCGAGGAGGGAAGCAGTTTGACCAACGCATTGAAGGAGAGCAAAAGGTTCACCCCCCTTGTGATTCAGATGATCTCCGTGGGAGAATCCTCTGGAACTCTCGATGAGATGTTGAAGAGAGTGACGGACTATTATGATGTTGAAGTCGATAACGCCCTGAAGAAGCTCCCTACTTACATTGAGCCGGCTCTGACGCTGTTTTTGGGCGGGGTGGTTTTACTCCTTGCCCTGGCCGTATTTCTCCCCTGGTGGAACATGGCCTCGTTGTTCAGATGAACGATGGACGATGGGTGAGAGATGAGGGACGAAGGACAATGAACCATAAACCTATGAAATGCGGATTGCGCCCGTCCCGACCTGGTTGGGGGATTGCGGATTTCGGAATAAAAACTCCGAACTCCCCCTCACCCTTCCCTCTCCCCTCGGGGGGAGACTGTGTCACAATAGAGAAAACTATAAAAAATGTCATGGCGAACTTGTTTCGGCATCTAATAATTCCAAGAACTTACGAGACCCTGAAACAAGTTCAGGGTGACAAAACAGTAATTGCGATACAGTCTCGGGAGAGGGTGAGGGTGAGGGGATTCACTCTGGTCGAGGTCATTGCAGTAATGATACTCATTGGAATCCTTGCAGCCATCGTTATCCCTCGAGTTGGATTCGACACCACTCCAAGAGCTTCTGTCGAGGGAGCCGCTCATATGATCGCTTCGGATATCCGGTATGCCCAGGAATGTGCCATGGCAACTCGAACTTCAAAGACCATCACTTTTTCTGCGGGAGGAAACTCTTACCCCTTCACCCCATCAAACAATTTAGATCCATCGGGCAGACTTCTGGCGGGCGTAACCACCTCTGCATTAACACTGACATTCAATTCTCTTGGCGAACCCACAACAGGCGGAGGAGGGTCGGTCACGGTTTCCGGTAGCGGAGGATCAAAGACGATCAGCGTTTCAAACTATACAGGAAAGGTGAGTATTTTATAATAGTTCGGAGTAATGAGTTCGTAGTTCGGAGAACAGGATGAGGATGAGGAAAACCATTAAATCTTTAAGAAGTAATCTTAAAAGGCTTTTGGCTAAGAGCTCCGGGTTAACTTTTGAGAAAAACTCCGAACTCCGAACTCCAAACTCCGAACTTTTAGTAAAAAACAAAGGTTTCACCCTTATCGAAATCATCATCCTGATTGTGATGGCGGGGATTCTTTTACCGGTCATCATTGTCCCCTTTGCAACGGGTATTAAAGGAAGCCAAAAACCAGAGATGGTCACGACAGCCATGTTCCTCGCCCATCAAAAGATGGAAGAGTTGATGAAATTTGATTATTGCCGGACACCCGAATTAACTCCTGGTACCTATAACCTGCCGGCGCCACCTATCACTGGTTACACATGGACATGGACGATTTCCTATGTGAACGATACTTTCGCTGTCTCAGGATCAGATGTTGGCTATAAGATGATCACGGTTACTGTAACGGACCCACAAACCAGTACTTATAATGTCTCTTCGGTTGTTACAAAATTTCAATAACAAAGGAAGAAACGGCAAGACATGAATAACTACTCCGCAATCCGCAATCCGAAATCCCCCTCACCCTCCCCCTCCAACCAAAAGGGTTGGGATAGGGGTTTCACTTTGATCGAAATCATTGTTGTGATTATTATCTTAGCAATTGTCTCGGCGATTTCGATTAAGTTTTTGTCTGATGGTATCCGAATCTACACCATGACGGTTGATCAAAAAGCACTTTTTGATGAAGGAAAACTGGCCCTGGAGAGGATGTGCAGAGATATTCGGGATGCAAACAGCATTACAACGCCATCTTCAGGAGGATCAAGTAGCAGTGGTACCCTCCTCAGTTTTACAAGAACCAATGCAACGGCTCAGGACTCCGCCGGTGATACGATACAATTTATTTTATCATCAGGGACTCTTCAGAGAACGGCAGCAGCCAGGCCGACTGTTGATCTGGCATCGTATGTAAGTTCTATTACGGTGACCCGTGGCACCAGTCCCAATAACGAAATTACCATTTCACTCACCCTTTCTCGTACAAGCTCGGGTGAGATTTTAAATATCCCTTTAAGTACAAAGGTCGTTCCAAAGAACTTTCCGATTGATTTGACTTATACCTATAAGAACTTTAATAATCGTTGGGAAGAGCAAAGGAGCACATGAGAAATATAGCGGTAACAAATTCAAAAGGTGTTTCTGTACTCTTTCTGGTTATTGCCATGTTGCTAATGACTGCAATCGGCTATGTCTTCTCATATCTAATTCCCTCGAAGCAGAAATCCGTGGTCTTCCCTATTCAGTCCACCCAGGCGTTCTTCCTTGCCCAATCTGGAGTAGAATTTGCTATCCGTTATGCTCAAGAAAACGGCGTATCAACACTGAATGGTACGACCCGACCCCTTGGTAACGGTCAATTTTCTCTTACTTATGATACCAGCGGCACAGGTACCCTTACTTCTAATGGTCAAGTTCCTGCAGGCACTACGAGGAGAAGCATTCGAATTAGTAATTTTACCAGTTTCTTGGCCCCGATAACAATTTCTCATTTTGCATCAGCCTCTAATCCTGCCGATCCCGGCTCAAATAACGTCAGGATAACTGCGGTAACTTATCCCTTAAATATGCAGGCGGGCGATCTCGTCCTGATGATAGCTCAACAGCGAAGCACCGGCACAGATTTTGCGATATCTCAGGCCGGGGGTCAAAGTTGGACGGCAGAGACCGCACAAAGCCAGACCAACTGCACAATCAAGCTATTCTGGTGCAGGTTCAATGGCACATGGA
>VGSS01000166.1 GCA_016874935.1 Deltaproteobacteria bacterium | reverse complement strand
CTACGATGAGGGAGGTTCGAAGCGCGATCTCCGGGATGAAGGTTCGAATCTTCCCAATGAGGTCCTGAATCTCCCGGCCTTTTGATCGCCGGCCCATCCGCCTGAGGATCTGGTCATCGATGTGCTGAATGGGGAGATCGAGATAGGGACAGATCTTCTCTTCACGTGAGATGAGTTCGAGAAGACTCTCCGTGAAACGGGCTGAACTGGGGTAGGCGTAGAGGATCCGGATCCATCGAAGTCCCTCCAACCTGATCAACCCCTTGAGAAGCTCTTCGAGAGAGGTTCCGTCCCGAAGGTCTTCTCCGTAAGCAGTGGTGTCTTGGGCAATGAGGATCAACTCCCTGACACCCTGATCCGCGAGCCTCTCCGCCTCTTTCAGGATGGAGTGAATCCTTCTGCTCCGGTAGGGTCCCCTGATCTTTGGCACCGTGCAAAAGGTGCAGGTCCGGGAGCATCCCTCTGCAATCTTCAGATAAGCGATGGATGGAGGAGTAGAGAGGATTCGGGGTGTCTTTTCGTTATAGAGAAAAGTCTGCCCGGAGAGAAAGCTCTTTCTCTTTCCTCCCTGTGCGATGAGCTGTGGAATCTTTTGAAAGGACCCTGTGCCGACGAAGAGGTCCACCTCCGGCAACTCCTTCTCGAGAACTCTTCCGTATCGCTGGGGAAGGCAACCCGAGACGATGAGGAAGCGACAGCGCCCCTTTCTCTTATAGGGAATGTATTGAAGGATGGTCTCAATCGCTTCCTGTGCGGCATCCTTAATAAAGGAGCAGGTGTTGACAATGATGACCTCACCCTTTGAAGGATCGGTGGTAAGGGAATATCCCTCTTTTGAGAGGAGGCCAAGGATGACTTCGGAATCGACCAGATTCTTCGGACACCCCAGGCTGACCAGACAGACGGTTTCTTTCATGGTGTTTGATTATACCTTACTGAGGTCGAATGTCCAATCGTTCAGAAAAACATCGTTCAGAAAAAAAAGGGTTGTTATACGGTCAGAAGCTGTGAAAAAATTGGTGCACTGTGCCTCGGCCCACAGGATTGGGGGTCTTGTCCAAGCTTTAGAAAGCGGGTCATTAGATGTTATGGGTAACCTTCGTTTTCGGTAAGATAGCGGTATGACACAGGTTTAGGGAATGTAGTTTAATCTTAGAGGTTCCGCCCTAAAGCTTCTCCAATCCCCCCAACCCTGCGGGCCGGAACGATGCCGATTCTGGTAATGTGATTTTTTCACACCTTCTCAGGGTTAAGATGCCCGTATCGTTAATAAAAGGCTACGTTTATCGTCTTTCAATTCTTTACACGTAACCGCAACCAATAACCGAAACGGGCTTCGTCACCTCAACCTTAACCCAAGCACTCGGAGTATTTTCATCGTTCGAGGGTGACGGTCCGTCATGAAGGATTGCCCCTTTAATCAATCCTTGTTTTGTCGTTTGAAAAGTTGCAAAATAAATTACAAATTGCACGAATAACGCCGAATTTCACAAATTTGGTCGTAGGGGGTCAAATGGGTCTCATTCAGAAACAGTATGACTCGTTAAGAAAGAAGATCAAAAAGTCAGAACTTGAAAATCAGAGGCGCGCCTTCAGAGAAACCCGCAGCCGCCAGAAGCAGAACCTTCATCTCTTCGACCATTTTGAAAAAATGAAGGAGGAGGTGAAGCGAATTCGCTCCCAATCCCTGGAGACCCCGGATCTCCTGGAGGAGGCCATCGCCCATCTCGAGAAGAACCGGTTCAAAGTCCTTCGGGCGAAAGATGGCGAAGAGGCCTGTGCCATCTTTCTGAAAGAGATCGGGGAAGAGAGGCTCATTGTTAAATCGAAATCGAACCTCTCAAAGGAGATCGGGTTGACCCCTTTTTTAGCCCGCCACGGCATCGAGGTCATTGAGACCGATATCGGCGACCGGATCAATCAACTGATAGGAGGACGATCTTCGCATTATACTGGACCCATTGTTCATCTGACTCGATTTGAGGTTTCCGAGATCCTTTCCAGGCATTTGAAGAGAGACATTCCTCCGGTTCCGGAAGAAGAGATGCAGGCGGTCAAGGAGGATATCGAGGCCTATCTCCAGAGGGTAAAGGTGGGCATCACGGGCGCCAATGCGATTGCGGCCAGAGAAGGCGCCATCATAATTGTGCATAACGAAGGAAATGTCACACGGGTGCGGACGAGATCGAAGCATCTCATCATCGCCTCCATCGATAAGGTCTATCCGGATATGAGCGATGCCATCCTCATGGCGAAGCTTGAGACCTACCTGGCCACAGGCTCCATTTTCCCTTCCTTTATCGATATCGTGGGAGGAAGGTCCAAATCTTCGGATGTGGAGAAGATCCCTTTTTACGGGATGCATGAGCCGAATGAACTGGTGATCGTCCTCCTCGACAACGGAAGAAGCCAGATTCTAAGGGAGGCGAAAGACTTTTCCGACCTCCTCTACTGCATCGGATGCGGCAACTGCCTTCTCGACTGCCCCACCTATAATGCCATCGGCCCCTCCTTTGGGGCGGACGGGATGTTAGGCGGAAGAGGGGTGGCCCTCTCCTCTTTGATTCATGGCTTGAGAGAAGGGGTTGAGGATGGCCTCTTTCTCTGCACCACCTGCGGCCTCTGCGGCGAGGTCTGCCCGGTCGGGATCGATGCGGGAAAGAGGCTCAAGGACCTGAGGCGATTGAGTTTAAGGAGTCCGGAGGTTGCCTTTGAACTCGATGAGGTGACTCAGCTTCAATCCACGATCGATCAATTCGGGACGCCCTATGGGGAGATGGAACGGGTTCAGTTTCAGGGTATGAAGAAGAAAGCGCCTGTCGTCCTCTATGTTGGCTGTGTGGGATTGACGACAGAGGCGGAATCTACAGTGAGAATAATTGAACTTCTCCGGCGATTGGGCGTCGATTTCACAGCGATCGATGAGATCTGCTGTGAGGCTGTGAAGGGGGACACGGGATCGAGCCCCAATCCGGAGCGAATCAAACAAAACATTGAGAGAATAAAAGAAGCCGGCGGCCGCGAGGTTCTCTTCCTCTGCCCCACCTGTCTTAAGACTTTCTTGGAATATGACGAAAGACATTCCACCGGACTCGTCTTTGAGACCCTTCTTTCCTATCTTCGGAAACATTTTTCTTTTATCTCATCGGAGGACGATCCAGCCACAATCACCTATCACGATCCCTGCCACCTCGGAAGGGGGCTTGGCTTCTTTGATGGAGCGAGGCAATTGTTAAAGGAGCTTGGGGTTCGGTTTGAAGAGATGGAGCATCATCATCTTGAGTCGCTCTGCTGCGGAGCCGGCGGAGGGGTGAGAGGATTCTATCCGAAATTCTCAAGAGACATTGCGCGAAAAAGGGTGAAAGAGGCAGAGGAGGCAAAGGCAGACCTTCTTCTCACTGACTGCCTCTCCTGCAAACATAACCTGAGACAGGGCGTGCCGTTTGACGGGAAGATGAGAGTGATGACGACCCCGGAATATCTTCTGGAGAGAATCGAGTCCGGAAGGATTCGGTTCTCTTGGAAATAGAAACATCAACATAACCCTTAAGGGAACCTCTAATAATTCCAAATTCGTCACTCCTGCGAAAGCAGGAGTCCAGTGATATCAGGAAGTTCTGGATTCCGGCTTTCGCCGGAATGACATTTTTAGAGGTTACCTTAAAATATGTAGCGGCGTCATTCTATGGCGCCAGATTTTCCCTCTCTGATGAAGCATTACATTTTATCATCAATTACGACATTATAGGTTGTGATGTAGAAAATAAAAACGGAGAGGAAACACTAACCCGCGAAGAACTGCTTGAACTCATAAATCAAGTCCAGCGTCAGTAAACTCCGTTAGAAATTCCAGTGGGGCATTAAAATCCGCCGGAATAATTTTGAGATATAATCCTGCCATAGCGGGGCCGAAGATAAGCTGGGCATTATTTCTATCGGGGTAAATAACACCATATATTCTCTCAAAAAGAGGATAGAGAAATTGGGTTGGGAATATGATGTCATTGTGGTGGGGGCGGGGCCCGGGGGGGCGACGGCGGCCCGGTTCTGCGCCCGGTCCGGATTGAAGACCCTCATCATTGAGAAAGAGAGGTTCCCGAGGTACAAACCTTGCGGAGGATGCCTCTCGCTTAAGACCGTTCATCTCCTCAATCTTGATCTCAGCCCTGTGATCGAGAACACCATCTACGGAGCAAAATTCAGTTACTGCCTCAAAGAGCCGT
>VGSS01000165.1 GCA_016874935.1 Deltaproteobacteria bacterium | reverse complement strand
TCCGACCCACTTCCCGGATTCCAGTGAACCGCAGGGCTTTCCCTGCTCCACTGCCTTGCCGATGGAGGGAAGTTCTACAAAGACGATATCGCCTGCCAATTTCTGGGCAAAGTCAGTCGTGCCCACAATCACAACATCCCCTTCAACCTTCGCCCAGAAGTGCTCTTTGTGATAATAAAGATCATCAGGAAATTGGTAGCCTTCGATTTCCATCAAATTTCCTCCTTTCTTTTTTCAGGGGTTATACAATAAAATTCCCTTCTTAACAAGTCTTTCTTGATGGTCGTAAAAAGTCTGAAAAGGAGATTTTTATTGTTCCTGCGCAAGTTCCGCTCTTAGCGGGATATTTTAGATAGTTAGAATTCTCTGGATTCTCGTTTTCACGGGAATGACGACTTTTTACGATTCAATTTTTTTGGGGTCTTAAAAGACTCTTAAAAGACTTGACCAAGAAGGATAAATCATTTATATTAAACGTATTCAATTTAAGAAATTTTTCACATAGTTCCTTGCATTAACGGTTGCGATTTTCATAACATCTCATTAATATTAGACTTTTTTCTCTTTGACTTTTTTGCATAAGTATTGCATTCTTAAAGTATGATTCACTCGAAAGACCTCGATCCCCATTTCAAGTTCCTGATCGCCAAAGAGCCCGGTGGAGAGAACATCACAAAATGCTTCTCCTGCGGAACCTGTACGGCCGGATGCCCTGTCAGGGAGATTACGGACCGTTACAATCCCAGGAAGATTATTCGAATGGCTCTGCTGGGAATGAAGAAAGAGGTTCTATCGGGCCAGTTCGTCTGGTTGTGCTCTTCATGCTATACGTGTTACGAAAGATGTCCCCAGGATGTCAGAATCCCTGAACTGATGAATGCGATCAAAAATATTGCCGTGAGAGAAGGCTATATGCCACCGGCAATGAAAGTCCAGATTGACCTCCTCTCTTCCCATGGACGCCTTCTGGAAATCACGGAATTTGAGAATGAGAAGCGTAAGGAATCCAACCTTCCCTTATTGCCGGGCTGGACGGAAGATGTGAAAAAGATATTGAAAGAACTTGGATTCTATCATGAAGAAGAACGGGGATCATCCTAAGAATAATTCCTATACCCTTTTCCTCGGGTGTACGGTCCCTGTCAGGACCTTAAACTACGAGATTGCCGCAAGGAAGGTGGCCGGAGCCCTTGACATTCACCTCCACGACATCCCTGAATTCAGTTGTTGCGGTTACCCTATTAAATCAATCAGTCATCATGCCTATCTCCTGATGGCAGCGAGGAATCTGGCCCTCGCCGAGTCAAAAGGCCATTCTGTCTGCACGCTCTGCAGTTCCTGTGGCGGCTCTTTAGCCGAAGCAAACCATGAGCTCCAGGAAGATAAAAACCTCAGAAAACGGATCAACGAAGACCTCCATCAATGGCTCGGATTGCGCTACGAGGGAGAAGTGCAGGTTCTCCACTTTGCACGAATTCTACACCGGGAGATTGGCGTAAAGAAGATCGAATCTAAAGTTCAAATTGATCTCTCCGGCCTTCGGATCGCACCCCATTATGGTTGCCATTATACCAAACCCTCTAACGTCCATGGCAGGGCAGAAGATCCCGAAGATCCAAAAAGCCTTGATGATTTGATTCGGGCCACAGGAGCACAATCCGTCTCCTACGAGGACAAACTCTCCTGTTGCGGCGGAGGAGTCTTAGCGATAGATGAGCAGGTGGCGCTGGGAATGGCCCAGAAGAAACTGGAGCATATCCATGCCCAACAGGCCGATGCCATTGTTCTCATCTGCCCCTTCTGTAATGTGATGTACGAATCGAATCAGAAAAAGGTCGAAAAGGTCTTTCAAAAAGAGTATAAACTGCCCGTTCTCTTCTATCCCCAGCTTCTTGGCCTGGCCCTGGGAATCGAACCGGACGAGCTCGGACTCAAGATGAATCGAATCAAGACGACAGACCTTATGAAAAAAGTGAGGAGGCCTGCCTGAGATGAATCCATCCCCGAAGAAGCCAGTCGGTGCGGTGCTTGTGGTGGGCGGAGGAATCGGAGGAATCCAGACCTCTCTCGACCTCGCAGAATCGGGATTGAAGGTTTACCTCGTCGAAAAGAAGCTCAGCATCGGCGGAACCATGGCGCAGTTGGATAAGACCTTTCCCACCAACGACTGCTCCATGTGCATCATGTCCCCCAAACTGGTCGATGCAGGCCGTCACCGCAATATCCAGATCCTCACCAATGCCAGAGTGGATAAAGTCGAAGGCAAACCAGGAAATTTCAAGGTTCTGGTTCAAAAGAAGGCCCGTTATGTCACGATTGAAGATTGCAAGGCCTGCGGTGAATGTTCGAAGGTCTGTCCGATCAAAATACCCAATGATTATGAACAGGGTTTGGTCACCCGTGCAGCCATTTATCAACTCTTTGCCCAGGCAATGCCCAGTGCTTATGGCATTGATAAAAAAGGCGACCCACCCTGCCGCGCTGCCTGTCCCATCCATGTCAATGCGCAGGGCTACATCGCCCTCATCTCCGCAGGAAAATTTGAAGAAGCCCTCGCCCTGGTGAGAATGAAAAACCCCTTTCCCGGAATCACCGGCCGTATCTGCACCCATCCCTGCGAATCAGCTTGCCGTAGAAAAGAGGTAGAGCAGCCTATTGCTATTGACGGCCTGAAACGGTTTGTCTCGGACCTGGAAAAAGAGGATAAGACCGACCTCTCTGTTCCTCCTGAAAATGGAAGGAAAGTGGCGATCGTGGGTTCGGGCCCTGCAGGCCTTCTCGCCGCATGGGATCTGAGAAAGATGGGCTACGGAGTGACCATCTTTGAGGCCCTTCCTGTTGCAGGCGGAATGCTGGCTGTGGGAATTCCCGAATACCGTCTGCCACGCACCGTGCTCAATAAAGAGATTGACTACCTCCGGCGCATGGGAGTTGAAATTAAACTCAATACACCCATTGGCAAAGGTCTCTCCCTACAGGAACTCAAGCGCCAGGGGTATGATGCCATTTTCATTGCCACGGGCGCGCATGTGAGCAGAAAACTCGGTCTTGAGGGAGAAGAGGCATCGGGTGTTCTTCATGCGGTTGATTTTCTGAGACAGGTGGCACTCAACCAGCCTGTTCAATTGGGAGAGAAGGTCGTGGTCATCGGCGGAGGAAATGCCGCCATTGATGCCGCAAGAACAGCCTATCGTCTCGGGGCAAAAGAGGTGTCCATTGCCTATCGCCGAACCCGAAACGAAATGCCCGCCCAGCCCGAAGAGATCGAAGAGGCCGAACACGAGGGAATCAGGATCGAATATCTCACCGCACCCATCAAGCTCCTAATTGACAACAGAGCCATCAAGGGAGTGGAGTGTCTGCGCATGGCCCTCGGCGAACCTGATGAATCCGGAAGAGCCAGACCCATTCCCATCCCTGGATCGGAATTTACGATTGAAGCCGACACCCTCATTCCAGCCATCAGCCAGGAGCCTGACCTCTCCTTCCTCGATGGGAAAGAAGGAATCCGGATCAATCGCTGGGGAAATATTGAGGCCGATCCCCTCACGCTTGAGACCGGCGAGGCATCCATCTTCTCCGGCGGAGATGCGGTCACCGGACCCCAGACCTACATCGACGCCATGGCCGCAGGCCGAAAAGCTGCGATCTCCATCGACCGATGGCTAAGGGGGGAGGACCTGAGAATAGGCCGAGAAGGAGAAGGCGCCCAGAAGGATTATATCCTCTTTGATACCGAAGGCGTTGAATACCGGCCGAGAGCCACTATGGTTTCACTCCCACTCGAGAACAGGAGGAGTTTCGATGAGGCCGGCCTCGGACTCAGACAAGAGGATGTCATCGAAGAGGCAAAACGATGCCTCCAGTGTGCGGGCTGTTCGGAGTGTCTCGAATGCGTCAAAGCCTGCGAGGCAAAAGCCATTGATCACAGAATGAAAGATGAACAGATTGAACTCGAGGTGGGCGCCATCATCCTCTCCCCGGGCTTCGATGAGTTTGATCCATCGGTCAAGAGTGAATACGGTTACAAAAGATTTGCCAATGTGGTGACCAGTATCGAATTCGAAAGGTTTCTCTCCGCCTCAGGTCCTTTTAAAGGTGAAGTCCGCAGGCCCTCTGACGGAACTCATCCGCATCGTGTGGCATGGATTCAATGTGTAGGATCGAGGGATCCCCATATCGGCAAGGGATACTGCTCTTCGGTCTGCTGCATGTACGCCACCAAAGAGGCGGTCATCGCCAAAGAACATGCTCCGGACATGAAGGCCACCATCTTCTTCATGGACATGAGGGCTTACGGAAAAGATTTCGACAAATACATCGACAGAGCAAAGAACGATTACGGCGTTCGCTACATTCGGTCCCGTGTCTCCCATCTCAAGGAATCTCC
>VGSS01000164.1 GCA_016874935.1 Deltaproteobacteria bacterium | reverse complement strand
AAAGTTTGTGGAGATGTTGGAAACCCATCCTCCTGAGTCAGAGTCTAATGAAACCTCCGCAGTTTGAAAATTAGAGGAGGAGCTGAGAGGCGGGTTTTGAATCTTGAAGCAACCTCTAAAAATGTCATTCCTGCGAAAGCAGGAATCCATAAGCTTTTGAAATTACTGAGATCCCGCCTTTGCGGGAATGACGAATTGGGAATTATTAGAGGTCCCTTGATATTTGGATCAAAAGAAAGATTAAATAATGGGGCTAATTCTAAAACATCAAAATACAAGACCCCAAAACTCGATTCCGTCTGGGTTGATGATATTTTTCCAAGACCAATCGAAAGGAAAGTGAGATGATGGCCATACCCAATCAACATCGTAGCATTAGGGATGCTGATTATTTTAAGAAACTTTTTCGCAGACATGTGCAAGGCGCTCTTGTTCGATCAGGGGCCAGTGCGTTCATGTGGGTGTTTGCTTTGGTTGCCTTTCTTGAGGGCCATATTCGCAAAGATCAAATGGCAGGAGTTAGCGCTTCCGTTGCCTTCCTGATCTTGATAAATCCGCCCACTCTATGGCTCTCAAAGCGCATAACTCAAATAAATTTATACAAATATTTGTCGCTTATTATCAATATATTAGAAATAGTCGGATATACATCTATCATCTATTTTTTGGGAGGGATTGAGGCTACGTATCTTATTCCCATTTACAGTCTCTTGATAACGTATATAGGGGTGGTGGCACGCGGAAAATGGCCGTTTATCATAGCCGGTATCTGTTCGATTGCCTTTGCTCTAATCGTGGTATTGGAGCACTTGGGTTTTCTCCCCGATCGATATCATGCAATGGGCTTTTATTTCCCTTGGAAAAATCAGTTTGACATTCTTTTTGTAATCACAGCGCTGCTCTTCATGGGGGCCTTCATTGCGTACTACACCGGTAATCTTCTGAATGAGAACAGAGAAAAACTAAGGCAGCAAAATGCCGAACTGGTCCAGGCCAAGGGGGCTGCGGAGAAAGCTCGCGATGAATTAGAACAACGCGTGAAAGAGCGCACTCTCGAACTCGTGATCACAAACGAGCAATTGCATCAGAAGACAGAGGACCTCATTCGTTCCAATAAAGAGTTGGAGCAGTTCGCCTATGTAGCCTCCCATGACCTTCAAGAACCCCTCCGTATGGTCACCAGCTACGTGCAACTTCTAGCCCAACGCTACAAAGACAAGCTTGATCAGGATGGCAACGAATTCATCGATTTTGCCGCTGATGGCGCCACCCGCATGTATCAGTTGATCAATGACCTCCTCGCCTACTCCCGAGTGGGCACCCGAGGCCATACCTTCGAACCGATCAACTGTGAGACGATCCTTCAAGAGGCTCTCGACAATTTAAAGGTGACCCTGGAGGAGAGTGGTGCAGTGGTGACTCACGATTCTCTCCCGACTGTGATGGCCGATAGCTTGCAACTGGGTCAGTTGTTCCAAAACCTGATTGGCAATGCGATCAAGTTTCGAGGGGACGAACGGCCCCGCATTCACATCTCGGCTAGCCGCAATGATAGCGGGTGGACTTTCTCCGTGCGCGACAACGGGATTGGCATTGCCCCCGAGTTCACAGAACGGATCTTCATCATTTTTCAGCGGCTTCACGGACCGCAACAATATCCCGGCACCGGCATTGGTTTGGCCGTTTGTAAAAAGATTGTGGAGCGTCACGGTGGACGTATCTGGGTGGAGTCAGAGCCCGGAAAAGGTGCTGCTTTTTATTTCACTCTTCCGAATGTAGGAGTTCAACAAACACGACCGTTGGAGCAATAGCTAAATCGATTGAAGATTTTGTTGCTGGAAGATAATCCTGGTGACGTTCGCTAGTGAAGCTGGCTACAGGAGAGAATCGATCCTAAATTGGACAGGTTGTCAATGGATATGGTTCCTACTATTGACTTGTAGGCGCTATACGTAACATATGCTGCTTTTTCTTGTGATATTAGTTAAGAGCCGTTTTCCATTGTCATTTTTTCTATTCCTGTCAAGATAATTTTGGGAGAACCATGTTCTCCCCTTCATCCTCCTCCTCTTCTTGTGCCTGCGCCCTTTAAAGTCTCTGAGACCCTATTCATTCCATCGCCCTATCTCCCCATCACTCCTTCACTTTTTTATTCTCTGGATCATAGAGCGGTTCCTTTTCGACGGTGGCTTCGTATCGTCTGGCGGCCACTTCAATCTGTAATCGGGTTCCGGGTTTTGAATAATCGATGGGGAGATATCCATAAGCAATGGGTTTTTTAATCGTGTGTCCAAAGCCTCCGCTGGTGACCAGACCCACCACTTTATCCCCATCAAGAATCGCCTCTTTACCAACAGGCATCAATGGGCCTGAATCAATGGTCAGACAGCAGAGCTTTCTGGTTAACCCTTTTTCTTTCTGAGCCAGGAGGGCTTTGCGGCCGATGAAATCGCCCTTATCCAACTTCACACAGAAGTCGAGTCCGGCCTCAAAGGGCGTATATTCGGGAGAAATGTCCCCGCTCCAGTAACGGTATCCCTTCTCCAATCGCAAGGAATCGATGCACCGGTAACCCGCATTGATCAGGCCCAAAGGTTTTCCAGCCTCCCATAAGGCATCGTAAACATAGGGGGCATATTCCACCGGCATATGCAATTCGTATCCGAGTTCACCCACATACGTGATCCGGAGGGCGCGAACCGGAGCGTAGCCAATGGTGATATCCTTGAAAGTCATATAGGGGAATCCCTCGTTGGAAAGATCATCGTTTGTCAATTGCTTCAAAATATTTCTTGCCTGAGGTCCACAGAGGGTGATGCAGGCCCTCGAAGACGTGACATCCGAAACAAAGACAGAACTATCTCCGGACAGGTGTTTTCGGATCCAGTGAAGGTCATGTTTAATGAAAGCCGTTCCCGTCACGAGATAGAAGCGATCTTCACCTAATCGGCACACCGTGAGGTCACACTCGATTCCTCCCTTTTCATTCAGCATCTGGGTATAGGTGAGGGAGCCCGCAGGTTTATTCATCTGATTATCGGTGATCTTCTGGAGGAACTGGAGCGAGCCAGGCCCTTTGATCTCGATCTTTCCGAAGGAGGTCTGATCGATTACCCCTGCCTTTATCCTTATGGCTTCATGTTCTTTCCCGACATGCTCAAACCAGTTTGGAAGACCCCATCCCAGCCTATCTTTCGGGGCCACCCCTTTTGGCGCAAACCAGTTGGGCTTTTCCCAGCCATACTTCTCTCCGAAGACAGCCCCCATCTTCTTCAGACGCTGATAGAGGGGGCTTGTTCGAAGAGGTCTTGCTGAAGTCATCTCTTCGTAGGGCCAGCTCATGGAGTAGTGATGGGCATAAACTTCAATCGCCCTGTTGATAGCATAGGCCTGACTTCTATGATGCCCTCCGAGACGCCGAATATCGAGGCGCCACAGGTCAAGGCTTGGTTCGTCCTCGATGATCCATTCGGCCATCATTTTCCCGACTCCTCCCGCGGCCGCAATTCCATGGGCGCAGAAGCCTGCAGCAACGAAGAAGTTCTTCACCTCCGGGGATTCTCCCATGATAAAATCCCCATCCGAAGTGAAAGCCTCAGGGCCATTGAGAAGGGTGACAATTTCAGCATTGCCAATGGAAGGGACTCTCTTCATTGCCAGAACAGAGAGAGGTTCAAAGTGTTCATAGTTGGACTTCAGCAATGTTTTGGTAAAATCCCTTGGAATGCCGTCCAGCGCCCAGGGAATGGGGTTATGTTCATAACCTCCCATGATGAGTCCGCCCACCTCCTCGCGGAAATAGACGAGAAGATCAGGGTCCCGCATGGTGGGCATCCCTTTTTTCACCCCCTTGATGGGCCTCGTGATGATATATTGATGCTCCATGGGGATGAGAGGAATAGCGACGCCCACCATCTTCCCTATTTCCGAAGCCCAGATCCCCGCCGCATTGACAACGAATTCGGTCTTGATGTTTCCTTTCTCGGTGATGACCTCTTGGACAGCTCCGTCTTTCAGTCGGATCCCTGTGACACGGGTATCCGTATAAATAGTCGTCCCCCTGTTTCTGGCTCCCTGGGCGAGAGCATATGTGACGCCACTGGGATCAATCTGGCCATCCGTGGGAAGAAAGGCGGCTCCGACGATTCCTTTTTTTGTCATCCCCGGAAAGAGGTCGCATGCTTCTTTCGGACTGATCAGGTCCATGGGCAAACCGAAGGTTTTGGCCATAGCGGCTGAACGCCGCAGCTCCTCCATGCGATCCTTCGAGGAAGCAATCCGGAGGCCTCCCACCGGGCTCCATGCTGTGTGCTGTCCGGTCTCTTCTTCAAGGCTGGAGTAAAGTTCGACACTGTATTTGAGCATCTTGGTAATGTTGACCGAGGCTCTCAACTGGCCAACCAGGCCAGCCGCATGAAAAGTGGCTCCACTGGTGAGTTCCCCCTTGTC
>VGSS01000163.1 GCA_016874935.1 Deltaproteobacteria bacterium | reverse complement strand
GCTGATGGATTTTGATACAGCGATCTTTTCTGATATGGGTGACGTTGCCGTCGAATTGATCTGAGGACTCTTGGATTCTTGCTGGATTACCACAGGAGAAGTTTTTGGGACTACCTCTTTTGCCCCGACCTCCGACTCAATCGGTTCCTTTTTTTGCGACAAGATGGGAGGAGTTGAAGGAAAGGTGATGGTTGGTTTCTCATGATTTCCCGGGAGCCCGGTTTTTAAAACCACCTCTCTTCCCTTGGCTTCGGATTGAGGAGGTTCTGGTTTCCGTGCCAGGGAAGAAGGGGGCGGATGATAGGATAGGGATGGTTTTTCAGTGGTTACCATTGGAGTGATTTCTGAGGCCAACTCTTTAGATCGGGTTTCCGGTTCAAGTTTCTTATCTGAGAGAGAAATGATCGGATAGTAGGTCAGAGAGGATCGATGAACATCAACCGCTGACCTCTTTAAAAGAATGAGGCCGAAAAGGATAAAAGTGAAGAAGATGGATGTGAAAAGGATCGCTCCTTTCTTCAACCACGGTCTGGCTTTACCTTTACCTTTTCCTTTAAGGTAGGCCTTCCTGAGCGATCTTCGAAGATCGTAATCTATTCGGGTGGCATCGTTTTTAAGGACCTCATAGGCCTCGTTGATCTCCTTGATTCTGTCGCCCCCTTTGTCAGATTCTTTCGTGTCCGGATGGTAGAGTTTTGCCAGTTCGATATAGCGGTCTCTTATCTCTGTAGAAGAGGCGTCCTCCTTTACACCAAGTATCTTATAATAGTCTTCCATGATGTCTTCCATGATGGCTTCGGGTCTGTCTGGTTTGTTTAGTTTTTTAAGAATCAATCACGCAGCTCTTTTAGCGAAACCTGATCGATCCATGCCGTTCCGGAAATGTAACGGTCGAACTTATCGGTCCTCTCCCTCCGGAAGCGAACGAGTCCACCCTTGCATTGGGGTGGGGTCCGAAACACGACCTCCAAATCTTTCCAGTCGTTATCGCCGATCAATGATTCAGATGCCTTGTAAAAAGATGGCCCCACACCCAATATTTCAATCTTCAGACCGCTTTTGGTCGTCAATCCAGTGGTTTTGGCCTTTGCCTTGAGCCTATAATCGGTATCGGGTTTGAGAGCCACATGCTGGCTGACATGGTGAAAATCGACATTCTCCTTACCGTTGAATGAAATCTTTAGGGATCGTTCTCCCTCAAGGCGATTTGCTGAATCGTTAGAGACCTCCGCTCCAGGAACACGGCTCACCCTCCAGTCAAATCCTCCGCCTAATATGGCATCTTTCTCAAATCCTCCGTTGGTCATTAGATCTCCCTCCGGCCCGAGGGGCAACCCTTCCTGCCTGAGCCTTGTTTTCCAGAGATCAAAGGCCTCCCTGAGATCGGCGACTCCGATGAGGAATTCGATGTGTCGTACGGTCTCTTCGCGGCCCATCTTATGGCTGAGCAGGGTCTTCTTCTGCCAGACCTTTTTGGCTGATTCCTTACTGCCCATCTCGTATAGATAGGCAAGGTAATGGCTGGTCGAGGCAGGGTCCTTGGGAATAAACTCCTCGAAGATGAAGTCAGGGTCGTTGAACGCCTTTCTCAGGACCTCATAGGCAAGGTAGGCCTGATTTGGATAATGGGTCAGGATATAGGTGAAATGGGGGGTTGCCTTCTTGACAGCTCCCTGTTGAAGAAGAAGGTTTCCGCTCACCCACCTTCCCTGGTAGCCTGTGGGAAAGACGAGAATCGCCTTCTCCAGGGCCTTTTCCGAGGCTTCTTTCTGTTCCATTCGAAAGAAGATCCTGGCCAGTTGGATCCAGTACTGTTGTTCAAGGGGATTATACTGAATGGCCTTTCTTAAAAAATGGAGCGATTGCTCATGATCGATGTTTCGAATATCCCACTCTTGGAAAAGCGCCATCCGATAGTAAGGATCGGGGTTGGACGGGGTGAGACGAATCATTCTTTCCAGATCATCCCGGGATGGGTTTTCCCGGTAAAGAGAAACCCCTCTCCAGACGGAAAGCACAGAATACCCGGCGACGATGGCCAGAATGAGAATGAGGATGGGAAGGAGAAGTCTTTTCATATGGGATAAGCCCTTCTTTGCAGCTTATACAGAACCCGATTCCTCTTCCGATAGATAGGGAAGTTTCTTCTTCTTTCCCTCCTTCCCGTAGTAGTAATGGTACCGGTAGTAATAATATCCGTATTCGCTTCGCTCAATATTGACCCGATTGATGATAACACCAAGGATCTTGGCATTGGCCTGAAGGAGTAATCCTTTGGCACGCTGGAGGGTCTCCCTCGGAGTCTTTCCCCCGACGGTTACAAGGATCATGCCGTCCACTATGGTGGAGAGAATGATCGAATCGGCAAACCCGAGCACTGGCGGAGAGTCACATACGATATGGTCGAACCGGCCTTCGAGGGACTCGAGCAGACTCTTAAAGAGATTGGAGTTGATCAGCTCCGAAGGATTGGGAGGGATCGGGCCTGAAGGGATATAAAAGAGGTTGGGAATCTCTGCCTTTTTAATAATCGCTTCGAGCTCAACATTGCCCGATAGAAAATTTGAGAGACCAACCCCATTTTCTTCGGAAAAGATCTTGTGGATACGGGGCTTCCTTAAATCTGTATCTACGATGATAACGTTTGCCCCTGTCTGGGAGAGGGCAATGGCCGTATTGATCACGGTGGTGGTTTTCCCCTCGGCTGGATTGGGGCTGGTGACGGCGAT
The DNA here is from genome assembly GCA_016874935.1 of Deltaproteobacteria bacterium. Taxonomy (GTDB): domain Bacteria; phylum Desulfobacterota; class BSN033; order BSN033; family UBA1163; genus RBG-16-49-23. The sequence continues at coordinate 1,734 of VGSS01000163.1, read as the reverse complement.
TCGTCTGGGAGGCCTTCCGGAAAAGGAAAGAAGAATGGAGGTCCGGATATTCCGGTAAGCCTCCGAAAGCATTGACTTGGGGTGTTCGTGAGTGATGAGCTCCACCGAAGAGGTCGCTCCTTTTTCCAACTGTCTGCGTCTGTGCTGGGATATCTCGGGCACCATGCCGAAGGAGGGGAGCCGGATGAGCTGTTCCACATCCTCTGGCGTCTTTACCGTGTTGTCGAGATATTCGAAGAAAAAGGCCAGTCCTACCCCGAGAAAGAGTCCAACGACTGCAGCCAGGAGAAGGTTGAGTCTTTTATTGGGCTTGTAGGGTTTGGTGGGGAGTTCAGCCTTGTCCACGACCTGGATGTTGCTCGCCATGATCCCGGCAGAGACCCCTGCCTCCTTCATTCTCTGGAGAAGCCCGCGATAGAGTTCCTTGTTGGTATCGGCCTCACGCTTGAGGATGTTGTACTGGATGGCCTTCTCCTTCATCTCCATCACTCTCTTTTTCTGTGACTCAAAGGCCTCGCGAAGAAGGTTTTCGCGCCTCATGCTTGACTCATATTCGTTCTTGATTCCGGTGATGATCCGATGGGTTTCGGCATCGAGCCGGTCATGAATCGCCTTGAGCTGGGTTCGCAATCGAACCATCTCCGGGTGCTCGGGTTTAAAGGTCTCGGAAAGTTTCATGTATTGCCCTTCGAGTTGGATATGGGCCTGTTTTAAATCCATGATCAGTTTATTTTCAAGAATGGAGGGAATCGCATCCGCATGGGCTCCTTTCGTCTGCCGGTAAAGGGCTTCTTTTCCCATCCGTTCTGCCTCTGCTTTCGTCAGGGCCTCATTGAGTTCATTAAGGCGCTGGATGGTCACGTTTTCCTTCTCCTCGAGGGAGATGATGTCGTGCTTGGAGCCAAAGGCCTGGAGCGCCTCATCCGCCCTTTCGACCTTGGCCTTCAAATCCTCGAGCTGTTTGGTCAACCAGTCCTTGGCCTGCTCGGTGGCATAGAAACGCGTTTCGAGATTCTGTTGAATGTAAGCGGCGGCCAGTTGATCCACCACCCGTGAGGAAAGCTCGGGAAAGTTTGAATCGAAGTGAATCTTGACGAGACGAGAATTTCTTATGGGTTCGATCTTCAATTTGCTGAGAAAATGATTGATGAAGGCTGTCTCTTTTCCCGTCTCGGATGGGTCTCCATTTGAAGAGGGGGAGGATGGGTCTCCATTTGAAGAGGGGGAGGAGAAGAAGGCGGTCACGGATTGAAAGAGGTTTGCCTTCCATTTCTGGAACGGAGTTTCAGGCGCCCTAAGAAATTCAGGGTGCTCCGGAAGCTTGAGCGATTGGATGACCCGCCTGGCCAGGCTCCGGCTTTCGAGAACCTTGTACTGGGTCTGATAATAGTCCATGTCCATGGTATTGACGGCAAAGATCTCCTTAAAATCGACAATCTGGGGGTTCTCCTTATTGATTTGGAGGGTTGTTGTTGCCCGGTAGACGGGCCTCATCGTAAAGGTGGCAACAGCCGTCGTGATGAGGACGATGAGAAAAAAGGCGATGATCGTCCATTGTCTCTTTTGAATGACGCGCCAATAATCTCTGAGATGGACTTCTTTTTCTTCCTGAGAAGAATTGTAGTAATATCCGGCAGGAGGTGGAAGCTTATAGGGATCATCAAAAGGAAGTTGTCTTATCACTCCATAGACCTCCCCTCTTAAAGGGATCCGAGAGAGAATCCCATACCAAAG
>VGSS01000162.1 GCA_016874935.1 Deltaproteobacteria bacterium | reverse complement strand
GAGACTGTGTCGTAATATGAAAAAACCCCATTTTTGAAAAGGGGGAGAGGCGGTCGGGTGGAAAAGGTTTAGGGCGGTTACCTTTAGCCGTTCGGATTCAGGCGTGCCAAGCATATGAAAACATTTGGTTTTATACAAGTGACAATTTCCCATCATCTAAAAGACCCGCATCCTAAAACTTTGGAACCTGACTGCCTCTCCCCCTTTGCTCGCGATTGCGACACAGTCTCCAAGGGAGGGGAAAATTAATATGGAACGCATTCAGAAGATACTGGCCAGGGCCGGGATTGCTTCAAGACGAGAAGCAGAGAGGATGGTGATCGAGGGAAGGGTGGCAGTCAACGGCAAGGTCGTCGATCAACTCGGTTTCAAAGCCGATCCCCTTAAAGATCATATCAAAGTGGATGGGAAAAGGTTAATCCGGACCGAGCCCAATATCACACTCCTCCTTAATAAACCGAAAGGTTATCTCTCTACCGTCAAAGACCCTGCAGGAAGGTCCACGGTGATGGACCTCCTCAAAGGCGTAAAGTGGAGGGTCTATCCGCTGGGACGTCTCGATTTCGATGCGGAAGGACTTCTCCTTCTGACCAACGACGGCGATCTCACCTATCATCTCTCGCACCCGAAATTTTCCGTTTCAAGGACTTACTGGGCCAAAGTAGAGGGCGTTCCCGAGAAGAAGGAGTTGATGCGTTTGAAGAAGGGAGTGAGGCTCGAGGATGGCGAGGCGAAGGTTGTTTCCACGCATATCCTCCGGCAGATGGAGAAGCATAGCTGGGTTGAAGCCGTTGTCACAGAGGGGAGAAACCACCTGGTGAAGAGGATCTTTTCAGCCATTGGCCACCCTGTCCTCAAGTTGAAACGGGTGGGATTCGGACCCATCAGGCTGGGAAATCTTCCTGTTGGCCAGTTGCGATCCCTGACCGATGAAGAAATGGAAGATCTAAAAAAGCTGATAGCCCATAGAATGAAAGACAATAGACGAGAGACAATAGACGAGAGACGGGGGACGAAGAATGTTGGGGAAGCAAAATGATTACCGGCATTGAAATTAAAAGAAAGGCGGTTCATCTGGCCACGCTGGTAATTCCCATTGGCTATGCGCTTATCTCAGACACAACCGTTCTAACTTTCCTCATCCCTTTCTTTTTATTGTACCTTGTGGTGGATCTACTACGCCATTTTCACCCAGGATTGGCTTCCCTGTTCCAGAAGCATTTTTTTGGAAGGGTGTTGAGGGAGGAAGAGAAACCGACCCTGATGGGTTCAACCTATTTCCTCTTTGCCTCCATCCTGACGATCTTCCTCTTTCCCAAGCCGATTGCCATTGCGAGTTTGCTGATCCTCATCCTTTCGGACACGGCGGCGGCTCTTGTAGGGAAAAGTTTTGGAAGGGTACCGATCTTCAGGAAGACGCTTGAAGGAAGCCTGGCTTTCTTCGTCTCCTCCCTTCTGATTGTCTGGATCTATCCCGGTCTGGACCGGCTGTCGGGAAGTTTTGCCGCACTGGGAGCTGCATTGATTGAGGTGCTTCCCATTCCTCTGGACGATAACCTCACCATTCCCCTTGTCGCAGGGGCCATCATGTTTTACGGAATGGGATGAGCGAGGAAATGTTCTCCAGCCCCCCAAATATGCTCTTGACTTCATCCTCCGAGTTAATTTCTGCAATGGCTGAATAAATTTTCAGCTCATCAAAAATAAATGAGAAGGCTTCCCCTGGTTTCTCTAAAAGTTCTCCCCCCGATAGCGGGTCGAGGCTGATGACAGGCCTGTCAAACTTTTTGATCATGTTGCATGCCTGCTCAAGATCGAACAGGCTCTTTTTCTTATTGATGGGGATGGCATAGCCCACCACATCAAGGGCCTTTGCCTTTGGCAGAGCAAAGGTTGCCCACAGGCTTGAGAAGATGGGGATGAATCCTTTCCTTCGGATTTGCGATACCATCTCCTTCAGGAGGTCGCCCCTTCCCAGCCCTAATAGCCAGTCGCCATACTTCCCCCCGAGGAGGAGAAACGGGACTTCGTTAAGTTGAAAAGGGGCAAGGGTCTGGTCGAAGCGGGATGGGTCAAACGTCATCCGGTCAATCTCTTTCTGTGTCAATACTTCATCGTAAGGGCGAGAAGGAAAAAGTTTCCATGCTGAATCCGGGGGGATGACACTTCTTACGATCGTCGAGACCACCTTCGATTCGAACTGATGAAGGGGTTTCCCCGTGAGGGAGACGCCAGACTCCGCTTCAACATGGCCGAACCCCGTTAAGGCCTCATCTCCCGTTGACTCCCTCAACGTTTTAAAAGATTCGAGATGTTTGGCCGTCGGAAGATCAAAACACCAGCCGCCCATCTCACAGATCTTCTCCATCAGGGGATGGATATTCTGACCGACAGGAGAGGAAGGCCGGATAGAGAAGACGATCCTCTGGATTCTTTTTCTTTCTAAGGTGGCGGTTGGAAGATGCATTACCCATCATTCTAAACTCTTCTTCCGTCTTTTTCAATTAGTGTATGACGGGCAGGGCAGGTATTGCCTTTTCCATAAAAATTTATTAGCCTTTTCTTATGCGAGACTTAACAGAAAGGCAACGGAGCAGTCGATTAAACAGGGTTCATAGAAATAGCTTGATCAGGAAGGCGTTGGTTGTCGCCGGAACGTTCTTTGTTGGGCTCGGGGTTGTTGGAATATTTTTACCCGTTTTGCCCACCACCCCCTTTCTCCTGCTGGCCGCGGCCTGCTATGCCCGGAGTTCAGAAAGGTTTTACCACTGGCTTCTGGATCACCGGTGGTTTGGAAAATATATCCAAACGTATCGAGAAGGGAAGGGGATTCCAGTAAAAGCAAAAGCCTTATCCATTTCCCTCATATGGTTGACCATTTTCTCGTCGGTTATTTTTATCGTCCATCCCCTTATCGTCAAGGTCATTCTGATTGTGATCGCTATGGGCGTGACGATCTACCTCCTTTCCCTTCCCACCTTGAGGGAATAGAAAAATATAAGATTGCCAAGAAATCTTTTTTTTGATAATAGACTTATATGCCATTGGATAAGGAATTGAAAGGAGCATTGAGACTGGGGGTTAAGACGCTGGTCTTCCAGGAGATTCGGTTGCTCCGGATGGGGGAGGTCTTTACTCCGGAGATTGTGCTGGGAGGGATTTTCCGGTCGATTGAGGAGACGAAGAGGGAGATCGTCCGGTTGACAAGAACCATGAGTTATAAAGAGAGGATATCCCTCCTCAAAAAGATGATACGGCAGGCAGTGGATGAAGAGGTTGATCGGGCGATTGAGCTGAGAAAAAATCGATGTTTACGATGTATTCATGGAAGATTTTATGACCGGTCGGAGACACCCTATTCTAACCTGCCTCTTGATGAAAAACTGACAAAGGCGTTCGGATGCGATCAGCTTCGTCCAGCCCTGAGAAAAGCTTGCCGGAGATTTGTTGAGACCTCAACCGCCCATTCCCTTGAGGAATACCTTGACGGGATTGCCTTCCTCTACGAGTTCAGAGAAATGGCCGATCGGATGGAAGAGATCTGGAAAGACTACTTCAATAAATAAATCCGAAACAATAGTCAGTGGTTATCAGGGTATCAGGTGATCAGGTTAAGCCTCCCCCCATATCCCTGCTTAGAAATGGGAATTGAAGAGGTATGTTCCGGTTAAAACATGCTGTTTTTGGCCGGCTTTGACCAGTCCAGTCATCCCAATTAAAAACTGATTTAGTATCAAGAGGTCACAAATCAATAGATTTGGCGCAGAAAATGCTAAAAAGATTGCCGTAAATTTCTTTTTTTGATATATTGGGGCAAATTCCGGTGGGGATGGATATCATGGATCTTCCAACATGAGGCCTGTTCTTAAAAGGAATGGTTTCTGTTTTTTCGCTATGCACTTTGCGCTACCTGTCCTCCGAAGTCCAGTAAACCTGGACGAAGGATGGATGCGAGAGGTTGGAGGCTATGCCAGCGATTGCACCGATTGAAGATTTGAGGGCGCAAAGAAGAAAGGCTGAGTTTATTTCGATGGGGTGGAGTTGCATTTGAACCGCCTTCGCCATCTTTGGTTATGAAAAACGATAAAACACAGGAAAGAAACAAAAGGGCCGTGGCCAAGTCGAGCAAAGAGACTCGCCACACGTTTGGCCGCTCACGACCTGGAGTGAGCCTTCCGGCTCCGCCACCGTTGGCCCAGATGCCAGAGAATTATGGTCGTCTTTTAGAGGAGTTGAAACAACGAATTACAACTGAGCGGTTGCGGGTGACCATGGCAGCCAATGTTGCAATGGTATTGCTTTACTGGGACATCGGTCAGGCAATCCTCGAACGGCAGGACAGTGAAGGATGGGGAGCCAGGGTGATTGACAGGTTGTCGAACGACCTCAGTAAGGCCTTTCCTGATATGAAGGGGCTCTCTCCCAGAAACCTCAAATACATGCGGGCTTTCGCCGAGGCATGGCCGAACCGAGCAATTGTGCAGCAGCTTGCTGCACAAATTCCCTGGTTTCATAATTGCTTACTTCTTGATAAAACACAGGATGTCTCGA
>VGSS01000161.1 GCA_016874935.1 Deltaproteobacteria bacterium | reverse complement strand
AGATCTTCTTGTTCTCCATGGCAATGTCCTGCATGGGCAGGACAGCCTCTGTCCGGAAACCGCCAACGATGAAATGGACTTTGTCCTTGGCAATGATCCGCTCCATGGCTGTAGTAGCGTCTGTGATGCTGAGAAATTCGTTCGAATCCGCCTGAACCAGCTCAATCTTCATCTTTTTGGGACCGACCTGAACTCCTCCTTTGGCATTGATCTCCTCGGCGGCCATGGTTGCTCCGTTCCAGTGGCCGATGCCCTGGACGAATTTCATCGGGCCGATCACGCCGATCTTGATCGTGTCCTGTCCGGAGGCAACCGTAAAAGATGACACTGCAAATAAGAAAGCCATTACCAGAATTAAAATTCCTTTCTCCCACCTTTCCATTTTGAAGTCCTCCTTTCTTGGGATTTAATTAAAACCTGGTGAATGGGTTATGGCTACGAAGCCCGTTTCAGTTATTGGTTAAGGTTACGTGAAAAGAATTGAGAGACGATAAACGTAACCTTTTATTAACGATACGGGCATCGTTACCGTTACCGTTTGACGAAACTTATTTTCTAACTCCCATAAAATGTCCGACCGGATTCTGCCATTTCCTTGAGCAGGGGCGCGGGTTTGAACCGGACTCCATATTGCTGCTCTAATTTTGAGAGATGCTCATAGACATTGCGTACCCCCCAGGCATCCGCATAACGGAGGATGCCGCCCCGGTAGGGAGGATATCCCAAGCCATAGATCACAGCGAGGTCCATGTCCTGGGGTCTATCGCAAATTCCCTCTTCGATCATGAGCGCCGCTTCGTTGATGGCCCGGGCTAACATTCGATCCACAATCTCTTTGTGAGAGACCTTTTGGGGTTTTATCCCGATCTCCTTCAGATATTTTTTGATCACCTCCTCTACTTTGGGGTTTGGAACAGGTTTCTCACCGCTGTAATCAAACCAGCCTGCTCCGGTTTTACGGCCATAGCATCCGGTCTGGTAAACGAGTTCGTATATGGGCGAGATGGCCCATCTCTCTCCAAGGTTTCGCTCAAAATTCTTGATGACGTGATAATTGATGTCGAGGCCAGTCAAATCACCGAGGGTTGCGGGTCCCATGGGCAATCCAAAATCGAGGATAGCCTCCTCAATCAGGGCTGCATCCACTCCCTCTCCCACCATGAATGTAGATTCTCCCAGAAGCGCTCCGAGCTGTCTTGATACATAGAAGCCCGGCCCGTCATTGACGACGATCGGGACCTTTCGAATGGCCCTTCCGAAGGCCACGCTCGTTGCCAGCGTTTGATCCGAAGTCTTCTTCCCGCAGATGATCTCCAGTAACTGCATTCGCTCCGCAGGGTTGAAGAAATGGAGTCCAATCATGCGGCCCGGATCTTTCAGGACGGAGGCCATCTCCGTAATGGGAAGCGCAGAGGTATTCGTGCCAAAGATAACCTCCAGCCGGCAGATTCCTTCTAATTGTTTCCAAATCCCCTGTTTGATCTTCATATCTTCGAGAACAGCTTCAATGATTAAGTCTGAACGGCCCAGTTCCTCAAGGGAGGTAGTGGTAATCAAGCGTTCCTTGAGCATACGATCCAGTTGCTCCTGTGTCATTTTCCCCTTTTTAATGGGGAAGTCATACGTCTTGCGGATGGCGGATACACCTTTCTGGATGGCTTCGTCATTGATGTCCCATAGAATGGCATGGAAGCCGTTACTGAGCAAAAGATTTACAATGCCGGAGCCCATAGTCCCTCCACCCAGCATGGCTACGGTCTTGATCTTTTGCGGCTCGATGCCTTTAATTCTGGGAAGCCTTCCTGCAGCCCTCGTGTTAAGGAAAATCCCGATCAGGTTTTTAGCCACATCCGACACGGCGCAATCGCTGAAAAGTTCAGCCTCAATCTTCAGGTCGGCGTCAAAATCATCAGACAACCCTCGCTCCATGGCCTCGATTGCTTTGAAGGGGGCTATATAACCTTTGCCTTTCTTTTCGGCTTCATTTTTAGCAAAAGAGATGATTCCTTTTTTCATGAGGAAGTTTGGAAGTTTATCCTTGCGCAGCCGTGTCATTCGCTCCTTGTGGTTCAATTTGCCGGAGATGAAACCCTGTGCAGCCTCGAGGGCTTTTTCCAGCAGGGATCCCGGAACCACGACCTCATCAATACAGCCCTTTTTCAATCCTTCTTCTGCGGAAATAGGTTGGCCGGTTGCAATCATTGTCAGTCCATCCGGAAGCCCTACCAAACGGGGGAGTCTCTGTGTTCCGCCTGCTCCCGGAATTAAACCAATCTGAACCTCAGGCTGACCCACCTGTATTCCCTGTGCCGCAATTCGGTAGTGGCAGGCCATGGCAATCTCCAGTCCGCCACCAAGACAGTTTCCATTGAGGGCTGCAATCACAGGTTTGGGGCCCTGCTCTATGGAATTGAGGAGTTTGTTATTCTCCATGACAAAGGGTAGAATGTCATTTTTTTCTTTAAACTGCTGGATTTCAGTGATATCTGCTCCTGCAATGAAGTTCTTCTCGGTCCCGGTGAGGATCACGGCTTTGACCCCATCATCACGAAAAGCATTTATCAGTGCGTCCTTGATCTCCTCAACAAAAGGCTTTGAAAGCTGATTCACAGGAGGATTGTTTAACTTCAGAGTGGCCACTCCCTGATTCAGTTCAACTTTGATTGTCCGGTAATCTGTCTTCATGAGTTTCCCCTCTCTGCCTTAAAAAATAATTACCCAAACTCTAAACCCTAAACTCTAAATCCTAAACAAATCCAAAACCTAAAACTCAAATGTTTAAAACTTTAAAGAGTTGTCATGCCGAACTTGTTTCGGTATCTCGTTTTAACTCAGAGCCCAGATCCTGAAACAATACTGAAATAAATTCAGCACAAGGTTCAGGATGACAAATTCAAGGAATTTCAAATAGCTTAGAGTTTGGTTTCTCTATGTTTCTCTTTCAATAATCGTGGCGACACCCTGGCCGCCGCCGACGCAGGCATTGGCCAGACCATAGCGCCCATTCCTAACTTTCAATATTCGGGCGAGCGTCCCCACTAAACGGGTCCCTGTGGCTCCCAGGGCATGGCCGATGGCTGTTCCTCCTCCCATTACGTTGACCCGGTCGGGATCGATCCCCAGCTCCTTGATGCAATTGAGGGCAACGATTGCGAAGGCCTCATTGATTTCCCAGTAATCAATCTCCCTGGCATTCAACCCCGCCCTTTCGAGAGCTATGCGGCTTGCGGGAACAGGACCTGCTCCCATGATCGTGGGGTCCACTCCGGCCAACCCAATGGAACGAAGAGTAGCCATAGGGAGAACCCCCTTTTTCTTCGCAGTCTCCTTGGACATCAGGATCATAGAGGCTGCAGCCGCGTTCAAAGGAGAGGAATTTCCGGCCGTGATGACTCCATCCGGCTTAAAAGCGGGCTTGAGGTCTTTCATTCCCTCCAGGGTGGCGTCATCCCGGACATTCTGGTCTTGATCCACGATGAGAACCTTTCCGTCTGCCTGTTCGGCTTCAATGGGGAGGATCTCTTCTTTGAAAAATCCCTCTTTCTGAGCTTTTGATGCTAACTGGTGGGCCCGGGTTCCCCAGCGATCCATATCTTCCTTTGTAAATTTCGTCTGGCTAAAGAGCTTTTCAGCGGTCAGCCCCATGTTTGTAGAGGTCACCATATCCCAGTGTTTGTAAGCCGGATCGGTGAAAAGGGACGGATTCAGGGAGACGATCCCCCTGTCTTTGAGCGGAGCCCCCATGGGGACACGGGTCATATGTTCGAACCCCCCAGCTATTACGATATCTGCAATACCAGTCGCAATCTCCATAAACCCGATATGGATGGAAGCCATGCCGGATCCACACTGCTGGTCCACAAATTTTGATGGGATCTTTTCCGGTAGATTAGCTAAAAAGATCGGAAAACGTCCTCCGTAAGTCCATTGTTCGCTTACGCCATAAGCAGACCCCAGGATAAAATCATCAATTTCCTCAGCCTTGATCCCTGTGCGTTTGAGCAACTCAGGAAGGAGTTTGGCCATCAGTTCATCGGCTCTTAATCTGTGGAACCAGTCCCGCGCCGGGTCATTCGGTCTGGATCGGGACAGCGCTGTTCTTAAATACCCGGCAATCACCACTTCTCTCATCGTTTTTTTCTCCTCAGTCTTGATAATATTGTAAAAAGTCGTCATTCCCGTGGAAACGGGAATCCAGAGAATCCTAACTATATGAAAATATCCCGCCTTTTTACGAGACCATCAGCCTTGTTTTTCTTATTTTTTGGATCGTTTGTTCCCAACCTTTTTGAATTTCATCCGGGCCAATAGTTTATTTAAGGCCAACTGATGCTCCTCCGTATTCATACAGTCTATAAAAGCCGCCCGTTCATACTGGATGACCTGATCGAGCGTGGATTGCATGCCGTGGCGTAGAATCTCTTTTGACTTCTGTATGGCCGGGGGCGGCATGGAGGCAATCTGTTTGGCCATCTTTTTGGCTTCAGGAATCAATCGGCGATGGGGAAAGACCCGGTCAACCGCCCCTATTTCGAACGCCTCACGTGCATCGAAGGGCCTTGCAGTGAAGA
>VGSS01000160.1 GCA_016874935.1 Deltaproteobacteria bacterium | reverse complement strand
GCAGAGCTGGGGATGAATGGCATTCCCTCTCCCCTGGGAGACTGTGTCGTAATTCCGTTCATGGTTCGAGAACCTCACCACGAACGGAATATGACATGTTAAAAATCAATCAGTTAGCCGTTCGTCTCGGTTGCGAGTCGAAGCGACCTGAGGCTCTCGAAGGGCGAATGGCTAATTACGACACAGCCTCTGATGGGAGAGGGCAAGGGTGAGGGTGCCCTATGATTTTTCCCCCTCCTCTTCATCCCCTCCCACCAAGGGAGGGGAAAAATTTTGAGAATGAGCTGGCCAGGGAATGGAATTGAGATCCCTCAATCCATCCAACACAGGCTTGGCCATTCCTTTATGTTGAATCAAGACCTTGAAGACCTCACCCATTCCAATCTCTGGCTCGATCAGATGCAGGAGCGAGAGTCTCCATTTCAATCCGTCCAGTTCTGAAGCCTCCTGATTCAAAGACTCCATCTCTTGTAACACACCCAGGGCGAGGAGAAAACGGTATTGGGTCACCAGCCCGGTAAACCCAAGCCCCCCCTCTTCTCCCTTTTTAATTAAAGCGGTGAAGTTGACATGGGAGGTCATATCCTGTTCTCCCAGATGTTGATAAGGATTTTCCGATGTCTGATGGCGATGATAACAGAGAAGGGTTCCTTTACGGCGCTGAGGAGCATAAAGCTCCTCAGCAAGATATCCGTAATCAATGGTCAAAACGAATCCTTTTTCCAGAAATCTTCCCACCCTTTCCATCCAATCCAGTGCCTTAAGGTTGACTTCCGCCCTCTGGCCTTCCTGAAGCATAATGTTCAATGATTCAAAATAGGGGATGAGACGGGAATCGGAAGGTTCGCCCACCACCTCTTTCAGTTGGCCGTTCCGTTGGGTCACATAACATTCTTTTAATGTACCATTTTCAAAGATGACCTGATGGACAGGGAAAGCATCGACCAGTTCATTGGAGAGGATGCAACCGGTGATTTGGGCTTTTCCCCTTTCAAAAGTTACCGAATCCATCCAGCTGACTTTGCCCTCCTCTTCATATGGACGGAGCCTCTCTTTCTGTTCCTTAAGAAAGTGAGGGCTCGTTTCGACAAGGGAATATTTTAGTCTACTAAAAAAATGGGGAGCCTTCTTCTTCGCCCAATCCAGAATATCCTGACATAGAAACCCTCTGCCTCCTCCCATCTCGACGATCTCAAAGGGATCCTCCCCTAAGATCTCCGCCATCTGAAGAAGTTGTTTGGCAATCATTCCTCCGAAGAGGGGGTGGACGCAGGAACTGGTATAGTAGTCGCCCTCTTTCCCGATTTTTAAACCCCCCGATTGATAATAGCCATATTGGGGATGGTAAAGGCACCCTTCCATAAATTGATGAAAGGGGATAGGCCCTTTTTGTTCAATCTGTGAGAGGATAAATTGCTTCAGCAGTTCTCCTTGCCCTCTTTTTTCATCCATACGTAGAGATATTTCTTATCTCTCAACGAGCTGTTAATCTCCCTTTCGATGTTTCATGGGACCTTCATCAAAGGCTTCGTGAACCCAGTTCAGGGCTGCAACCATTTTCGGAAACCCGATGGTCGTCAGGCCCAGCAGCACAGCATGCCGAATCTCTTTGGGAGTAATTCCTAAGGCCAATGCCCTACGGGTATGGGACTTGATGGCGCCTTCGGAATTCGAGCCGATCGCGATTCCCAGTTTGATCAGTCTTCGGCTTTTCTCATTAAGGGGGCCTGAAGCATGGCATTTTTGGGCCAACCGATCGTATTCCTTTTCAATCTGAGGAAACTCCTCCTTAAACCGTTTGTACGAAAATGGTAGGGCACTCTTCTTTTTCATTTTCCCTCCTTTTCTCTTCATCGCAGAGCGATGGTATATTTGTTTACCAGATGATGGGGAAAGTAGGATTCTTTTGCCTTTCTCAAACCCTCTTCTCCGAGATCCTGCTCTCTATTGACATAGGTATAGCTTGACCAGTTGTTCTCAAGGAAGGCCTGATTGATCATGGGATAGAGTCCATCGAAAGCCGGATTGGCTTTTTCAATATGGATGACAACCGTATCCCGATTGAGCGGTTCTCCCAGGGTGAAAGCTTCGACCCTGTCATTGATCAGGATGACCCCTCCTTTTACCCCGTTAGAAAAAAATTTCCGCTGGTCTGTAACGGGGTCGTATTTCGGAACCATTTCGGCGGGGTTTAATGCCTCGATGGATTTTCTAACGGGGTGACCTCCCAGTGCTTCAAAGTGTGAAAAAGCCTCTTTGATGGCGATTGATTCGTTGTGCAGTCCCGGTATCACTTCACACTGTCGGAGATCACACCACTCTGTCTGCAGCCGGAGGCAATCTGAAATCAGCTCGGGGGTAAGCGGGAGATATTGATAGGTATATTTTTCTTTAAATTGTTTGATGTGGTTTCTTTTCCGATGATATTTTCTTCCCTGCAGCTGGATCAGATCTTCTGAGAGATAGATATAATCGGATTGATCACGATCGAATTCAGTCACAAAGCCCTCTGACGTCCAATCAAAACGGGAGACGACCTCTTCAGGAACCCGGGCCATTCTAACAACCATTCCCTTTTCTTTCATCGAGCTGAGTAATCTACGGCTACATTCTACCATATCTCCTTCTCCGATGGGAGAAAAGAAAAAAGGGTGCTCTCTATTTTCTGCAAAGAGACAGAGGAAGTTTTGAAAACGGGAGAGCTTCAATTGATAGGCATGTCGCCATAAGAAGAGGTTGGTAAAGGTGAATTCAGAGATGAGGGGAGGAAATTGACTGAAGGTTACATCGAGAAGAGGTTTGTCTTCGATGGACAGATCTTTGAATAGAGGAAATTCCGGCACGTTGTTCCGTAAAGACTCCCTGTCTGGGGCAGGCATCCTGAATGGACTCCTTCCATAGCTTAAATAAATTACGGTTTTGTTGACGGCAACGGTAACGATACCCGTATCGTTAATAAAAGGTTACGTTTGTCGTCTTTTAATTCATTAAACGTAACCGTAAACCGTAACCGAAACGGGCTTCGTCACCATAACCTTCACGCGACCCCTCTTCTTTTCTACCGAATTAAATGGCTGACCATCGTGCAAATTTCTGATGTGTTAAAAGGCCTGTAGATGAAACCGTAGACGCCCAGGTCGATCGCCTCCTTGAGAAAGGAATCCCCTCTCTCAGAAACGATCAGAAGGATTCGCAAAGGCTGGGCTTTTTTTAATTCAATGAGGAGGTTTTTTTCGCGGACTCCGGGAGAGTCGATATTGAGGATAAAGACATTAAACCCCTCCCCGTTCAGGAGAGGTTTCACCTGAAAACCACTGTCCACGATAATAACTTCGTGTCCTTCTCTTTCGAGGCATTCCCTTAGATAACCCCGGCTGGCTAAATCATGGTCAACAATACAAATTTTTCCCTTCACCGTTCCTCCCCCTTCAGAGAGATTTTAATTAGACCAATCCTCTAAAGAGGGAATTAACGTTTCCTCTGCTCGAGACGGTTCTCGGCAATAACGCTATCAACGATCTCGCTACAGAAGATGCATCTCCATCCGAAAAAATCCTCGGAGACACCGAAAAACTTCTCGTAGACCATGACTCCACCACAACGATAGCACTTCATAATTAACCTCCTGGTTGTTTTTTAAGCAAATTTCATACCAAAAAAAAGAATTAAGTCCAAGGGTTAAAAAAATAGCTATTTTTAGCTCAATTTCCAATTACCAAATCCTGATTACTACGTTAATGGCAAAAAAAGTTACCCTTAAAGTGGTAATTACAAGATAAAAGACACAAATAAGGTTAAAAAGTTCTGAGGCTTTAACTTAAAAGACGGGGGATTTAAAAATAGAAAAAAGCTGGGGAATGTATATATTTAGACATATAAAATACATATGTTGGGTGATAGTGAAAAATTATTATATAATTTCAATTAGTTATAAATATGTATAATTTTAGACGATGTTGTATTAAAATCATTCTTCTGAAAGCCCGTATCTTTTCATTTTGCCATAGAGGGTTGAGCGATTAATCTTCAGCTTTTTTGAGGCCTTATTTTTGTTCCATTTCATCTCTTTTAGGGTTTTTAAGATGAGGTCTTTTTCAAAATCGTGAAGAGTGACAAGATGTTCCCCCTGTAATGGCTTCTGAAAGAGATACTGAGGAAGGTCTTTTGTTAATATTTCTAACTTCTTAGCAATGATGACAGCATGTTCAATAACATTTTCCAATTCTCGTACATTTCCTGGCCAGGAATGGGCTAAAAAGATTTCCATTACATCAGGTGAGAAATCGGCAATTTTTTTCCCTTTCTCCTGACTAAACTTTTCTAAAAAATGTGAGGCAAGGATAGAAATATCGTCCTTTCTTTCCCGAAGAGGCGGAACCAAGATGGGGATGACATTGAGACGGTAGTAGAGATCTTCCCGGAAGGTCCCCTTCTTCATCTCTTCGATCAGATTTTTGTTCGTTGCCGCAATCACCCTCACGTCGACTTCAAGAGTTTCCTCTCCTCCGACCCTTTCGAATCGGTGATCCTGAAGAACCCGGAGGAGCAGAATCTGGGTCGGGGGTGACACCTCGCCAATTTCATCGAGAAAAATCGTTCCTCCATGGGCAAGCTCGAATCGACCGGCCTTTCTGCGAATGGCTCCAGTAAAAGAGCCTTTCTCATGGCCAAAGAGTTCGCTC
>VGSS01000159.1 GCA_016874935.1 Deltaproteobacteria bacterium | reverse complement strand
CGTTCAATCGCCTCGCGGACGTATATTTCGCGCATCAAATCATCCCATGTGGCGTTTTGGGGCATCCGCTCGATGAGTTTGTGGGCTTCCTCCTTTTCCATCACCGTTGACATTGCATCGCCTCCTGCTTTTTGCTTGATAGAATAGCATGGAATGAAGCAGATATCAATTCCTCTAAACCAACGAAATCGGCGGCGGCTATCGGGAATTCATGTTGCTTGTTGGGTTCTACTCACAGCTTCACTTCGAGCAGGGTCGTTTCGACTTCTGTAAATAGATCGTCAAGAGATTTTTGTATGCTGATTGTCTCCGCAATGGCTGTTACTACCCTGGTGTAGTGAGATACTTCTTCGGATGAAAGTATTCTGCCCTTGCGGTCTTTGAGCCATTTCTCAGCAACCTGATAGCCGCCGATGTGATATTTCCAGACCTCGGGAGGGATACCTGTAAACCATTTTTCAGGGTTAATGTGAACCTGTTCATTTTTCTGATCGTAGGATACTTTTTCCACACGCAGGTTGCCAGAGCCTTCACACTTTGCGATAGGCTTGATAAGTTTTTCCGACTTGAGAAGGTGGAGTTCAACAAGTTTCTCGCCCTTCTTAGTGAGTTTGTTAAAAAGCTTGTAGTCCCTTGTGAAAGGGACGCGGGGAAAATCGGTCTTCAAAAACTCCGCATATTTTTCCCGATAGACATTGGAGTAAAGAACAGCATAGATGTAATAGAAGATTTGTTCGGGCGAAGGTTGCCTTTTATAAGCGCTTGATAAGGATTTAAACAAATCAGGACTGATGTTGGGATGCTGAACCGAATATGCTGCCGCCGGTTCAAAAACGAACATGGTTTGATATCGAGAAACTCCCGTTCTCCGGCTTGGGACGCCGGAATCAGCTTCTTTATTATAAAGATACAGGGGAAATTGATAGTTGGTTGTCTTCGAAGAAAGAACCCCATGTTCTGAAATAAGATTTGTGACGAGAAAATGCGTGTATGGAATTTGGATTTCTTCTCGGCGATGCGTCAACAGTGCGAGATTAGGTTGAAGCATATGTCTCATGACTTCGCCGCGGGGCATACAATGAAAACCTTTTGAATTGCCTGTGTAGTATGTGTACCGAATGTCAAAGGGCCTATAAAGAATGGGAACAATATTCTCTTTGGACGGACCGCTTTTCTTCAAATCCTCTTGCGCTAAATTTACTTTCCAATCCCGCGCATCATCCCCAAGTTGATAAGCATGGCGGGCAATCTCAGGCTCAAGGGAGACAAAGTTCAACACAGTTGTCCAAACTTGGTGAGAGGTGAAATGAATCGTCAGGTGATCTCTGGCCGTTACAATTCCCACGCTGTTTACCGGAAAAATTTCCGGAATGCTCGGATAGGACTGAAACCGCCTGCTTAACCGTTCATCTCTTGGGACGAAGAGGTAGAAGGGAGAAGACGGTTTGATCTCGGTCCATCCTTTCATTCGCAGGTCGTGTCTCAATAGCCATTGATACTTATCGTTTCGCAAGCCCCATATTTCGCTGTGCTTGATCCTTCTGGGGTGCGCCCCTTTTCTCTTCACAAAGAGGGCAATGGCGACGCCTTGCTGAATGTCGAAGACGTTCTCGTCTTTGGAGCCGTCAGGAGCCTTCTCTTTTTTGAGGGAGTTTCCGTGAAGATCGAGGATGTATATTTCATCAAAAGAGTCCATCAGCGATTGGCGCATTCCCCGAAACGTAGGGTTATCGAGGTAGCTGTGATTTGTGATGAAACCGAGGACGCCTTCGCCAATCTGGTCAATCTTCCATTGAGCGAATCGGATGAACTTAACATAGTCATCCTGAAGCCACTTGGGGTTTTTCTCGCCAAGGGGTTTTCCATCCACCCTCTTATAGGATTCTATTTGCTCTTTAATCCAATCGCCTTTGTTGGCTGAGTGCCCGGAGTAGGGTGGGTTGCCAAGAATGACAAGAATTGGCCTCTCTTTCTTAACCCTGGCGGCAAGGTGGGATTCCTCCGAAAGGGAAGCCATCCCCGGAAGCGATGTCTGGGCAAGTTCCTCCATTTCAAGCGTATTGGTCAAATAGAATTGAAATCGCTCATCGCCAGAGAGTTTGTGGCCCAACTCTTCAAGGAGGTAACCCATCTTCAGGTGGCCGGCTGCGTATGGAGCCATCATCAACTCGAAGGCGAAGAAGTGTTTGAGAATGTGATCCTCAATGAATTTCGCCTTTGAGCCTTCTCCGTACTTGCTGACAAATTCTTCGACGGCCAGTTTCGCCGCTTCAGCGAGGAAGGTGAGCGTTCCACCAGCAGGATCGAGCACTGTAACGGATTGCGTGGCAAATCCGTCCTGCCGTGCAAATTTTTCCTTGAGAATGATGTTAAGAGAGCGGACAATGTAAGAGACAACAGGCTCGGGCGTATAATAGACACCCCGTCGTTCCCGCTCTTTAGGGTTGTACTCGGCAAGGAACGTCTCATAGAAATGAAAAATCGGATCACTTCCTTTGCCCTCTCTGAAATACTGATGAAGGATATTTCTGACATCTGCAACGGCAAGGACTTCCGCAATGTCATCAACAGTCGCCTGGAGTTGCTCAGGTGGGTCAAATGAAATGAAATGGAAAATATCCCGAAGAATGCCGATGGTCTTTGGAATCAGATCGTAAGCCAGGATTCGATTGAATGTTCCATTGGCCCGGGTTCTGGCGGCAAATAGCCCATAGGTTATGGTCTGGGCATAGAGGTCGGCAAACTCATCAGGCTTTAGGTTGAAGATGAGATGTTTCTGGAATGCTTCATAGAAGCCAAGAATCTTCTTTGCGGCGGAGGTCGAAGCTTCGCGCAGTTCCTCCTTAATAATCTGATCTCTAAGAAAACGGGTTCGCGTGGCAAGTTCTTTTGCGAGAGTTTCTGCTGTGAACTTTGAGGGTAGTGAGAACTGAAAGAATTTTTCCAGTAGAGCGAAAAACTCTTCAGTATGCTCCGCTGGAGGAAGGGTCTTGAGTTTTGTGGGGATAAACTGCCGCGCAAGCAGGACATTGCTGACACGCTGGCCGTTACGGTAAAGCCGAAACTCATAGAAGTTTGTCAGGATGAGATTAGGAAAAGTGGAAATGTAGCGCTTCAATTGGTCGGAGGTCTCGATTTCATCGAGATTGGCTCTGGGCGGTTTCGCTTCAACGTAGCCGACATGAGAGTGCTTGCCGTCCCAAACTCGAAGATCCGGATTGCCTGCTTCGGTCTTCTTTGGCAGTATAGTGACGTGGCCCTTCTTTTTTCGCTTGGTTTCGGAGAACTCTTCGAGAAGGGCCGCAAGGGCCGCATAGTAGGATTCCTCGCGGGCATCTCCTCGCTTGGTGATTGATGCAATTTTTTGGATGTATGTGTCTATCATTGTCTATTCAATAAACGTCCTACATCAATCGAAGTATGGATTGGGACATAAATTAAATTTGTTTACCCCCACCCTCCCCATCAAGAGGGAGGGAATTTCTTTATTGATTTTCATCAGTTGAGTTTTAAGTATAACTCTATTGTCAATTTACGTTTGTTAATATACACCTTTTTTTAAAATTTGGGAAGCACTGAGTTCAGAAGCGAAAGCGGGGAGCAATTATGACGATGTCTAACGAATTAAATCTTCACTTTTACTTTTATAATTTACTTTAGTTCACTTTAGTCACTTTATTCTTTAATCGAACCATCTTCCTCTAAGATCCCGCCGGAACCAAGCGCTTCTCTGACCATTGAGCAGATTCTTGCAAAGGCTTTTGTTTCTGACATCGGTCGTTCGCGAGGTCGATCAAGAGGGATGGAGACAATTCTTGCGATGCGACCTGGTCGGTGGGATAGAACGACGACGCGATCCGACATAAAGCAGGCCTCTGAAATCGAATGAGTCACCATGAGGATCGTCTTTTGGGTCTTGGACCAGATATCGAGCAGGAGCATCTGCATCGATTTCCGGGTGAGGTCATCGAGGGCGCCGAAGGGCTCGTCCATCAGGAGGAGTGGAGGATCGAGGGCGAGCGCTCTTACAATGGCCACCCTCTGCTGCATCCCTCCTGATAATTCCCTGGGATAGTAGGACCAGAATTTTTTATCAAGCCCCACCATCTCCAGGAGCATCTCAATCCGCTGGACCTGTTGCTCGCGGGGAAGCCTACTCTTCGCAATTCGAAAAGGGAGAAGACAATTTTCGAAGATGCGATACCATGGGAAAAGCGTCGATTCCTGAAAGACGATCCCGTAGCCACGGGCCCTTCGTAACTCTACCGGAGTTTTTCCTTCAATTGAGATTTCCCCGCCCGTGGGGCCGCCTTCATCGCCGATATCTCCAAGAAGTTCGAGAAGCGTGCTTTTGCCGGAGCCCGATGGCCCGATCAGGGTGATGAACTCCCCCCGGAGAACCTCTAATGAGACTCCGCCCAAGGCTTCTACATCCCGGTCCTTAAAATATTTCTTCACATTGATCAGATGGATAGCGATGGGAGGAGATAGCTCTTGATTCATCGATGACTTTCACTTCCACAGGACGTTAAAATAATCAACAAGATTTGGATTGAAATCGAAAACTTTCTTCTTAAACTGTTCCTCCCGGACATCAACTGTCCATGCAGTCCAATCTTCCTTTTTCGGATCCATCCTCAGGACCTGCATCTCCCAGAGGGTATGGATGGAGTATTGAATGGGATCATCCAGGCTTTCACCGATGTCACCCACACAGCACATCCGGGTTCCCTGGTAGCGCTGAAAGGCTTTTTCATAAAAACCTTTCGTTGTGATGGAACCCGGGTTGGTGACCGGAAGATC
>VGSS01000158.1 GCA_016874935.1 Deltaproteobacteria bacterium | reverse complement strand
GGGCGGGTGATCGTCATCTCAATGTCCTGCGGGTTGGCCCCCGGGTATTCGGTGACGACGGAGGCAATCGGATACGTGATTTCCGGAAAGAGATCGATGGCAAGGTCTGAAAAAGCGATGACCCCGATCAGGAGGATCCCGATGGCCACCATGAAGCGGGAGACCGGGTTTTTCAGGGAACCGCGGATGATATCCATGGGCTTTAGCCTCCTTCGATCATCCGCACGACCGAACCTTCCCTGAGCGCATCCTGCCCTCTTACGACCACCTGATCTCCCTCGGAGACCCCCTGGAGCACCTCCACATAAGGGGTCTGTTCAATGCCGGTGACAATCGTTCTCCGGAACGCCTGATTCCCTTGAATCACATATACGATTTTCTTGCCTCTTTCTTCGATCACCGCATATTGAGGAATAACGAGCGCCTGAGGTTTTTGGGAGAGAACCAGTTCGATCATTGCAAACATGCTGGGTTTGAGCATTCGCCCGGCATTGGGGATCTCGATCTCTGCCTGGAGCGTTCGCGTGGCGAGTTCCAGGGCGCTGCTCATCCGTGCGATCCTGCCTTCAAAGACCTTCCCGGGAAAGGATTCGGTTATAATGCTGGCTTTCATCCCTGTCTTGAGCAAAGGGATATCCTTTTCCAGGATATGGGCAACCACCTTCAATGTTTCCGTGTGGATGAGGTTCACAATGGGCGTCGAAGATGAGGCCAGGGCGCCGCCGTCCATATATCTTCTGCTGATCTCACCTGAGAAAGGAGCGACGATCTTTGTGTGCTGGAGTCGAATCCGTTCTTGCGCCAGCATCGCTTCCGTCTCCTTCAATCTCGCCTGAGCCGACTCTCTCGCTTCCTGTCTTGCCCCTTCCCTGAGCAATTTCAGATGCTCCCTGCTTGAGGCCAACTGCGCCTGGGCGACGGTGTACTCCATGTCCGCAACGTCCAATTCCCTTTTCGAGATGACCTGTCTTTGATAGAGCGCCTCCATACGCTCCCTCTGGAGTTTCGCATTTTGAAAACGGGACTCGGCGCTGCGGACCGCCTCTTCCGCCTGACGTAATTCTTCGGCCCGTGCTCCGGCTTCCAGCTCCATCAGATGAGCCCTAGCTTGAGCCACCCGGGCTTCAACTTCCCGGACCTTCTGGAGGTAATCGGACCGGTCTATCTGGGCGATGGTCTGTCCCTCCCTGACCGAATCGCCGGTATTGACATAGACGCCTTCGAGATATCCTGACACCTTGGGAAAGAGATCGACCTGCATCAATGGAGCAATGTCCCCGGTCATGGTAATCGTATAGGTGATGGCTCTGATGGTAACAGGAGAAACCTGGACAGGAATGTCACCGCGCTTCGTCCTTTGAGGAGCCGCCTTTTTCTGAGTCAGCGCCCACCCGCGATAGAGGGCAAAGCCGACAAATAAAACGATCAGGATGAGAAGAAACCATCTCCATTTTACGAAGACATTCTTCATGTCCCTTGCTCCCAGGAGGTTAAATAGCGCTCCTGTTCCTTTGTGAGTTGATCAATTTCGATGCCCATGGAACGGAGTTTGATCCGTGCGATCTCCTGATCAATCGCTTTGGGAACCGGATAGACTTTCCGTTCTAATGTCCGATGATGTTTGACCAGATATTCGGCGGAGAGAGCCTGATTGGCAAAACTCATATCCATCACACTGGAGGGGTGGCCTTCCGCGGAGGCAAGGTTGATCAGCCTCCCTTCTCCCAGGACATAGATCCTCCGGCCATTTTTGAGATGAAACTCCTCGACGAAATCACGCACCCTCTTTCGAGAGGCAGTGACCTTCTCCAACCCTTCCAGATCGAGCTCCACATTGAAGTGGCCCGAATTGGCCACAATGGCACCATCCTTCATCTTTAGAAAGTGCTCCTTCCGGATCACACCCGTGTTTCCGGAAACCGTGCAGAAGATATCCCCTGTTTCAGCAGCTTCGCTCATGGTCAAGACGCGATAGCCATCCATCACAGCCTCCAGGGCTCTCAGGGGACTAACCTCGGTCACAATCACATCGGCCCCCATCCCTTTGGCCCTCAGGGCCAGCCCTTTTCCGCACCATCCATAGCCTGAGACGACAAAGTGTGACCCGGCCATCAGCCGGTTGGTCGCACGCAGGATACCATCAATCGTTGATTGTCCGGTTCCATACCGATTATCAAAAAAGTGTTTTGTCTCAGCGTCATTGACGGCAATCACGGGAAATCTCAACACCTTGTTTTGCTCCATACTGCGAAGCCGGATCACACCGGTCGTTGTCTCCTCTGTTCCGCCGATCAATCTTTTGATCATCTCTTTTCTCTTGGTTGCCGGAAGGTCTTTTGCCCAACTTCGCAAAGAGGGGATGAGTTCCCCCCATTTTTCAAGAGCGATGAAGTGAAAGGAGGAGACGAGATCTGCTCCGTCATCCATCGTGATATTCGGGAAAAACGCCAACGCCTCCCGGATATGGTTATAATAGGTTTCACTGTCTTCCCCTTTGATGGCGAAGACAGGAATTTTTAACTCCTTCACTAAATAGGCGGCCACATCATCCTGCGTGCTCAAAGGATTGGAGGCGCAGAGAGCAACCTCTGCACCGCCTGTCACCAGGGCCCTCATGAGAGCCGCAGTCTCCGTGGTCACATGGAGGCACGCGGAAAGACGAACCCCCCTGAGAGGCTTCTCCTTTTTAAAACGGTCCCTGATCAGCCTTAACACGGGCATGGCCATCTCCGCCCACTCCATCCGGAGACGGCCTTTCTCCGCCAATGAAATATCCTTCACATCATAATCCATGGTTTCTCCTAAATTCGGAATGCGGAATTCGGATTTCGGAATTTAATTAAATAAATAAACATTCCGCACTCCGCATTCCGCACTCCGCAATCTTATAGTTTCGCCGCCTTCTTCAGCTCGTCTGCCCGGTGGGTTTTCTCCCAGGTAAATCCGGGTTCGTTTCGGCCAAAATGGCCATAACAGGCGGTCTTTTTGTAAATCGGCTTGAGAAGGTCGAGATACTCAATGATTGCTTTTGGTCTCAGGTCGAAGTGCTTCAGGGCGATTTTGGCGATTTCATCCGGAGGAATCTTAAAGGTCCCGGAGGTATCGATCATGAAGGAGACGGGTTTTGCCTTTCCGATGGTGTAGGCGATCTGAACCTCGCATTTTTCAGCCATCCCCGCAGCCACGATGTTCTTGGCCACGTGCCTCGCCATATAAGAGGCGCCCCGGTCCATCTTCGAGGGATCTTTTCCTGAAAAACAGCCCCCTCCGTGGCTTCCCACGCCGCCATAAGTATCGACGATGATCTTTCTGCCGGTCAGACCGCAGTCCGCCTTGGGGCCTCCATGGACGAACCGGCCGGTGGTGTTGATATAATACTTTGTGTCCTTATCCCGAAGCTCCGGAGGAATGATTTTAAAGATCACCTCTTCGAGAATCCCCTCTTTCAGCGTCTCATTGGCCACCTTGTCCGAATGCTGGGCTGCAATCACCACGGAGTCCACCCGGGTCGGTTGATTATTCACATACTGGATGGTCACCTGAGATTTTCCATCCGGCCTCAGAAAATCTAGGATCCCCTTCTTTCTCACTTCGGCTAACCGTCGGGTCAGACGATGGGCATAGATGATGGGCATGGGCATCAATTCCGGTGTCTCATTACAAGCATAACCGAACATCAACCCCTGATCCCCTGCTCCCTGCTCATGGTTCTTGGTCTCCTCCACCCCCATGGTGATGTCAGGGGACTGTTCATCGATCGAAGTGAGCACGGCGCAGGTCTCCCAGTCAAACCCCATGGCCGAATCATTATACCCGATCTCTTTGATCGTTTCCCGAACGATGGCGGGCATATTCACATAGCAAGAGGTCGAGATCTCGCCTGCAATGATGGCCATTCCTGTTGTCACCATCGTCTCACAGGCTACCCGTGATCGAGGGTCCTGTGCGATAATGGCGTCCAGAATGGCATCGGAGATTTGATCCGCCACTTTGTCCGGATGCCCCTCGGTGACGGATTCAGAAGTGAATAAGAAGTCTGTCATGGACATATCCTGTTTCCTCCTTAAGGTTTATGTTTTCAACTCTTCTGGGATCGATTGAACAATATCCTCCGAAAATCTTTCAGCCATCCATCTTCTGACGTACCGTTTGATTTCCGAAGCGGTGGAGAATTGGAAAAGCCTTTCTGTCATGGACCTCGTCTCCATGGCTTTCGCCATGCGAAGGACTTTCTTCACCTTCGGAATGGAGATCGGATTCATGCTGAACTCCTCCAGGCCCAGACCCAATAAAACTAACACATAGGCAGGCTCTGATGCCATCTCCCCGCAAATGGCCAGAGGAATCCCGGCATTTCGGGCGGACTGGACCACGCTCCGGACGATTCTCAAAATGGCGGGGTGCAGGGGTTCGTAGAGATAGGAGACATGCTCATTGATTCGATCGACGGCCAGGGCATACTGGATGAGATCATTCGTCCCGATGCTGAAAAAATCCACTTCGCGTGCCAGAAGATCGGCGGTGACTGAAGCCGAGGGAATCTCGATCATCGCTCCGACCTTGATTCCCCGGTCAAAAGGAGCCTTCCCCCGGATGAATTCTTTCTTCACCTCTTCGAGAATGGCTTTCGCCCTCCGAATCTCTTCAATGCCTGAAATCATCGGGAAAAGGACTCTCAGTTTCCCGTGAACGCTCGCGCGCAGTATTCCCCTTAATTGGACTTTAAAAATATCGGTCTCCTTAATGCTGAACCGGATCGCCCTGAGCCCCATCGCGGGATTCACTTCATTCCCTATGGAGTAATCGGGGAGGAATTTATCTCCTCCGATGTCCAGTGTCCGTATGGTG
>VGSS01000157.1 GCA_016874935.1 Deltaproteobacteria bacterium | reverse complement strand
CCTTTTTGATCTGTTGCTCAGTTAAAGGCTTCCCAAAATCGGTCATCTTTTCAAAATAAGGCTTCATGAACCATCCCTCCTGTCTCTTTATTTAATGAAATATTTCACAAAATATTTAACAGATATGTTTTCTAATGGCAAGAAATATTTTTCTTTACCCCGTTAGAAATAATGGACCGCCCGGTTTCGAGTCGCAACGATTGGAATTTCTAACGGAATTTCTAACGGGGTTGACTTTTTTGATTCTTTTTGATAACCTATAACCTATGAAAATTTCAACTAAAACTAAACTGGCCCTGATCTTTTTAGCCCTTGCCTGTTTTATAGGTGTGATGACAAGCCTTATCGTCAATTCCCTGATTACAAATCAGATCATTAGCGAAGCTCAAGAGAAGGTAAAAGAAGATCTCAATACGGCAAGGTATGTTTATGCCTCTAAAATAAGAGATATTGACCGGGCAATCCGCTGGGCCTCGATCAGGCATGTCCTGAAAAGGGGGTTGAAGGAGAGAAATATCGCTCCAATTCGAGATGAGCTATCCGATTTGATGACTGAAGAAGGTCTCGATTTCTTGATGTTGACGGATCGGAGGGGAGTAGTCGTTTACCGATTGCATAACCCAAAATCATCAGGGGACAGTCTGATTGATAATCCTTTTATCAAAGGGGCATTGGAGAAAAAAGGAGTTTCAGGAACCTGTGTTCTTTCAAGAGAGGAATTGTTAAGAGAGGGTGAAGAACTGGCAAATAAGGCCGCTCTAAAATTGATCCCTACACCCAAAGCGAAACCAACTGAAAAATTAGAAGAAACTTCCGGCATGGCGATTAAATCTGCCCACCCCATATTGGATTTCAATGGTGAGGTTTTAGGGGTATTATCAGGAGGAGTTCTTCTTACCCGCAATTACGAAATTGTGGATCTGATTAAAAATATCGTTTTTAAGAATGTTAAATATAAAGGAAAAGATACCGGGAGGGCAACCATCTTTCTTAAGGATGTGAGGATTTCTACAAATGTTTTGGACAAAGAAGGGAACAGAGCGATCGGGACCCGGGCGATGAAAGAGGTTCAGGAACAGGTTTTAGAGAAGGGGTTGCCATGGATTCAGAGGGCCTTTGTGGTTGACGATTGGTATATTACTGCTTATGAGCCGATTAAAGACATTCAGGGTAAGATTGTTGGAATTCTGTATGTGGGTATTCTCGAAAATAAATATGCCTTAATGAAGGAAAGGCTCATCCTGGTCTTCTTTCTCTTATCCATGTCAGCCATGCTGGTGGCTCTGACCGTCTCCTTCCTGCTTTCGTGGAGATTCCAGAAAAAGTCTCCTTGAAGGAGCAAACCAAATTAATCTTTCCCCCCTTGGTCAGGGCCGTCGTCTTTTCGTCCCCCTTTTAGTCCTTTTCGAGTGCCGGAGATGAGAAGCCACAGGACAATAACGGCAATGCCAATGGCCAAAAAATTCGGCGCCCCAATCTTATTTAAAAAATCGTAAAAAAACTCAACTGTATCCATCTTGTTACTATAATACAGACGCATAAAATAAGATGCTGAAACGAGTTCAGAAGCATGACAAGAAAAAGTGTGTCATTCCGAACCTCGTGCTGAATTTAATTCAGTATTGTTCCGGAATCTCGAATTTGACAATGAATAAATCAATTGCGTTTGCATTAAATTCAAGAAATCAAATTTCTATCCAGGGTGCGGTACTGGATAGCTTCGGAGAGATGGGCGGACTGGATATTTTCCTGGCCTTCAAGATCGGCAATGGTCCGAGCCACCTTTAAAATTCGCGTATAAGCCCTGGCGCTCAGTCCAAACTTATCGATCGCCACTTCCAGCAGCCTCTGACTCGTCTCATCGATCTGGCAGTGTTTCTTAATATGCCGGTTCGTCATCTGGGCATTGCAGTAAATCTTCATCCCTTTGAATCGATCGAGCTGGACTCTCCGCGCTTGATCAACCCGTCTTTTGATCTCACGGGAAGGCTCTCCCGGGTCACGGCTTGCCAGGTCGCGATACTTCACCGCCGGAACCTCGGCATGAATATCGATGCGATCCATCAGCGGGCCGGAGATTTTTGACCGGTAGCGCTGGATCTGGGGAATGGTGCAGGTGCATTCGTTGTTGGGATCGCTGTAATAACCGCAGGGGCACGGGTTCATTGCAGCAACGAGCATAAATCGGGCAGGGTAGGTGAGGGAAGTGGCCGCCCTGGAAATCGTCACCTTTTCCTCTTCCAGGGGCTGGCGCATCACCTCCAGGACATTCTTCTTGAATTCGGGAAGTTCGTCGAGGAAAAGCACGCCGTTATGGGAGAGGCTGACCTCTCCCGGCTTGGGAATCTGTCCTCCTCCGATCAGGCCTGCATCAGAGACAGTATGATGGGGGTTCCGAAAAGGCCGTGTGACGATGAGGGCCCTATCCGATGGGATCAGTCCGAGCACACTGTGAATCTTCGTCGTCTCGATGCTCTCCTCAAAATTCATATCGGGCAGAATCGTGGGAAGACGTTTTGCGAGCATCGTCTTTCCCGAACCGGGCGGACCGACCATGATCACATTGTGCCCGCCTGCGGCCGCTACCTCCAGAGATCGCTTCACATGCTCCTGGCCTTTCACCTCATTGAAGTCGACCGGATAGTTCATCTCCTGCTTAAAGACTTCGTCGAGATCCAAGACAACAGGGTCGATGTGGAGGGATCCATTTAAGAATTCAACACAATCGGAGAGGGTATCGAGAGGAAGAATCTCAATTCCATTGACTACGGCGGCCTCTTTTGAATTATCCCTGGGGAGCAAGATTCCTCGAAGACCTGCGTTTCTTGCGGCTACAGCAATGGGAAGGGTCCCCTTGATGGGTTTGACCTGGCCGTCGAGGGAGAGTTCCCCCAGGATGAAGTAACGGTTGAGCTTCCCTTTCTGAACCACCTCTGTGGCTGCAAGGATGCCAATGGCCATGGGAAGATCGAAGGCGGCCCCTTCTTTTTTTATATCGGCCGGAGCAAGGTTTACAGTGATTCGTCTTGAGGGAAAGTCGTAGCCGCAATTCTTGGTTGCGGCTTTGACCCTGTCCTTTGATTCTTTGACTGCGCCTTCGGGAAGGCCGACCGTGGCAAAGGCAGGAAGGCCCTGGGCGATGTCGACCTCCACCTCTACGACATAGGCATCGATTCCAAAAACCGCGCTGCTCAAAACCTTGGCTATCATAATTGACCTCCCTTATATCAGAAATGCCGCATTCAAACAAGGGAAAATATCGGCTCATAGTAATGCCTCAGAAGCTGTGAAAAAATTGGTCCACTGCGCCTCAGCCCAAAGGATTGGAGGTCTTGTAAAACCCTTAGGACGCGGGGCCTTAGATGTTATGGGTAACCTTCGTATTTAGTTTGGTAGCGATATTACTTGGGTTGAGGCAACGTAGTTCAATGTCAGAGGTTCCGCTCTAAAGCTTTTCCAATCCCCCCAACCCTTTGGGCCGGAATGAAAGTATTTCTTGACGTGTGAATTTTGTACATCTTCTCACTGATGGGGTGGTATTTGACCCTTTTCTCTGTCTTTAACAGGGGGGTTACGGCTTATGGGGAATAGCGGATTGCGGGTAGTTGCCGCTTGATTTTTAAAAGCTTGACAAAGAAAGGACTCCTCTTCATACTGGATTTATGACAAAGGACGATAGACGACGGAAGACAGACGATGCACACAACGATAGGAGGAAGAGATGAATGTTTTATGGATCGTTAATACGAATACGTTTTTGCTGGTGATTCTGATCATTATGGTTTCGTATCTCATTGCTCAGGTGAACTGGCTGATCCGATGGTTAAGAAGGGAATAGGATTTGAAATGCGGAGTGTGGATTTCGGATTGCGGAATCCAACCGTCCATTGATGTTTCAGTTGATCAGGTCAACCGGATAAACCGGAGAGACAAGGGAACGGTGACAATGGAGCAGCATCTTGTCGGAGTGGATGCGGGAGGGACAAACATCAGGATGGGGATCGTCACTCCCGATGGCCGGATCCTTAAAAAGACTCAATATCCTATGGATATGTCCCGGGGCGGCCTGGCCATGATGGATGAGCTGACCTCAAGGATCCAAGGTTTTATTCGGGAAGGGACTCCAGGAGTTCTTTCAGAGAACAGGATCGGAATCGGCATTGCCGGACCTGTCGATTTTAAAAAAGGCGTCCTCATTGCTCCCCCCAATCTTCCGGATCTACATGAATTTCCATTGAGAGAGTTTTTTAGGGAAAGAATTTCTCCTCCCATTGCCATTGAGAATGATGCCAATGCCTTTACTCTGGGAGAAGGCTGGAAGGGAGCGGCAAGAGGATGTCTCCACTATTGCGGCATCACCTTAGGGACGGGAGTAGGGGGAGGCGTTGTGGTCTCAGGAAAGATCCTCCACGGAGCAGACGGGATGGGTGGAGAGGTAGGCCATATGGCGCTAAACCCGGAGGGGCCGTTATGCGGTTGCGGAGGAAGAGGGTGCCTCGAAGTCTATGCTTCTGGAAATGGGATCAGAAGAATGACATTGGAAGCCATCGAGAAAGGTGAAGGGAAGGGAATTCTTCATAAGAGCAAAGAAGATCTCCCAAAAATCACATCGGAAGATGTTTTTGAAGCCGCTCAGAATGGAGACGAAACAGCTCTGAAGGTTTTCAATGAGATGGGCAGATATTTGGGACTGGGACTGGTGAACCTCGTCAATCTCTTCAACCCCGAGAGGATTGTGATTGGCGGAAAGGTTTCAAGAGCCTGGGACTATTTTATCGGAAGCGCAACAGAAGTCGTTTATCAAAGGGCGATGAAAGGGCAGCGGGAGAAGGTTAAAATCGTCCGGGCCGGATGCGGCGATGATGC
>VGSS01000156.1 GCA_016874935.1 Deltaproteobacteria bacterium | reverse complement strand
ATCAGATATCGCTTTGAAAGAACCTTCTTATTGTTGTCAATCAACACAAGATTGGTGCTGATCGAACCCACATCCAGACCTAAGTAGGCTTCGATCTTCTCAGAAACACCTCCTTCCTTCTCGACGGAAGAGACATCAAACTTATCCCTCCCCTCCTTGATTAGAGGGACACTTTGCACCCTTTCCCATTCGATGGGGGAGGCACTCTCTACCCCCTCCCCCTTGACGGGGGAGGGTTGGCCTGCCCGCCGAACAAGTTCTTTGGCAGGCGGGGGTGGGGGTGAAACATGATTCGAAGAAAGACAGAGAGGCTCTAACGGCACTTCCTTCTCCTGATGATGCTGGAGATATTCCCGCAAGGGCGTCAAATTTAATGTCCCTGCCCTTTTAGATTGTTCGCTTTCCTGGGTTACCAGCACTGCGCCGATGGCTCCCATTGAGGCAAAATGCTTCGGAACGATCAGCTCCCCATCCGAAAGTTCCAGAACATCCTGGAATGCCTTTCTCATTCCCACATTGGCCGCCACGCCTCCCTGAAAGGAGATGGGTTTGACAAACATCTTTCCCTTGCCAATGTTGCTCTTAAAATTTCTGGCCAGCGCAAAGCAGAGACCGGCGACGATGTCGTAGTCCGGTGTGGCGATCTGCTGAAGGTGGATCATATCCGATTTGGCAAAGACGCTGCATCGTCCTGCGATGCGCGGTGGGTTTTGGGACTTGAGAGCCAGCTCGCCAAACTCCTCGATCGTCAGACCTAATCGAGAAGCCTGTTGATCCAGAAAAGACCCTGTGCCGGCCGCACAGAGGGTGTTCATCGAGAAATCACCGATCTTGTAATGGCCATTCTCCTCTTCGATAAAGATCAGCTTCGAGTCCTCTCCCCCGATATCGATGATCGTACGGATTTTAGGATAAAAATGTTGAATCGCTTTGGCCTGCGCGATGATCTCGTTGACGAAATGACCGTTGAGGAGTTCGGAGAGAAGTTTTCCTCCGGTGCCTGTAAACGAGAGGCTGTGAAATTGCTCGGGTGGAATGCGACTGAGGATCTCTTCTAAAACTCTCTGAACCGCTTTGAGAGGCTGTCCCTTGATACGGGTATAATGCTCCTCCAACACTTCTCCCCGATCATTCAGGATCACTGTATTGGCGCTGACAGAACCGATATCGATGCCCAGATAGATTTTCTTCATTCTCTTTTACCATTCACCTCTGAAAGCAGAAATGTATCAATTCTAATTGATTCAATTTCTCCTTTTCAAGTCAAACTTATTTTTCATGATCAATCAGTTTATTGATTTGTAGGGGAGTCTGTGATAATTTTAAAAACAAAAATGGTTTAGGGCCAATCGGTTATGGTTACGAAGCCCCTGCCCATCGGCAGGCAGGCGTTTCGTAATTCGGCAATGGTTACGTAAAAAGAATTAAAAGACGATAAACGTAGCCTTTTATTAACGATACGGGCCCTGAACCTAATATGGTACAGGGCGGGCCTCGTTGCCGTTACCGTCGAACGAACTCCTTATTTTCTAAACAACGGTTATGGAAAAAACCAGAGCGCGGGTCATTGTTGAGGGAAGGGTTCAGGGGGTCTTCTTCCGGGCCCATACCCAGGAGATGGCTTACCTTCTAAGTTTGAAGGGCTGGGTGAAGAACAGAGGGGATGGCTGGGTGGAAGCCCTCTTCGAAGGAGAGAAGGCAAGGGTGGATGAGATGATTCAATGGTGCCATCGAGGCCCCTCTGAGGCAAAGGTGACCCATGTCCGTGTCGTCTGGGAGGATTATACGGGAGAGTTTAAGGATTTTTCGGTGACTTACTGACCTTTCTTTGGGACCTCCTTCTCCTCCTTGAGGATCTTCTTCTTGATATCCTTCCCCACCTCATCTCCCTCCTTCTTGATAACTTCTTCCAGGTGCTCCATTCTCTTTCCGGTCTCGGTTAAACCTTCACCAACCTTCTTCACGACCTGGCCACCACCGAAATAGATGAAGAGCAAGAAGATGAGGACGCCAACCGCCACTCCCAACAAGAATCGAATCATCTCTCTTTTTCACCCCCTTCTTTTGACTCCAGAGTACCAAGAATTTTACATTTTTTCAATTGATTTTTATTTGAATTTGTATCTAAAGCTGATGCAATTGGTGTTTATTCATAAACTAATGGTTTTCAAGAAGATGGTCATTCCGGCGAAAGCCGGAATCCAGTTTTATTAATCCAGCCAAAGGTGGGACTGGATGACGGATCAGGTCCGGCATGACAGAAATGACTCATTTATAAACAGACTCTGATCAATGAGGCTGTTTCCATTCTCCTCCGGGAAACCCGCCTTGACCCCCCTATTTCTCCTGCATTATAATCTGGTTCAATTTGTTAGGAAGGAAACCCGATGAAAAAAGAAAAAGGAGATTCCGATCAGATTCAAACTTCAAACGCAACATCGTTTGTCGAATTAGGGCGGACTTTTCATTCGGAGATCCGCACTGCCAATCTGCCGGTTTACCGTGCCTCAACGGTCCTGTTTGAAACGCTCGAAGAGGCTAAAGCCAGGGTTGATGCAGCCGACCGTGGCGAGCTTGGAGCTTCCCATTATGGCACCATAGGGACACCCACGACCTTTGCGCTCAGGGATGCGCTCGCCCGGATTGAAGGCCCAGGCCATTCCTGCCGAGCGGCCATCATGCCCTCTGGCTTGATGGCGATTACGACATTGCTTCTCGCCTATCTGAAACCAGGCGACCATCTTCTGGTAACGGACTCGGCGTATGGGCCGACACGCGTCTTTTGCAAGGGAATCCTCTCAAGGTTGGGGGTGCACACCACCTGGTATGACCCAACGATTACACCTGAAAAACTCGAATCGCTGATTCAACCTGCCACGCGCATGATCTTTCTCGAAAGCCCGGGAAGTTATACCTTTGAAATTCAAGACGTGCCAGGCGTCTGCGCCATGGCCCGCAGGCACAAGGTGATGACAGCGATCGATAATGCCTGGGGGTCGCCTGTTTTTGCCAAACCCTTCGATTGGGGTGTGGACGCCTCGGTCTTACCCCTCACGAAATACTGGAGCGGGCATGCCGATGTGCTCATGGGAGCAGTCGTCGTGCGCGAGGAGCACTGGTTGCCGCTGTGGAGGACCGTGCGTGAACTCGGGGTTTCTGTCGGAGGCGACGATGCGGCACTGATTCTCCGAGGTATGCGCACGATCGATGTGCGCATGCAAAGACACCAGCATAATGCGTTGGAGATCGCATGCTGGCTTGAGCGCCGGCCGGAGGTCGGCGCAGTGTTGCATCCCGCCTTGCCCGGCCATCCGCAGCATGCGCTCTGGAAGCGCGATTTCAAGGGATCAAGCGGTCTCTTTTCATTCGAACTTAAAACCGACTCCGAGAAAAAGAGCCCCACATCCACACAGATCGCTGCCCTTTGCGAGGGACGCCGCTATTTTGGCATCGGTTATTCCTGGGGCGGTTATGAAAGCCTGATCTTCCCCGCTCGGATCGGTTCGCTGCGTAGCGTAGCGCCGTGGCAGGGTGGTCCATTGATTCGCGTCCACATCGGACTGGAAGACCCCGCCGACCTGATCGCCGACCTCGAAGCAGGATTTTCTGCTATGGAGCGCGCAACCTGAGAAGGGCTTACTTTTTTACAAAAAGTTTCAGATACTCTCCGTATCCCTCTTTCTCCATATCCTCTTTGGGAATGAATCTCAAGGAGGCGGAGTTCATGCAATACCGAAGCCCGGTCGGGGACGGCCCATCATTAAATACGTGTCCAAGGTGGGAGTTGCCATGCTTGCTCCTTACCTCAATGCGCTTCATGAAAAGGCTCCGGTCCTCTTTTTCGGCAATATTCCCTGACTCAAGAGGCTTGGTGAAGCTGGGCCATCCTGTTCCGGAATCAAACTTTTCGAGAGAGCTGAAGAGAGGCTCTCCTGAGACAACATCCACATAGATTCCCTCTCTCTTATTGTCCCAGTATTCATTTTGAAAGGGCGGTTCGGTGCCATCCTTCTGAGTCACTTCGTATTGCAAAGGAGTCAGTCTCTTCTTTAAGGTGGCATCGTCAGGTTTCTGATAGGCTTTTTTGCTCTTACCCTTGACCGTTTGAGTGTCCTTTCCCCACACCCCGGTCAAAAATTGGTCCCGGCCTGAACTAAATCTGTAAAATTGGTAATTGAGAGGATTCTTTTTAGAGTAATCTTGATGATAATCCTCGGCTTCATAAAATTTTTTGAATTTAACAATCGCTGTAACGATCGACTTGTTAAACTTTCCCGATTGATTGAGATCCTCTTTCGATTTCTCTGCCAATCGTTTCTGCTCTTCGTCATGGTAGAAGATGGCGCTGCGATACTGTGGCCCACGGTCAACAAATTGTCCCCCGGAATCCGTGGGATCGATCTGTTTCCAGAAGGTATCGAGCAATTCTTCATAAGTGATCTTCGTTGGATCGTAATGGACTTGAATCGCCTCCACATGGCCTGTTCTCCCTGAAGAGACCTGCTCATAGGACGGATTCTTTTCATCCCCACCGGTATAACCTGAGACAACCTTCGCAACACCGGGTAATTTCTCAAGGTCCGCTTCTGTGCACCAGAAACAGCCTCCGGCAAATGTAGCCACGCGTAATCCGCTATTTTCTTTAGGCATATCTCTCACCTCCATCTGCCCCGAATCAACCCTTTGGCACCCACTTATGATCAACATGAGCATAAAAGCCGCGATGATTAGACTCTTCATAAAACCCACCACCTCCAAATTAACTATTATGGGGTATTCACTTGACTAAGGTTCCTACCATATATAGTATAGGCGGGGTATGGAAGAGTACCCCAAGAGTTTGGCTGAATTTGAGACTTGGTTTTCTTCGGAACAAGCTTGTAGAGATTACCTT
>VGSS01000155.1 GCA_016874935.1 Deltaproteobacteria bacterium | reverse complement strand
CCTTTATTTCTTCACTTACTTTATCGTCTAATTATAAAAAAACTTTAAGTTTTTTTTAATACCTTATCAATTATTTAAAATACCCTTACAAATCAACGGGTTAAAAAATACAGGGCATTTCATTTGTAACCCCGCAAAAATTCTTTCTAATTCTTAACCGCCCGGCAAAAAATTCAGCTTCAACCTTTTTAATCAGGCCATTTCTGCCGATTCGTCACGCGGGTCAAACCTAACCCATTTATATTGTTAAAGAAATTTATTTATTTGGCATGGCATATGGCTTGCTATAGTTCAAGTGAAAGTTAAAGTTAGAGTGATTCTTCCCGATAAGAATCATAAAAAGGTGATTTCCATAAAGGCAGCCATGGAGAGGGAAAACCAGCTTCTCACCATCTCAGAAGTCAGCAAAAGCCTGAATATCTCAAAGCACACTTTACGTTTTTGGGAAAAGGAATTCATGGGCCTGTTTGCTCCTCGGAGGACTCAAGGGGGGCAGAGACGGTTTAGTGTCGAAGATATTTCCCGGGTCGAGGAGATAAAAAAAATGAGGAATAAAGGGATGAACCTTTCTGAAATCAGGACCAGGCTTGCTCAAGGTCAGAAAAAGGATGGTCTCAACCTTCATCGAATTGATCTCCTCGCTCACAGGGTTGCCGAAGCGGTTAAGGCGGAAGTGTACGATTTTTTAGAGGGAAGGATCTTATAGGTTAGAGGGGTTTCGGAAATTTTCATGGTAGGCCATGCGATCATGAAGCCATGATGAGAGAATCCAATCGATTGAGGTGAAGAGCGATGAAGATTTTGGTGATCGGTTCAGAAGGCAATATTGGCAAGCCCCTTGTCAGGTACCTGAGGGGCTGCGGGCACCGTGTCCTTTGTGCGGATATTCAAAACAAGTATGGTCCGGACTACTTCCAGACCGACATTGTCCATCCTAATGATCTCTATCCCGTCACCGTAAAAGAAAAGCCAGAGGCTATTTATAACCTTGCCGCGATGGTTTCTCGTGTCACCTGTGAGGCCTCTCCGCATATGACGATCGACCGCAATCTGGGTGGAACCAACAATGTTATTCAACTGGCGAAGTTAGTTGGGGCCAAATTGATCGTTTTTTCAACCTCGGAAGTTTATGGCAACCAGGGGGGAGTCCAATCAGAGGAATCGACCGGATTGAAGCCCAATAACCGATATGCCCTCTCCAAACTATTATGCGAGGAGCTTACAAAATATGAAGTGGAATATGGCGGCCTCCATGCCGTTATTGTCCGGCCGTTCATGTTTTATCATGAGCGGGAAGAGATCGGCTCTCATCGAAGCGCCATGATCAGGTTTGCGGATGATCTATATCACCATCGAAAGATCGAGCTGCATAAAGGGAGCAAGCGGAGCTGGCTTCATATGGACGATGCGGTCGTGGCTTTGGAAAGGGCGATCTACCTCAATCAGTTTACCATCCTCAACATTGCTCATCCCCGTATCATTGAAATGGAGTATTTAGCCCGGCTGTTTTGTGAGATCTATGGCAGGGATTATAGCACGTATGTCGAAGAGATTCCTCTCCCTCCCCAGATGACCTTGGAAAAGATCCCCGATGTGAAGCGGCAGAGGGAATTGCTGGGCTTTATGCCGAAGATCGATATCGAGGAGGGGATTCAGAGGGTTGCGGAGAAAATCATCTGTGATCATTCGGGCATGATGGAGATGAATTATCCAAAGGATTTCAATCCTCTTGGGAGGACTCTTACGGACAATATCCCGGCATGAGGACCGATATGCTGAAGATCATCCTGATCAATCCCCCCAGTCCCTATTTAGCCAATGATGCGGCCTACCCTCCCTCAGGCCTTCTTTACCTGGCCTCCGTAATGGAGAAGGCCGGGCAAGATGTTTCCCTGGTCGATCTCACCGGAAACCCGGATTGGCGTTCCGTCGTCCGAGGGCTCGATGCTGATCTCTTCGGCATCACCTGTGTCACCCCCAATGTTCCACTCGTCAGAGAGATATCCTATCTCCTTCCTTCAGACAGGCCGGTGGTCCTCGGCGGCGCCCATCCCTCTTTCTTGCCGGAGGATACCCTGAAGCAGGTGCGCTGCGATGCGATTGTTAAGGGAGAGGGGGAGGAGGTCATCGAAACCGTTCTAAACGATTTGAAGAAAGGGAATCTCAAAAAGATTTATGAAGGAGGGGTTGTCAGGGTGAAGGCGATCCCAAAACCTTCGAGACATCTCGTCGATCTCCACCGGTACACTCCCGGAGGTGAGAAGACAACCCCCATTTATACATCGAGAGGGTGTCCATTCAAGTGCAGCTTCTGTTCGAAGATCTCAGGGAAGACTTACCGGATCCTGCCTCTTGAGCGTGTTCTGTCCGAGATCGAGGACGTCATGAATCATGGGTTCAGCCATATCCTCTTAAGCGACGATAATATCCTGGTTCAGCCGGAGAGGTTTCGCACTCTCATGAAGGCCATCAAACCCTTCGGATTAAGGTTCCGGTTGAATCAGGACGCCAGAGCCATTGATGGGAAGATAATGAGATTGGCCAGGGAGGCGGGATGCTGCGAAATCAGTTTTGGAATAGAGACAGGGAGCCAGAAGATGCTGAACCTCATGAATAAACAGACAACAGTAGAGGCGAACCGGAAAGCGATCCTTGCGGCCAAAGAGAATGGTATTAAGACCAAGGCCTACTTCATTGTCAACTTCCCCGGCGAGGATGACTTCACGGTCGAAGAAACTTTGGAGTTTGCAAGGCAGGTGAAACCGGATAAATGGCTATTATCCTCCTTTGCTCCCCTTCCCGGAAGTGATACTTTTCAAAATCCGATGAAGTACGGCATCACATGGGTCAGCCCACGCTGGGAGGATTATTACCTGGTTGGAAAAGAAGGGAAGTTTTCTCCCTGTTTCACGACGAAGGACTTATCCTTCGAGAGACAGTTCGACCTTCACCAAAAAATGTTTCGTTCGCTCCAGGAGATCTTAGGTCCGATTCCGGTCCTCACCCCTTCAAGGAGTAATGTGCCATGCCATCAAAGGTCGTAAGGATATGTTATTTCGGCGATTCGATTACCTATGGATTGGGCCATGACCAGAAAGGGGTCGATATGACCAGACGATGGACCGCACTGGTGGATGAGGCCCTTAAGAAGTATGAGTCAGGAGGTCTCTTCGTTTACAGCCTCAACCTCGGGGAGAATGGGAACACGACACGGAATGGATTGGAGCGGCTTCCTGAAGCCTATGCCTTTAAGCCCGATCTCGTCACAGTTCAATTCGGAATGAATGATTGCAACTACTGGTT
The DNA here is from genome assembly GCA_016874935.1 of Deltaproteobacteria bacterium. Classification (GTDB taxonomy): domain Bacteria; phylum Desulfobacterota; class BSN033; order BSN033; family UBA1163; genus RBG-16-49-23. Next base: position 1,598 of record VGSS01000155.1, on the reverse strand, counting down.
TTCGGATGGAGGCCTACCCAGGGTCAATCCTGTCTCTTTTAAATTTAACCTCAAGGAGTTGATCGAGAAGCTCTTTGCCGCAAAGGTCCAAAAAGTCCTGCTCTCCACCAACCACCTCATCCCAGTCGAAAAGATGATGCTAAATAATAAATCTTATAATGAAAATAATCGGTTTTACAACCAGATCATTCGCGAAATTGCGAAGGACACCGGAGTGACATTATGCGATATGGAGAGCCTGCTGGCTGATTCAATCAATAACAGAGCACTATTTCTTGATGAAAATGGCAGGTGGCTCCATCTCTCAAGTCTAGGAAATCAAAGGTATGCCGAAGCGATTCTCCCATTTATCGAAAAGGAACTGATGGAGATCGTGGGATGAGAAGAGTCCTATTTCTCTGTGATCGACCTCTGGGAATCCGCTGCTTGGAGTTCCTGCTAACGGCGGATTGCCAAATTTGCGGGGTCGTGTCAAGAGGAGGGGAGGAAGTCAACTGGTGGGGAAGATCGAGCGTGAGGAATTTCTGCGAAGAAGAGAGGATCGCCTGGTATAACCTCTCAAGATCCCTGATTGAGATAACAGAGGAATGCCAACCGGATCTGATTATCTCTGTCCTATATCCGAAGATCGTGGCCAAGGATCTGGTCAAGAAGATCCCTTGCTTCAACCTCCACTGTGCGCCTTTGCCTGAATACGGTGGATGGAATTCGACACTCTGGGCCATTCTAAACGGAGAGGAGACCTTCGGGGCGACACTCCATCAGATGTCAGAAGGGCCGGATGAGGGAGATATCATTGAGAAGGGATCGTTCCGGATCCCGAGGCAGGTGACGAACATCGAATTGTATCGCCTGTCCCATGAAGACGGGTACAGGATCTTCTGTGAAAATGTCTCCCGATTGATTTCAGAGAGATACTCCTCCACGCCCCAAGCCGGACCCAGACGGTACTATGGACGAATGGATCTTCCATCACGGGAGGTTTGTCCCGAATGGGGACGCGAAAGGATCGCCGCCTATGCCAGGGCCTTCTATTTTCCACCCTTTGAGCCCGCGTACATGATGATGGAAGGACAAAAGATAAGGCTGATCCCGGAGAGGCTCGGTGGCGATGAAATATTCTTTGAGAAGAGAAGCACATGGGCCCCTGAAGAGAAGACCGAAATCGAGCGAGGGAAAAGAGGCAAGGCGAGAGGCTAAGTTGAGCATGGATCCGAAAAGGAACGAAACACATCCGTCCGTTTCAGTCATCATCACCTGTTACAATTACGGCCCCTTTTTGAAGGAGTGCATCGAAAGCGTCCTGGCTCAGACGATTGGAGGCCTGGAGATCATTGTGGTCAATGACGGCTCCACGGATGAGACAGAGGCTGTCTGCAAATCATTCGGGGAGAAGATCCGATATCATGCTCAACCGAATCGGGGACTGGCAGAGGCTTTAAATAGAGGAATCGAGATGAGCCGCGGCGACTTCTTCTATTTCCTCTCGGCGGACGACAAACTCTTTCCGAAGGCGATTGAAAGACAGTTGGAGGTCATGGGAGAGGACGAAACCTGTGCAGGGGTATGCGGAAACGCCAAGATGATCGACGAGAAAG
>VGSS01000154.1 GCA_016874935.1 Deltaproteobacteria bacterium | reverse complement strand
GATGCCCGGGTCGTTGTTGCGACTAAAAATCATCTCGAAAGGGCCATGCTCGAAGGACGATTCAGGGAAGATCTTTTTTACAGAATCAATGTCATCAGCCTCAATGTCCCACCTTTAAGGGAGCGACAGGAGCAGATCCTTCCGCTCGCTCAATACTTTTTCGACCTTTACCAGAAGAAATATCAGCACGAAGGCCCATTCCTCTCTCCCAATACAGTTAGGATCTTCAAAGAATATCCCTGGCCGGGGAACATCCGGGAATTGGAAAATATCGTCAAACGGATCATCATCACCAAGGATGAAGATGCGGTCATCCGGGAATTACTCGCGGATGACGGGAATGGAACCAAGGGGGAAAAAGCGGGGATCATCGAAGGAATTCGGAGGCCTCTCTTTGATTTGAAAAAGGTCGGACGTAAGGCTGGTGAAGAAGCGGAGAAGGAACATCTTTATACGACCCTTCACGAGACCCATTGGAATCGGAAAGAAGCCGCCAGATTACTCAATGTCAGCTACAAGGCATTGCTCTATAAAATTGAAAAGTACGGCCTCAACCATATTAACATGCCGGAAACCATGAAGGAGCAGGGTTGAATATTCCTGCGCCCGAGAAGAAGGAGCTGCGGAGATGAAAAGATTATTCTATTTTGGAATCATAGGAATGGGGATCCTGTTGATGCATCTTCCGTCGGCCTACACTCAAACCGAGAAGGAGGGTCTCTTAAAAAAACAGGCACAGGCCGAAGTGGCTGCTGACAGCGCTACCTATATCATCGGAGCCGAAGACGTCCTTTACATTCATGTATGGAGGGAAGAAACGCTGTCAAGAACCGTTCCGGTGAGGTTGGATGGGTATATTTCTCTGCCTCTTATTCACGAAGTAAAGGCAGCTGGCCTGTCGCCTCTTCAATTGAAAGAGGAAATCACTAAGAAATTGAAAGAACTGATTGAGAATCCCGATGTATCCGTCACCGTAATGGAAGCCAATAGCTTCAAGGTCTTTGTCTCAGGGCAAGTCAGGACTCCGGGTGTCGTGCGGCTCAGGAGCGAAACCACACTCCTCCAGTTGATCCCAATGGTGGGAGGGTTTACAGACTGGGCTAACCAGAAGAAGATTCTAATTATCCGTAAAGAGGACGGAAAAGAGAAGCGGATGACGATTAACTACAAGCGGATCGTTGATGGAAAAGAGTTAAACATCATTTTAAAGTCCGGAGACACCATCATCGTCCCGGATTAGATGCTTGGTATTCAAAAACAATTATGGAAATTCACCATAACGGAGCGTCACTTACGAACAATAGCATTTGGCCAAGAGGATTTGGTCAAGGTAAAGTTGAGGAGGCCCGTTTGGGCAAGGTGAAGGGGTTCAGTGAGATCTTCAAACCCAATAACCTGACCTCTAAACCAAACCGGCATCCTTACCCTGACCTTAACCGGTGGACATTTTTTTGCACAATGGGGGGCTAACATGATTAAATCAAAAGGATTTATTTTCTGTCTGTTTCTGATTTTCTTACCCGCAGGAGTTCATGCCTGGACTGAGGATATCTTCGCCCATTTCCAGCCTTATATCTTCCTCGAGGAGGAATATAACAGCAATATCGACCTCACCCCCAACCGTTTTAAGAAGAGCGACTATATTACCACGATCTCTCCCGGCTTTAGGATTTCAATGTCCAGGCGTGCTCAGGTGCCGGGTGAATTCAGGGGGACGCCGACTGCAGAAGAACGATTCGGACTGGATCTCGATCTCCGGGCCGGTTTTGTCTTCTATGGCAGAGAAGAAGACAACAATTATATCAGCCTGAACGGAACCCTCAACGCCTGGTATGCCTTTTCGCGGAATCTGACGTTCCATGTAAGGGATTACCTGATCCGCTCCGATGAAATCAGGGAATCCGATTTCTCCGTGACTGCCCCCGAGGGCCAGACGTTCTTTGCCAGAACAAGGGTGAGGGAACCCTATTACCGGAATGTCTTCGAACCTTCTCTCGAATACCGTTTCGGACGGGAGAATGTGCTGGCGCTCAACTACCGAAACACCCTCTATGAGATCAACAGCCGGACCGCCGAGAATAGCGTGGAGAACTCGATCAATCCCAGACTCACTTACTGGCTGAATGTCCGGCATGGAATGTTTCTCGAATATAACCTCACCTTTGGCAATTTACAGCGTTCACCGGACTGGGTGGGGAATATGATTCTGGGACGTTATATCTACCGGTTCAATCCAAGGACGTCCGTATTCGGGGAATATACCCAGTCATGGCGCAATTTTGATTCTCCATCCGTCGATTATGTGATCTACCGTCCGAGCCTTGGAGTGGAGCATGCCTTTAGTCCGACTCTGAGCAGTAGTGCCCGGATAGGTTATTTCTGGCAAAATCCGAAGAGAGGTTCCACGATTAGCGGATTTTCTTATGATGCGAGCCTTTCTAAACGAGAGGCTAAAACTACTTACACCCTCTCTTTTCAGGGAGGATATACGGAAGAGTTTTTTACGGCAGAGAATCTCGGTTTTGTTAAGACTCATCGGGTCATTGGCAGGGTCAGCCATCAACTCATGCAAAGGATGTCCATCGGACTGTATGGCAGTTACGAGCGGGCGAAATACCCGACACCCATTGGAGGAGAAAAACCGGTAGACCGGATATCGGTGGCAGGAGCTACTGCAACTTACCAGGCGCTCCGATGGCTCAATCTTTCGCTCGATCTCTCACACAGGGAGAACCGTGCCAATATTTCAGAGAGGAGATACAGCGAATACCGCGGCTTCTTGAGAATCACCGCTACATACTAATGCGTGAAACGTAAGGCGGTAGGCGTTAGGGGGGTAAACCCGAAACTCGCAACCCGAAACAGCATTTACTCCTTACCCCTCACACCTTACGAATAGAAACGGAGTTCAACAATGCCAGAAGAAAAACCTTTCAACATTCACGATTACGTCGCCATTGGTCTTCGGAGGAAATGGTATATCGTCATTCCGCTGGTCGTCTGTGCTCTGGGGTCCTTCGGGGTTTATAAATATCTCCCGAAGATTTATCAGGCTACAACACTCATTCTGGTTCAGCCTCAGGCGATTCCCGAAAGTTACGTGCAGTCCACGATTACCGACTCGGTAGCAAATCGACTCAATACCATTTCCCAGGAAATTCTCAGTCGGACACGGCTGGAAAAAGTCATACAAGAATTCAACCTCTATGCAGACCTTCGCAACAAGCTTCCTTTGGAAGAGGTCATCGAAACTATGCGAAAGGCCATCAATGTGAAGGTCCAGGAGCCGAGGAGAGATCGAAGAGACCAGACCACCAACTCTTTCTCCATCTCTTACGAGGGGGAGGAACCCCGAACCGTGATGATGGTGACCAATAAACTGGCCTCTTTATTCATTGAAGAAAATTTAAAAGTCCGTGAATCCCGGGCCGAAGGCACCTCACAGTTTTTGAGCAAAGAGCTCATGACTATGGAGGACCAATTAAAAAAGAAAGAACAGGATATCAGAAATTTTAAGGAGCGGAATATGGGACAACTTCCCCAGCAGCTCGACGCCAATTTAAGAACCCTCGAACGCCTGCAGCAGCAGATAAAGACGACCAGCGAATCGATCCGGGCCGCCGAAGACAGAAGCATCGTGATCCAGAGTCAAATGGAGTTATTGAAAAAACGTGAACCCGTTCAAACAACGAGAGAAGTCCGTAGAGACCCTGTCACCGGAAGAGAGACCTTGTTACCGCAGAGGTTCCCTGAAGATCCTCTGGTTACCCAACTGAACACTCTGAAAAATGAGCTGAGCAATGCTTTATCCAGATATAAGGAAACCCACCCCGATGTGATCAATCTGAAGACAAGGATCGCCAACCTCGAACCTAAGGTTAAGGCTATTCTCGAAAAACAGGAGGCGGAGAGAGAAGAACAGCTGAGAAACACCATGGCCCGGCGGGACGGAGTGGTTGTGGAAAGTTTGCCTCCTCCGGTTCCCGATCCAGAGACCCAGAGACTCTTCACGCAATATACGGAACAATACAATGCGTCAGCCCTGGAGGCAAAACGGCTGAGGGAAGAAGAAAAAGATTTGAAGCAACAAGTTGCCTTCTATCAAAGAAGGATTGAAGACACCCCACGGCGTGAACAGGAACTCATCCTGCTGACCCGGGATTACGATCTGATGAAGACAAATTACCAATCCCTGCTGGACAAGAAAATCCAGGCTCAGATGTCTGAAAACCTCGAACGAAAACAGCAGGGCGAGCAGTTTAAAATCTTGGACCCGGCCCGTATTCCAGAGAAGCCGATCAAACCCGACCGCAACAAAATTTTATTGATCGGGACGTTTATCGGACTGGGCCTGGGGTTCGGTCTCTCCTGGTTCCGGGACTCATTGGATCGGTCTTTTCATAGCGTTTCTGAAATCGAAGGTTATCTGGAGCTCCCCGTGCTTGCCACCATCCCGAACCTGAACGAAGAAAAAAAAGCCGCCTAACCTAAAGCCGTAAGGCGTGAGGCGTTAGACGCAAGAAGTAATATGAAAGGGGAAGAAAGATGGAGAAACCTCATAAGAAATTGGATGTTTGGCAAGGAGCAATGAAGTCAACAACGGCGATTTACAAACTGACAGAGAGACTTCCGGAGGCAGAAAAGTATGGGCTCGTCTCGCAGATGAGACGCGCTGCGATCAGCATTCCGTGTAACATCGCCGAAGGAGCTGCTAGAAAAGGAAAAAGAGAGTTTAGGAACTTTCTGAGCATGGCTCAGGGATCTCTAAGTGAATTAGATACCCAGTTAGCCCAACTTCCGCAGTTTGTTGAAAAAAATGCCCTGTTTATGCGGGGTTGGGATTTTTTCAGTCACTATTTTCCACCTGATGCCAGGTCTTGATTGGCTTGATGATCTGGGACGGGATTTTTAGAACC
>VGSS01000153.1 GCA_016874935.1 Deltaproteobacteria bacterium | reverse complement strand
GCTGCAGCAGGGTTGTCTTTGAATATTTCTCCGAAAAAATGGAGCTTCCGCCTCACTTTTCACAGGCTGCTGATGAAGCCGATATTATTGATGGTTTCACCTATTCCTCCGTAGAGGACTGGCGGAGGGAGACCCCGGGGAAGATCATTGACCAGACCCTGAAGGGACACTTCCCATCCGCGGAGGAACAGGCCTCGCATTTGAGAAATCTGGTCCGTGAGCTTCGGGACCGACCGGTCGGAGAAGTCTCTCAACTCGATTTTGTTCAGAGGAGACTGAAACAGTACCGGGAGGAAGAGGGGAGGATGCTTAAGATCATCCGGGATTCCTCCTATTTTATTGATCAGGATGAAAAGAGGGAGGTGGTTGTCATCGACCTCACTTCTTATCAGCGGAGGCCTCTTCTCATCAAAAACCTGGCCCTTCTAGTCCATCCCGATGCGAAAGGAGTCTTAGAGGTTTATAACCTGACGGAGCGGGGAGTGAAGAGCAATAACCTCGGTTTCTCCATGTCCCTGTCTATTAACGGAAACAGGCAGGATAAGAAGAAGAATATCGGCGAGATCATGAGAACGCTCAATATCGGAGACGGCCATCCCGGCGCGGCTGCCGGGCAGGTGCGATGCAAATCGAAGCAGGAGATGCTAAAGAAGAAGAAAGAGGTGTTGAACCAGATTTTTAAGCTCTGGTCTTCCCAATTGTGATTAAATCATCCGGGCTCACTTTTCGGTCTCTGCGAAAGAGGTCAAGAACGGGAAGTGCCGGTTCTGCGGTTATCCAATAGCAGGAGTCTGGTCTTAAGCTTATGCAGATTGACATTCAACTCCTTCCTGTTTCTCCGGTCCCCAGCCTTGTTTCGACAAAAGCAATCGTTGTCATCGATGTTCTCAGGGCGACTTCAGTAATCACGCATGCCGTCTCACGGGGAATTCTGGAGATCATCCCTGTTGCGACTGTGGAAGAGGCTTTTGAAATGGTGAAGCATTTTCCTCACAATACGGCCCTCTTGGGAGGAGAGCGGGGAAGCAGAAAGATCGAAGGGTTTGACCTGGGAAATTCACCAAGGGAATATATCGCTGAAAAGGTGAAGGGAAAGAGATTAATCCTGACGACCACGAATGGGACAAAGGCTTTTCATTCTGTCTCATCCGGGAAAGAGGTTATGGCGGGGAGCTTCTTTAATATTGCAGCGATTGCAAGGCGATGCCTTGATCTGGGCCACGATCTCCTGATCTTCCCTTCCGGAGATGAGGGAAGGTTCTCCCTCGAAGATACGGTTTGCGGAGGAATGCTCATTGATCGAATCTTGGCGGAAGTACGGACGCCTGTTGTTCTGAGGGATGCAAGCCAGTCAGCCCTCATTCTCTATCAGAGGTTTAAGGAGAACCTAATTGAGGCTTTCCGCCTCTCGACTCATGGGAGAGACCTGATGGAACGGGGATTCGAAGAGGATTTAGCCTACTGCGCTCAGGTAGATATCACAGACATCGTCCCAATATTCCGGGAGGGAGTGATTCGGGGCCACTGAATGCCGATGGACGAAAGACGATGGACGGAGGACGAGAGACGATAGACGAGGGAGAGAGAAAGATGCGACGGTCAGAAAGGGAGATCAAAGACAAAAAAACAGTAACTGCCATATTGGAACAGTCGCCGGTTGGAAGGATCGCCACTGTTAATCTGAAGGGTTTTCCCATAATTAAGCCTGTCAATTTTCTCTATTGGGATGGAAAGATCTACATCCATTCCTCGACAAAAGGAGAAAAAATCAGGGATATCCGCCGGGAAAGTCGGGTCTGTTTTGAGGTAGATGAGCCCATTGCCTATGCCCCTGCATCTGGACCTGCCTGCGTGGCAGGGTATTACTATCGGAGTATCATCATTAAAGGGAAAGCGAACCTTTTAGACAAAAGTGGTGAGAAATTAAAAATTCTCGAAAGATTGATGGAGAAATATCAGCCTGAGGGTGGATACGAAGCCATTCCAGAGGAGGCGCTGAAGAAGACAGCGATCATCGAAATATCCATCAGGGAAATAACCGGAAAGGAAAGATTGGGATAAATATCAGGAATTCCCCCTCTTCCTTAGCGGTCGTAAGCGCTAACTTAAATATTCCCTCCCCTTCAAGGCTGTGTTGCAATTACTATTTTGTCACCCTGAATTTATTTCAGGGTCTCGTAATTATTTGATTCTATTAGATGCCGAAACAAGTTCGGCATGACAATTTTTACCATTTCCCCTATTGCGACACAGTCTCTTCAAGGGGAGGGTTAGGGTGGGGATGGGTAGGCTATATGCAAACCCCTGTTTCAATTATCAAATGTCAAACCTATGACGAGAACGAGGTTCTAAAAGCGCTCCGGCGATCCATTGATCTCGTCGGAGGGATTGGGTCGTTTGTAAAAAGAGGTGACCGCGTCCTTCTCAAGCCCAATCTCCTTTATGGAAAGAGGCCGGAGAAGGCCGTGACCACACACCCTTCCATCGTAAAAGGGATCATTCAAATGGTCAGGGAGGAGGGGGGAATCCCATTTCTTGGCGATAGCCCGGGGCTGGGTAGCGCCATAGGGGTTTCCGAGAAGTCCGGGATCAAAAGGGTCGTAGATGCGATGGGTTGTCCAATCGTTGAATTTAACAGGCCTGTCTTGCCTCCGGAGAGGAAAGGAAGAATCTTTAAAAACATTGAGATCGATCAGTCTATTTTCGAAGCCGATGTCATCATCAACCTTCCGAAGTGGAAGACCCACGGCCAAATGCTTCTCACCCTTGGCGTCAAAAACCTTTTCGGATGTGTCCCTGGACCGAGGAAAGCGCTTTGGCATCTCAAGGCCGGAGAAGATCATAAACTCTTCGCAAAGATGCTGGTGGATATTTATCAGGTCGTTCAACCTTCTCTCACCATTCTGGATGGGATTGTTGGAATGGAAGGCAACGGGCCAAACAGTGGTGTTCCGATCCCACTTGGACTATTATTAGCGAGCCCGGACCCGCTCAGTCTTGATCAAATTGTCTGTGATCTTCTTGGGATTTCACGAAAGTCTCTGTTGACGAATCAAGTGGCCCTTGAACAGGGGTTGGTAAGAGATGGAATTGTGGTGGTGGGCGAAAGACTTGAGAATGTGAAGATCCTGAATTTTAGACTCCCCACTCTATCCCGAATCGACTGGAACCTGCCGGGGTTTTTAAAAAAAGCTTTAAAAAATGCACTCAATTCAAAGCCGGTTATCGATCAGAAGATATGCAAACTCTGCAATCAATGTGTAGAGATCTGCCCTCCAGAGGCTCTCAAAGGAAATGAGAAAGGTTTGGTGTTTGACTACGGGAACTGCATCCGCTGTTTCTGCTGTCAGGAAATCTGCCCGGAGGGAGCGATTAAAATTGAACCAGGATGGGCACTAAAGTTCGTAGGCAGAAAGCAGAAGGCAGAAGGCAGGAATGGTTCGGAATATTAAACTATTGATCGAATACGACGGAACGAATTACCTGGGTTGGCAGGTGCAGGCAAAGGGACTGACCATCCAGGGAATGATCGAAGAAAAATTGAAACGTCTCACAGGGGAGGGTGTCCATCTGATCGGATCCGGAAGGACGGATGCAGGAGTCCATGCCTTTGGTCAGGTGACCCATTTCAAGACCAGAAGTGAGATGGATATCCGTTCGATTCAGAGGGCTTTAAATAGTCTTCTCCCTCCTGACATCGCGATCAAAGGGATTGAAGAGGCAGAAGAGAATTTCCATGCCCGGAAACAGGCCAAAAGCAAAACTTATGAATACCGGATCCTCAATACGCCCATCCGATCCGTATTTCATCGAGGATATGCCTGGCACATCCCGCAGAAGTTGGACTGGGGAGAGATCAAGAAAGCGACTCAGAAACTAATCGGTGAACACGACTTCTCATCTTTCCGTTCAACAGGAACTCCAACGAAGACCGCTGTCCGGAAAATCTTTCGGGCTGAATGGAAAAAGGGAAGGGATGGTCTGATACGATTCGAGATCGAAGCCAGCGGTTTCCTGAAACAGATGGTGAGGGCCATCGTGGGAACGCTGGTCGAAGTGGGAAAAGGGAAGATTAGTTCCGAGGAGTTTCAAAAGATTCTTGAATCAAAAGACAGAAAAAAAGCAGGCCCCACCGCCCCTGCCCATGGGTTATTTTTGAAGAAGGTAACGTATTAGTCTGGCAAGCAGATCAACTCTTCCTTCATATGGAAACGCCTTCTCTCTGGATATTCTGATAAAGGGGCATGCTGGCTGCAAGATCCGAAGCCCAGAATTCTTTCGCATATACAACTATTGCGAAGATGACCCCGCACTTCAATTCAATATCATAAGCCGCATCAAAAACCTTTTCTTCGATGGTGTTATTAACCCTCACTGGTAACAGGACAAGAACATCGATATCTGAATGTCTCCTGTAATCGCCTCGAGCGGCGGAACCCAAAACCCTCAACTCAATGCCTTCTCCAAAAAGTTCCAGAAGTTTTGACTTCAATTCCTGAACAGCGATGTTGATTTGTTTTTTCGTCATGAATTTACCTCCCAAGAACCTACTTTATAGAACTCTCTCTCCGTGTCACTTACGATATCTTGATAGGGAACATACTCGGTTGTTTCCAGAGCGCAATGTTGCTCCGGGTACAAACGATGATGTCAGGTTCCCAGCTTCGGAGATATTCTTGTTCTATACGAAAACAGACAAAAATCAATAAAAGAAATGATGAGTTCGCTGGAAGTAGGAAATTGGATGGGAAATTTCAACCAAATACCTTGACGAAACCATCCTTTCTTTGATAATGTTCGACCATACTGGGGAGACTGAAGCGGCATCCCCCTGAGAGCCTATACGGTATCACCATACCAACGAACGGACTCTTTGGGGGAATTGGGAACATCCACAATTTTCATCATAATGTCTCATTTAAATTTAAAGGGTTAGGCAAGAATCAGGCATGTAATAATAGGCGGAATTATCATATCACAATATGATAATTCTGTCTAATATCGTTAGGCCGG
>VGSS01000152.1 GCA_016874935.1 Deltaproteobacteria bacterium | reverse complement strand
TGTTTTTGAATAAACCAGATCCTGAACAACGACGACATCGGACCCATTCTCCAGAATCCAATCCTTTCCCGTCAACCCTACGTCCAGAGTGCCTGCTTCCACAAACCTCGACATCTCCTGGGCCCGGACCAATGTACAGCGAACTTCCTCATCATCCACCATGGGGAAGTAACTGCGCGAACTGACCAGGATCTTCCAACCAGATTTCCTGAAGAGTTCGATCGTGGCGCTTTCAAGGCTTCCCTTTGGAATTCCCAATTTTAGTATGTTCACTTTCCGTATACCTCCTTCGGATCAAATATTTTCTTTCCGGAAACCTTCCATTTACCTTTTTCATAGTGGTTATGGAAGCAACTTTGGAAACCCGTATGGCAGGCTGCCCCTCCGATCTGATTGACTTTGATCAGAAGCGTGTCTCCATCACAGTCGAGATAGATCCCTTTTACTTCCTGGACATGGCCCGAGGTCTCCCCTTTTAACCAAAGCTTCTTACGGGAGCGTGACCAGAAGGTTACCTTCCCTGTCTTCAGAGTCTCCTCCCATGACTCCCGGTTCATATAACCCAGCATCAGGACCTGATTGGTCGAAGCGTCCTGAATGACGACCGGGATGAGTCCATCCCCTTTTTTAAAATCAATCTCAATCACGCTTCCTCCTTTTTAAGGGTTCAAGGATTCAAGGGTTCATGGGTTCAAGTATTTTTCAACTAACTCGGACCCTTGGCCGCTTGACCCCTTGAATCCTGTCAGTTCGTCAGTAGCCTCGCCATCTGAGTCGCATTCTTAGCCGCAGAACCGGCATGACAGTTATTAAAAAAAACAAACGTCTTTGCCGTTTTCTTAGAAATGTCCTTGATATCCGGGACGAACTCCTTCAACTCCCCCTCGCTGTAGAGGTAATCATATCTCACAGAAGCAGGGACATTGAACCAGTTAGGATTTCGGCCATGGAGCCTAAAATATCCGATTTCGGAAGTGGCTCTGGGGAGATAAGGCATCAGCTTGGGCAGTTTGGGCTCATCCACAATGCAATAACCGGCCCCGATCTTCTCTAAAAACTCGAACATCCCTTCCTTCATCCAGGCCTGGTTCCGGAATTCAAAGACAAGAGGAACATCGCCCATCTCCTCCTTGAATCTTTCGAGGTAGCCGGAATTCTCCTTGCTGGGGAAAAACCCGTAGGGAAACTGAGCCAGGACAGAGGCAAGCTTTCCCTCCGCAGTCAGAGGCGCAAGACTATATTTAAACTTTTTAAAGGTCTCCTGACTGTCTATCATCTTGCCCGTCTCTTTATTCCGTATCTCATGGGTCATCCCCTTGAAGGATTTGACGACGAATTCAAAATCGCCGGAGGTCTTTCGAGACATCGCCGAAAAACTCTTCTGAGAAGGAAGGGTATAGTAGGTGAAGTTCACCTCTAAGGCATTAAACCCAAGCTCTTTTTCATAAAAAGATAACATTTCCTTTTCCGGCAGCCCAGGGGGATAGACCGTGCCCTTCCAGTCCGCAAAAGAAAACCCGCTCGTCCCGATCTTGATCATATGATAAAGGAATCGGGCTTAAGGGCCCGATATTAGTAAAATAGTCGAACAAGAGGGTATTGTCAACTCCGATATTGGCAAGATATTGGCGCGTCCGATATTGGGTATAATTTTTCTTGAGTCCTTCAGCGGATTAGCCTATATTAATAGCCATGAAGAACGCTACGGTAATGGAATTTCATATCTCCCGTAAGGTACGGGACCTCTACGGGTTTGTCGAGTCTTTTTTTACTGTGAGCGGAAATGTCACCTTCCCCAATTTCCGTGCTGTAAGACTATTCGTCCAGAGGATGAATGAGAAAAGGGACCTTGTCAACTTCCCGGAACAGGCCATCAAACCCGGCCAGATGAATGCGATGGGGCTGATTGATGAGATCCTCCACTACATCATCGGTCTATACGGGGATGAGAAAAATCCTCTGGTGATGAAACAAGCCCTCGATTGGCTCTATGAAAAGTTTGGGGAAATAAGAGTCGACGAGACTCTACGAAAATTTTCAGATGAATTTCCAACAGTAGCCGTCTATCGGGGAGAAATATCGCCTGAAATTTATTTAGAGGGTGAAGCAGAGGGGGTGCCCAACCGCCAGATCATCCTGGAAGAGATGCTCATGCTCTGGATGGCCAATAGAAACTCCGCCTTCTCTCCCTTCATCGAACTTTTTGATGACACCACTCTTGGAAAAGAGACTTCCTATGGTCAGATCATTGAACAACTACACACCTTCTTCAATTCACAGCCTCCTTTTGGCCCTGACGATCAAAATCTGATCGATATGCTTCGAAGCCCTGCCATTGCTGTGCCCCATTCTCTTTCAGGACAACTCGAATACATACGGGAAAGATGGGGATTTTTATTGGGTGGGCATCTCTCCCTCCTCCTCAGAAGCCTGGACCTCATCAAAGAGGAAGAGATTGCGGAGATGCGAAGAATGACACTTTGGAGCCACGCCCCTGCTCCCGTGTATGAATTCGCCGGAATGGAGGGAGAACCGGAGCGTTTCAGCCCTGACCTGGAGTGGATGCCGAGATTGGTGTTGCTGGCAAAAAATATCTATGTGTGGCTCCATCAGCTTTCAAGAAAGTATCGGCGTTCCATCTATCGGCTTGACCAGATCCCTGACGAAGAGTTGGATCGATTAGCCCACTGGGGCTTCACCGGACTCTGGCTCATTGGCCTGTGGGAGCGGAGCCTCGCATCAAAAAGAATCAAGGAGCTTTTAGGCAGTCCTGAGGCAGTGGCTTCCGCCTACTCCATTTTCGACTATCAGATCGCAGGCGACCTCGGCGGTGAAGAGGCCTTTCAAAATCTAAAAGATTGTGCCTGGCAGCGCGGGATTCGGCTGGCAAGCGACATGGTGCCCAACCATATGGGCATTGATTCGAAGTGGGTCATTGAACATCCGGACTGGTTCATCTCGTCAGAAGAGAGTCCTTTCCCAGCCTATCGCTTCAACGGACCGGACCTTTCCTGGCATGGAGAGGTGGGAATCCATCTTGAGGATCACTATTTCGACCAGAGCGATGCCGCAGTCGTCTTCAAGCGGGTGGATCATAGAACAGGCGGGGAACAATATATCCACCACGGGAATGATGGCACCCGAATGCCCTGGAATGATACCGCCCAACTCAATTTCCTGAAGGAAGAAGTCAGGGAAGCCGTCATCCAGAACATTCTTCATGTCGCCCGGAAATTCACCGTCATCCGCTTTGATGCGGCCATGACCCTGACCAAAAAGCATTTTCAGCGACTCTGGTTTCCGGAGCCGGGGACAGGGGGCGCAATCCCTTCACGGGCAGAGCATGGGATGTCCAGAGAAGAGTTTCATCGCCATATGCCTGAAGAATTCTGGCGTCAGGTTGTGGACCGCATTGCCCGGGAGGCGCCTGGAACCTTGCTCCTTGCCGAAGCCTTCTGGCTGCTGGAAGGATACTTTGTCCGGACCCTCGGGATGCACCGGGTCTATAACAGTGCCTTCATGAACATGCTGAAGGATGAGGAGAATGCCAACTACCGGTCCGTCATGAAAAATACGCTCGAATTTAATCCGGAGGTTCTCAAGCGTTTTGTTAACTTTATGAGCAATCCGGACGAGGAAACCGCTGTCCACCAATTCGGCAAGGAGGATAAATATTTTGGCATCTGCACGATGATGGTCACCCTGCCCGGGCTCCCAATGTTCGGACATGGCCAGATTGAAGGGTTTACTGAAAAATACGGGATGGAATACCGTTACGCCAAATGGGACGAACAACCGGATACAAATTTGATCAGGCGTCACGAGAGAGAAATTTTCCCGCTGATGAAGCGTCGCCATCTCTTTGCGGACGTCAAACATTTTCTGCTTTACGATTTCTTTACTCCGGAAGGATATGTCAACGAGGATGTCTTCGCCTACTCGAATCGCATCGGAGATGAGAGCGCTCTTGTGATCTACCACAACAAGTATGCTTCTGCTCTCGGATGGGTTCGAACCTCGGTCGCCTATTCCTCAGGCGAAGGAGATGAGCGGCAATTGATCCGCAGGGAACTGGGAGAGGGCCTTCAGTTGCATGACGACCCGCACTATTTCTGCATCTTTAAAGATCATGTGGCCGGCCTGGAGTATATCCGAAACAGTAAGGAACTCTGCGAAAAAGGTCTCTATGTTGAACTGGGGGCTTATCAATATCATGTATTTCTGGATTTCAGGGAGATTCAGGATAACCAGTGGCATCACTATGGACAGTTCAATCAATTATTAAATGGCCGGGGAGTGCCTGATCTTGGAGAGGCGTTCAAAGAGATTCTGTTGCCCCCTGTCCACCATGCCTTTAAGGAACTGGTCAATGCAAATATGTTTCGCCGCTTGATGGAAGCCCGAATTTCAAAACCAGGTGAACCGCTTGATAAAAATTTGATTGATGAAGTTGAGCAGAAAACCGTCCATTTTTTTGATCAAGCGAAAGGCCTTTCCAACGGAAAAGAGGATGGAACAGTTCTCGCCCAAGAGATCAAGCATAAATTGGAGGCCATCCTTTACTTGCCGGTCATCACAAGCCGGTATCGGGTGCTTCAACCCAGAGGGGTCAAGGCGGCCGCAGAATACCTTCATAAGAAACTGACCGATGCGTCCTCTGCCTGGGGTATCATTTTCAGCTTGCTGTTCGTTCATCATACCGGTAAAGTCGTAAGTCCAAAGGATTTCCCGGAACGGAGCTACAGTTGGATTGGAGAGTGGAGGCTTGATCAAATCATCGCAGAAACGCTCACTTATTTTGGAGTGGAGGAAGGAGCCGCCGGGAGATCGGTAACATTAACCAAACTTCTCACCCACCATCAAAGATGGTTCAAGGAGGAAACCGTTTATCGGGTCATAGAGAATCTATTAAAAGACGGTGAGGTCCAGCAGTTCTTAGAGGTGAATCAATACGATGATATTCTCTGGTTTAACAAAGAAGCCTTCGAGGAGATGCTCTGGTGGCTGATGTTGACGGCAGCACTGGAAATTGGCTTTGATCCGCTCCGCCCTGCCAAAGAGGTGGTCAGGGGATTGGAGAAATGCTGGTCAA
>VGSS01000151.1 GCA_016874935.1 Deltaproteobacteria bacterium | reverse complement strand
GTCAAGTAAAAAATTTCCAGTTTACGTAAAATGTAAAAAGAATTGTTTGAAATTGGAAAATATTTTTTAAATCTGGATGGTTATGCCGTTTTACGAAATAGCTATATCGCAGACTGCATTCTGGGCGGGGCAAAACATTGGCCGATGCCTGTTCCAGAATGGGCGGTATGGTGAGCGATTGATTGTGATGTCTGAAAGACAGAGACCTGGGATGCGTGGAGGCCTGTCAGAGGCAGGCCCTTCTCTTCAAGCCGGCGGAGGTCAGGTGAGCCACGAGACGGTGTGAGAAAATGGATCCCTTTCATTATGAGACTGTGTCGTAATTCCGTTCATGGTTCGAGAACCTCACCACGAACGGAAAACGGCATGTTAAAAATCAACTATTTAGCCGTTCATCCTGAGCTAGTCGAAGGGCGAATGGCTAAATACGACACCGTCTCTATTCAAAGAGTATCTTTTCAGCATTTTTATACAGGATGGCTTCGATCGTACGATCTTTGAGTGGCAGGGATTTTATGGCCGCAACATTTTTTGCTATGCTGCCCGGCTGGGAAGATCAACGATGCGTGGGGGTCTGTCAGAGGCAGGTTCTCCTTTTCGGTTCAGGGGAGGTCAGGTGAGCCACCTCTTTCTCCTTTTATAATGTTTGACATCCCGGTAGCTCTTCTTCTTGCCCACCTCGGTGAGACCGAGATAAAATTCCTTCACATCCGCATTTTCTTTCAGTTTATCGACGGTATCGTCTAAAACAATTCGACCATTCTCCATCACGTATCCCTGGTTTGCGATGGAAAGGGCTAGCCGTGCGTTCTGTTCGACGAGTAGGATGGAGACTTTCTCCTGGCGATTGATCCTCTTAATAATTTCAAAGATCTCTGCGACCAAAAGCGGGCTCAAGCCCATGGAGGGTTCATCCAGGAGAAGAAGTTTGGGTTTTGCCATCAGCCCCCGACCGATGACGAGCATTTGTTGCTCGCCACCGCTCACATAACCTGCCAGAACATTTTTCCGCTCCACCAAACGGGGAAAATAGTGATAGACGAGGTCAATACTCTCCTTGATCTCCTTCTTCGATTCCCGGGTATGGCCTCCCGCAATAAGGTTCTCTTCGACGGTGAGGTCTTCAAAGACCTTACGACCTTCCATCACCTGAAAGATTCCCATCCGGACAATATCTTCTGCATACTTCTTGTCAATACGTTCCCCCATAAATTCGATCGAGCCATCGGTCACCTCTCCATTCTCAGTCTTGAGAAGGCCTGAGATGGCCTTGAGCGTCGTCGTCTTCCCCGCTCCGTTATTTCCAAGGACGGTGACGATCTGCCCTTCTTCGATCTTGAGAGACATCCCCTTCAAGACGAGGATGACATCGTCGTAGACCACTTCGATGTTATTCACACTTAAAATGGGTGGCATAGGGAGTAAGTTTCCTCCGTCTGAATATTTGGATCTTATGCTCCTAATCTTGAATAAGTGACATCCTCTTCGCCCAGATAGGCTTTGATGACCTTTGGGTCTTGCCGGATCTCGGAGGGTAGGCCCTGGGCAATCTTTGAGCCGAAGTCGAGAACACAGACCCGATCTGATATGTCCATGACGACCCCCATATCATGTTCGATGAGGACGATGGTCGTTTCCCACTCCTCATTCACGTCGAGGATGAACCGAGCCATATCCTCCGTTTCTTCAAGATTCATGCCTGTCATCGGTTCGTCGAGGAGGAGAATCCTGGGTTTCATAGCGAGGGCCCGCGCCAGCTCGACCCTCTTCTGTAAGCCATAGGGAAGCGTGGCCACGACCTTCTTGCGGATGGCCTCAATCTCCAGAAGGTCGATGATTTTCTCTTCGACCTCCTTTCTCAAGGCCATCTCCTCCCGGTGAGCCTTTCCGAAGTAGAGGCCTCCGGATAGGATTCCTGTCTCCAGATGGACATGACGACCGAGCTTTATATTATCGAGAACGGTCATTCCTTTAAAGAGTTCAATCGCCTGGAAGGTCCGTGCAATCCCGATCGAGGCAATCCGGTGAGGGGAAAGACGGGTGATCTCTTTTCCCTCAAAGAAGATCCTCCCCTTCTGCGGCTTGTAAAACCGGTTGATGCAGTTGAGAAGAGAGGTCTTGCCCGCTCCATTAGGGCCGATGATGGCAAAGATCTCTCCTTTTCTGACCTCCGTAGAGACACCGTTAAGAGCTTTCAGTCCTCCAAAAGAGAGATGAATGTCTTCCACCTTCAGATGGACCTCAGTTCCGGTTTGGATGCCGGTTTCTGCCATTGATGCAATCATTCGATCTCTCTCCTTTTTTCAATTGAACTAACAAAACTCCATTTTTTTGTCAAGAATAAGCAGAACGAACCATGGCCAATGGACGATTAACCACTCAACCCCCACTCTTTGATGGTATCTTCCCTCAATTTGAATCGCTGGACCTTTCCTGTTGAAGTCATAGGGAAGGAGGAGACAAATTTAATATACCTCGGAAAATATTTTTCTACCAGCCTTCCCTCGAGAAACCGGAGAATCTCCTCTGAGGTCACCTGTTCCCCCTTTTTTGGACGGATCCAAGCGGCGATCTCTTCATGGTGATCAGGATCTGGAACACCAAAGACCAAAGATTCCTGGATCTTCGGATGGGAGGAGAGGACTTCCTCGATATCAATCGGTGAAATCACTTCCCCATTTTTTAAGATCATCTCCTTCAACCTTCCTTCGATCCGGATATAGCCCTTTGAATCAATTGTAGCGAGGTCTCCTGAATGGAGCCAGCCCTCCCTGTCAATGGCCCTGAGTGTGGCGGTTGGCATTTTATAATATCCCTTCATTAAAAATCCTTTGTAGCAGAGTTCTCCTTTCTCCCCGGCAGGAAGGGTTTCGCCGGTTTCCGGATGGACGACTCTGGCCTCGACAGAGGGAATGGGCCTTCCTACGGTCATTGCCCGTATCTCGATGGGATCATCTCTCAGGGTCTGGGTGATGCTTCCCGAGCCTTCGGATTGGCCGTAACTGATGGTGATCTCCTTTGCCCCTAAATGTTCGAGGATTCTCTTCATCAGCTCAATTGGAATGGTCGCTCCTCCCACAATCCCAGTCCGGAGGGAGGTGAGGTTATATCTTGTAAATTGAGGATGCTCCATCATCGCTACCAGCATACTGGGGACCGCATAGATGGCCGTACAGCACTCTCTTTCAATGGCTACAAGGGTCTTCTCGGGATCGAAAGTATCGGAGGGGCAGACGATGGCCGCACCATGGCAGAAAGATCCAAGGAGGCCGGTGATGGTAAAATTGTAATGAAAAGGGATGGCTGCGCAGAGCCGGTCTTTTTCAGTGAACCCTTGGCCGAATGTTCCAAAATATCCATTATTGAGAAACCCATAATGGGTGATCATGATCCCTTTAGGAGCCCCAGTCGTTCCGGAGGTAAAAGCGAGATTGAGCGTGTCTTCCGGTTGGCAAGTCTGCTCCCTTTCAAAAAGCAATTGATCCGGCACCCTCTTTCCACTTTCAAGGATTTCCTCGAAAAGTAGGGGGCCGGAAGGAGGGGGAGAGGAGTGGATGAGTATCACCTCTTTAAGATGGGGAAAATCTTTTAAAGGAGACTGTTTCGGCTCCGAAGCAAGAAGGGAAGGACAGAGGTCCAATAACATCTTCAGATATTGGGAACGTTCATCCCTTTCCAAAAGGATGAGGGTTCTGACGTCCGAATACTGGAGAACATAGCGGAGCTCTTCAGCCTGATATTGTGGACTGAGAGGGACAAGGATCGCACCGATCTTTGCCGTGGCGAGCTGGATGATGATCCATTCGGGAATACTGGTGGCCCAAAGGGCGAGGTGTTCCCCTTTTTCCACGCCTAAGTTTAGGAGACCTTTGGCAAACCCATTGGCCAGTGTCTGAAGTTCCCGGTAGGTATAGCGGACATTTCGATCGACGTGGACAAGTCCATCCCGGCCCGGAAATGTTTCAGCCGTCCGGTCAAACTGGCCTCCCACGGTGATCCATAGGGGGTTAAAACTCATTGTCTCTTCATCAGTCTCTGTTTTAGGAGATATCTCTGGATCGTACCTGAAGCCGTCTTAGGGAGATCATCGGCAAATTCGATCCATCTTGGATATTTATAAGGAGCGATCCTCTCTTTGACAAAGGATTTTAATTCCTCTTCCAGTGCTCCGGTCGCCTTCACCCCTTTTTTGAGAACGATAAAACCATAGGGTTTGACCAGATCGTCGTCATCCTTATAATCAACGACTGCAGCCTCTGCGACCGCCGGGTGTGAAAGAAGGGTTTTCTCAATCTCCAAGGGCGAAACCCATTTCCCTCCCACTCGCATCATATCGTCACTTCGTCCCTGGTAGTGGAAGAAACCCTCTTCGTCCCGGATGTAACGGTCTCCTGTGACGAACCATTCGCCCAGCATGTTTTGCTTCGTTTCGTCATGCTTGTTCCAGTAAGCGGAGGCAATGGTTTCACCTTTGAGCAGGAGGTTTCCGATCTTTCCTGTCCTTACTTCATTTCCATCTTCATCCACCAATTTTCCCTCATAGCCAGGGACGAGCTGGCCGGCGCTTCCAGGCAGGACATTTCCGATCCGGTTGGAGAGGAAGATATGGCATGCCTCCGTGGAGCCTGTTCCATCCAGTATCTCCACGCCATAGGTCTGCTTCCAGCGTTGGTAGAGTTCAAGAGAGAGGACCTCCGCCGAGGCAACACAGGCCCTGACACTATCCAGCCTGCCAACGGATTTTCCCTCTCTCTCCTGGTTCTCTTTATAATCTAACAATGACCTAAAGAGGGTGGGAACGCTCATGAAGATGGTGGGCCGAAATTTCTCGATCAGTTCGTAAATCTTTTCCGGAAGCGGTCGCTCCGGAAAGAGGACGGTGGCTCCGCCCACGCCGAAAGGAAAATAGACGCCGTTTCCAAGACCATAGGCGAAGAAGAAGTAAGAGGAGAGGACAATATCCTTCTGATCCATTCCCAGGATGGTTCTGGCATAATATTCGGTGCAGTAGGCCATATTCTTCTGGAGATGGATGGCTCCCATCAGCTCATCCGGTTTTCTCGCGCTATAAAGCCAGAATGCGGCATCGTCCTTCTTCGTCTCAGC
>VGSS01000150.1 GCA_016874935.1 Deltaproteobacteria bacterium | reverse complement strand
TCCGATGACTTGAAAGAGGGCAGGATTCTTTTCAGAGACTCCATAGGTATCCTTTGCCTTTAAAGCAAAACCATCAACCGTGGAGCGGGGAAATTCAGGAAGATTAGCGGGAGAGATGATATCCTCCGCAAGGACCCGATGGAGGGATTCCTCAAGGGGAACCTCTTCATAGGAGAGGGGTTTGAAACGGTTAAGTTTCTGTAGAAGTTGAGCGGGTGTCTGAACCCTGAAGAAACCTTTCATCTTCATTTAAATAGGGTTTCCGTTAAACGGTAATGGTGACGATGCCCGTATCGTTAATTAAAGGCAACGTTTATCGGTAATGTAATGCTTTACACGTAAGGTAACCTCTAAAAATGTCATTCCGGCGAAAGCCGGAATCCAGAACTTCATGAAATCACTGGACTCCTGCTTTCGCAGGAGTGACGAATTTGGAATTATTAGAGGTTCCCGTAACCTTTACCAAATTACGAAACGCCTGCCTGCCGGTAGGCAGGGGCTTCGTAACCGTAACCTTTTCCTTTGCCTAAATAAAAAAGCCGACACCCGTGTTTGGGATATCGGCTTTTTAAGTCCAATAGTCCATCTCCTTTCCAAACACGGGAGGTATGGCCGTTTCCAGCCATGCCCTGACGGCCGACTTCCATTTCCCAGAAAGGAGTTAGGAAGAGGGCTCGGAGATCGAATCTGATTTATTATTAATTGATTTTTTAAGGAAAGTCAAGAAAGGGGAGAGTGGTTTTGAAGTTACAAGACATGCAGTTTACATGTCTTACGGAAATGGTGCCCATAAATAGCCAGCGTGATGGCCAGCGGGAATGCCCTGGGCCGACGAGCAATCGTCCACAAGAAGAGCTTCCAGTATTGAAAACGTTCCTTGCCCACGATGCCTAATTGGAAGATGGAACGGATGAAGGCGTGAATGTTAGCCGAGACCTGACGGAAATTTAGCGAAACTTTAATCTTTGGCGGTTTGTATTCTCGCAAAAAAGTCTTGACCCGTTGATAGTAAACCTCAGGCGAATAGATGTGTTGCAGAACGTCCTTGTAGCCCTTGCGGAGCGCATCAAGGCTCATCGCAGGGATAATGTTTGTTGTTCCGTCAACATTATCTCCCGATAATCGGTCAAGGAGGCGGCCTGCTTGCTTGAGACGCTCATAGAGCCTGGTGCCCGGAGGGGCTTGAAGCAGGCCAACCATAGCGGTCACAATGCCGCTCTTCTGGATGAAATCAGTGAGCCGCCGGAAGGTGATGGGCGAATCGTTGTCAAAACCGAGGATGAATCCTCCTTGCACTTGCAGGCCTGCCCGCTGGATACGCTTCACATCTTCTACGAGGTCGCGGTTCAAGTTCTGCTTCTTGCTGCATTCGGCCAGGCTATCCTCGTTCGGCGTCTCGATTCCGATAAAGACCGTATCAAAACCTGCTTTGACCATCATCTGTATCAGCGGTTCATCATCCGCCAGATTGATGGACACCTCCGTCCCGAACGGAACCCCCTTCTTGTCTTTTCTCCACTCGATGAGCGCAGGCAAGAGATCGGTTCTGAGATGTTTCTTGTTCCCGATGAGGTTGTCATCCACGAAGAAGATCCCACTCCGCCACCCCAGATGATAGAGGCTGTCCAGTTCGGCGATCATCTGCATAGCGCTCTTTGTGCGAGGCCGATGACCGAACAGGGCTGTCACATTGCAAAAATCACAATTGAAAGGGCAACCACGGGAGAATTGGATGGACATCGAGGCGTAATCGCCAAAATGGGCCAGCTCCCACATTGGAGCGGGTGTCTTCCGAATGTCGGCAAAGTCAGACGTCGCGTAAACCCTCTTGGCGCAGCCCTGGGCTAAATCCTCAAGAAAGGCAGGCAGGGTCAATTCGGCTTCATTGAGGACAAAATGGTCAACCGCTTCAAACTGCTCGTGCTCCGTTGTGAAGAGAGGGCCTCCCGCGATGACCCTGAGGCCTGCTTCTTTGCATTGCGCAATCGTCTTATAGGCTGAATCTCTTTGAACGGTCATGGCGCTGATAAGCGCGCAGTCAGCCCACGCAAGGTCCTCTTGGGTGAGCTTTCTCACGTTGAGATCCACTAAACGCATTGTCCATTCGGTTGGCAGCATTGCGGCTACGGTGAGGAGTCCAAGCGGCGGGGAGGCGGCCTTTTTACGTATGAATTTCAGCGCATGTTTGAAACTCCAAAAGGTATCCGGAATTTCAGGGTAGATCAGGAGGACATTCACAAAATCTCTCTTTTGACTCAGGGTACCATTCAGAGGTCCGGAATTGCAAGCGGCCGGTGAACCCTCTATTCAATATAAACTCTACAACTTCGTTTAGGACTTGTCAATTCATAAATTACATTTCGCTTGACATCGGTTTGTTTTTGCATTTATTATTCCCACTGAATTCATAAAATGAAAAGGAGGGTCCTATGAGAAAGAGAATCTTGACCGCAACAATCTTCGCTGTTTTTTCAATGGCGCTGTTGCTCCTGCCAATCTTTTTGGCGGAAGCGCAGGCGCAGACCAGAGACAAAGTCGGCTGGATCGGCCCCGTTTACAAGGAGTTATCCGACAGTCTGGCCAAGGGTTTCAAGGAACACTACAGGAAGACCTATGGTAAGGAAGTGGATATCACGTTCGTGCGGCCGGGCGGATGGCCGGTCGTCGTGGACAAAGTGAGAGCATGGGGCGGCAAACCGGATGCCGATGTCTTCCTCGGCGCAGGCGCTCCAGCCCATGAAGTTTTGAAGAAAGACGGGTTCATTGTCCCCTACAGGCCGAAGGATTCGGATAAGGTTCCTGCCAAATGGGGTGGCATGAAGGTAAAGGATGAAGGTGATTTCTGGGCCTGTTTTTCTCCCTGGATCGTCACCAATCTCTACAACGAGAGGGTTTTGAAAGCGCTCAAACTGCCGCCTCCCAAGACATGGAAGGAACTGCTCGACCCCATCTACAGGGGTTACGTCATTCAGACATTGCCATACGCCTCCGGAACACAGCACGAAGTGATAGAGATCCACCTACAGGCATTTGGAGAAAAAGAAGGTTGGGCATACAACCGATTATTAGCGGCGCAGTTAGCCCGCTTCTCCACCGGCAGCGTCGATACGACCCATCTGGTGAACCGAGGCGAAATTCCCATCGGGGTCGCGCAGCCACAAATGAACGCAATGAGTGCGCGCGCAGATGGCTATCCCGTGCGTGATTTGCTCCCTGACAAAACGATCCTGGTTCCAGAGGCAGTGGCTTTGCTGAAGGGCGCGCCCAACGAAGCGACCGCAAAGATATTTCTGGACTGGTTATTCAGCATGGACGGACAAAAATACGTGCTGGAGGGCCGTTACTTCCCGGCCAGAACGGACATTAAGTTCTCCGTGTGGGAGAAAGAAGGCGTCACCATGGCCAAGCACGCCAGAGATGCGCTGGGAGTGGATTCGTTCTGGGATCTGAAAGTCGGGTTTATTGATTACAACCTGGATCTCGCCACAAAGAGATGGGACGATGTCAACCGCTACTATGAGTTCGAGATCTACAGAAAATGGGGCGAGTTGAAAGACAGTCTATCCCTGATCGAGGCGGTTGAGGGAGAAGTTAACGTGGCGAAAGAGAAGAAGATAGATGTGAAGAGGGCCGAGGCGAAAATTAAAGAAGCGAGAAAGCTCTTTGAGATGGATGGCGCCTATGCGGCATCCCGCCTGGCTGCGTCGGAAGCACGCTCGCTGCTCGCCGCACGACCGCGGTCAAAGTAAGGCTTGCATTGCCCCCTCACCTTTTTCCTCTCCACCGATTCCATGGGAGAGGGGAGGGTGAGGGGGATATTTTTTAGAAATTCTGGTCCGAAAAGCCACTCCTTTGCTTGCTCGAACCTTACAAACGAGATAGTCGAAGAAAGGATGTGATATGTCTCGCGGCAATTTTTTTCTGGCGACACTCCTGTGGTTGGTCATTGCCTTTCTTGTGATTTATCCGCTGTCAGTTTTGGTTCTGGAAAGCTTCAAAATTGCCAAAACCGGCGGATGGGGCATAAACAATTATATCGAGTTCTTCCAAGACACCTATTATCTTAAAACCTTTTGGAATACCCTGGTCCTGAGCGTGCTGGTGCTCCTGACGAGCACCTTGTTCGGGGTGCCCCTGGCGTACATTCTCGCGAGATACAGACTGTGGGGGAAGACCATTTTCACAGCGCTCATTCTTTTGCCGATCGTTTTGCCCGCTTACGCCGGCGCATTTGCATTCGTCATCTTTTTCGGCAAATATGGAACCCTGAACCTGCTGCTTCTCGATTGGGGACTGATTAGCAAACCCCTTAACTTCATTTTTGGACTTCATGGCCTGGTATTCATTCAAGCCCTGCACATGCTCCCTTTTATCGTCCTCAGTCTTTCCGCAGGTTTCACCAACATAGACCCCTCCTTTGAAGAAGCCTCCGAAGTCGAGGGAGCGAGCGACTTCCGGAGATTTCTCACGGTCACTTTGCCTCTCTGCACCCCAAGTTATCTGGCGGGCGCGGTCATCGTATTCCTGTGGCCCTTTACGGATTGGCTCACGCCATTGATTCTCGGGATGGTGGACTATCTCCCCTCCATTGCATACATCAACATCGCCTATCACTTTACGGATATGCACCGCAAATATATGGGGATCGTGGCGGTGGTCGTTTCGTCCATCGTTTGCATTAGCCTTTTCTTGCTCTCCAGGCGGTGGGTTGAGAGGAAAAAGTATACCGGTCTCTCAAAAGGGACGACGCTCGAAGGGAGAGTGATCGAGCCGGGCCCGTTGATGAAATTGGGCGCCTATTCGTACATGTTATTTATCACGATCATCGTCGCGTTGATTCCGGCGGTGCTGGGATTAGCCGCTTTTTCGAGAAGATGGGTCTTTGAACCCTTTCCAACCTATTGGACGCTTGACAACTTCAGGATGATCTTTCTGGAAACCCCGGCCTTGATCTACAACTCCTTCCTCTTCAGCGGGGTGGCCCTGCTTTTCGGAATCGTCTTCGGGCTTCCAGCCGCCTATCTCATCGTCCGCACTCAGATCCGGGGGAAAGACGCTCTTGACTTTGTGATCACACTAATGCTCGCTTTCCCGGGCATTGCGGTCGGAGTAAGTTATCTCCTCGCATTCTGGAAAGACATCCCTTTGGCCACGCATTGGATCATCATGCCGCTGTCCCTGTTTGCACGGCGGCTCCCGTATTTTTTGCGGATGGCCCATTCCTCCTACCTGCAGTTGGATGTTTCGCTCGAGGAGGCCTCCGAAATATCGGGCGCGGGTAAACTGAGAACCTTTATCAATATCTCTTTGCCTTTGCTGCTCAAAGGGGTGTTCATCGGCGTGGTGATGTTTTTCATCATGGCGTTCCAGGAGATCACTACTGCGAT
>VGSS01000149.1 GCA_016874935.1 Deltaproteobacteria bacterium | reverse complement strand
TTGATCTCATTTTTTCCCAAGGTGAAAAGGCCGCCATTGTGGGTGCCTCTGGGGTGGGAAAGACAACCTTGCTTCATATCCTTGGGACACTTGACCGGCCTACTTCTGGAAAGGTGCTTTACAGCGGACGAGATATCTTCACGCTAAATGAAAAAGAGCTTGCTTCGTTTCGTAATCAAGAGATCGGATTCGTCTTCCAGTTCCATCATCTCTTGCCGGAATTCACTGCCCTGGAGAATACGATGATGCCCTGCCTAATCCAAGGGACGTCAAAGAAAGAGGCCGCCCTTCGTGCTGAAGCCATGCTCACCCTCGTAGGTTTAAAAGATCGACTCCCCCATAAACCGGGAGAACTCTCCGGAGGAGAACAGCAGAGGGTAGCCGTTGCCAGGGCCCTGGTCCTGGAACCGAAAATCCTCCTGGCGGATGAACCCACGGGAAATCTCGATTCAAAAACAGGGGAATCGGTTTTCGCTCTTCTTCAGGAACTGAACCGGATCAAGAACATAACACTCATCGTCGTGACGCACAACCCGAATCTGGCTGCCCAAATGCCCAGGCAGGTCATTCTCACCGATGGGAAAGCCATGGGTTAAGTGAGCCTTTCTCCCTTTAAATATACTCCTCTTTTTTAACAGGGGTAGACAAAAGAAGAAGGATTTGATATGGAAGTTAAAACTCAAACCGGAAAAGGAGCCGACAGGAACGGATATGGGATGTAGGATCGGAAAATGCATAGGAATCGCTCTTCTCCTTTTTCTTCTTGTCCTCTCGAATTCTGAAGGATCCGAGGAAGTCATCCACAAAATTACTGTCCTTGGAAATGTCAAGGTTGAAGAAGGGGTCGTTCGGGGAGCGGTGAAGAGCCGTGAAGGAGGACCCTTTTCCACGGACCAAGTCCGGGAAGACCTCCGATCCGTCTTTGGCTTGGGCTACTTCTCCGATGTCCAGGTCGATATCAAGACGACTCCGAAGGGAAAAGAGATCATCTTCATTGTGATGGAGAAACCTTCCATCAAAGAGATTCTGATCACCGGCAACGATAAGGTGAAGCTCGATGATATCAAGGAGAAAGTAACCCTGACCTCACGCTCCATTCTCAACCTCGAGAAAGTGAAGGAAAATGGCGAACAGATCCGAAGGCTTTACTTCTCCAAAGGTTATTATGGGGTGAAGGTGACCCATAAAGTTGACTATCTCGAGACGAATGAGGCCATGGTCACCTTTCAGATCGAAGAGGGAGTCAAGGGAAAAATTAAAAAGATCGTCTTCAAAGGGAATAAGAAGATCAAATCCTCTGACCTGAAAAAGGTCATGATGACGAAACAGAAGAATATCTTCTCCATCATCACCAAGGCTGGCATCCTCGATGAAGATATACTGAAAAATGACACCCAGATGCTGACAGCCTACTATATCGACCATGGATATCTCGCAGTAAAGGTCTCCGAGCCGAAGATCGATCTTCAGGATTCCAAACGGATTTTGGTTGAAATCGAGGTTGCAGAAGGACCTCAATATCGTATCGGAGAGATCGATTTCAAGGGGGATGTCCACACCACAAAGGAAGATCTCTTCAAGGCCATCAAGATCAAACGAAACGATATTTATAGCACCTCGGCCATCCGGAGGGAAATCAACACGCTCACCGAAAATTTTTCCAATCAGGGCTATGCCAATGTGGAGATTTCTCCGGCCACCTCCACCGACGAAAAAAATCTTTTAGTCCATCTGACCTTTGAGATCGAAAAAAATAGGCAGGTCTTTTTTGAGAAGATACAGATCGTGGGCAACACCAAGACCCGCGACAAGGTGATTCGGCGGGAACTTCGGGTAGCAGAGGAGGAGCTTTACAGCGCCACTGGCCTCAGTAAAAGCAAAGACCGATTGAAACGGACAGGCTTCTTCAAGGAAGTGGAGTTGACCACCAGCCGGGGAAGCACGGAGGAGAAAACGAATCTTGAGATCAAGATCGAAGAGGCGCCCACAGGAGCTCTCAGTTTTGGGATCGGTTATAGCTCGATCGAAAACGTGGTGGGCTCTGCCTCCATCTCGGACCGCAACCTCTTCGGCCTGGGTTATCATGGTGTTCTGAAATTCAGATTGGGGTACGAGACCCGCGATGTTAGACTTAGTTTTACAGATCCCTATTTTCTCGGATATAATTTCTCAGGAGGAACGGACCTATACAACGAGCATAGGGAGCTCAATACTTACTCATATCAAATCACTGGAGGAAATATCCGCTTTGGAAAAGAATTGACCGAAACACTCCGGACAGATTTAACATACAAACTGGAAAAGATTAAGGTCAGTGATGTGAGCGCGGATGCCTCCCGATTTATTAAGGAACAAGAGGGAAAGAAAGTGACGAGCGCTCTCTCCTTCTCCCTCTCCATGGATACCCGGAACGATTACTACAATCCGACTAGAGGATCAAGGCACAGCATCTCCCTTCAGAATGCAGGTGGAATTTTGGGAGGAGACAACTATTTTGTTAAGGGAGTGGCAGATACCAGCTGGTTCTTTCCTCTTCCCCTGAAAACCGTGCTCAATCTCAGGGGAACCATAGGCTTTGTCGAACCTTATAGCGGCAGAAAGCTTCCCATCTATGAGAAGTTCTACGTCGGTGGACTCAAAACTGTCAGAGGATTCGAATATGGCATGGCTGGCCCTTTCGATATCAATAAAGAACCGTTGGGGGCAAAGAAGATGTTCTCTTTCCAATCCGATCTCATCTTTCCTCTCGCTTCGGAAATCGGCTTGAAAGCAGCCATCTTCTGGGATGTGGGAAAGGGCTTCGACAAATTCAAAGACATCACGCCGCTCAAGACAGGCGTGGGAGCTGGGATCCGTTGGTTTTCACCCTTTGGCCTCATCCATATCGACCTTGGGTTCAATCTGAGTCCCAAACTGGGAGAGAAACGGAAGGTCTTTGACTTTACGATGGGAACGGTTTATTAGTTTTCCATGAACCTCTGAATGGAGAAAAACAAGGTATCTAAAATCTAAAAAAAGGAGTAGGGATCATGAGAAGTAAAACAATATCGATTGGTGTTGGAATCCTCATTTTACTGGGAGCTTTCGGACTGGCTTTCGGACAAGCTCAGTCCACCAGCCTCAAAATCGGCTTTGTCGACATCCAGAAGGCGGTTAACGAATGTAATGCAGGCAAAGAAGCAAAAAAGGCAATTGTGAAAGAGGTTGAAAAGTTTCAGAAACAATTTGCGGACAAGCAGAAAGAACTTCAAACGATGAAGGAATCCCTCGAAAAGCAAGCGCCGATGCTCAACCCTGATGTCAGGGCAAACAAAGAGAAGGACTTGCAGAACAAGGTCCGAGAGTTTCAGCGCTGGCAGGAAGACTCTCAGAATGAAGTCAATCAGAAGCGGGTTGAGATGGAAAGAAACATCTCTCTTGGGCTCCAGAAAGTGATCCAGAAATTGGGGGCGGATGAAGGGTTTACCTTCATCATGGAGTTGAACGAGAACATCGTGCTCTTCGCTTCGAAGACCATTGATCTCACGGACCGGGTGATCAAACTCCATGATGCACAGAAGAAGTAGAGGAAGGGCATCGGGGTATCAGGTCATCGGAATATCAGGAATGTTAAACTGATTAGACTGATCGCTGAGCGGACGTCCGGAAGCGGGACAGGGATGAAAAAGAAATTAAAAGAACTGGCTGAGTTTGTGGGTGGCACCGTCGTTGGAGATGGCGAGGTTGAAATCTCCGGCGTGGCTTCCATTGATGAAGCAGAGGCCGGCCAGATCACGTTCATCGCCCATCCCAAATATCTTCGAAAATTGGGCGAAACCAGAGCGTCAGCGATCATCGTCTCAAAAGAGGTGGCCGCTAATGATAAATCTCTCATCTGTACCGCCAACCCTCAGCTCGCCTTTATAAAGATCCTCACCCTCTTCTTTGGCAAACCGTATCAACCCAAGGGGATCGATCCCCATGCTCGGGTTAGCCAGACCGCCCAATTAGGAAAAGATCTTACCATCTATCCCTATGTCTATATCGGAGACCGGTGCCGGATCGAAAACCGCGTCACCCTCTATCCGGGTGTCTATGTGGGTGAAGATTCTGTCATCGGAGAGGATTCCATCCTCCATCCCAATGTCACTCTCTATTCGGGCTCGCTCATTGGAAAAAGGGTCATCCTTCACAGCGGGGTTGTCATCGGAGCCGACGGGTTTGGATATGTAAAAGATGGAAAGAAGAATGTGAAGATTCCTCAGGTGGGAAAGGTAATCATTGAGGACGATGTGGAGGTGGGTGCCAATTCAACCATTGACCGTGCCGCATTAGGGTCAACCATCCTCCGGAGAGGAGTGAAGATCGATAACCTTGTTCAGGTAGCTCATGGTGTTGAGATCGGTGAGGATTCGATCATCGTCGCACAGGTCGGTATTGCCGGTTCGACCAAAATCGGGAAAAACGTGATTCTGGCTGGTCAGGTGGGAGTCATTGATCATCTTGAGATCGGAGATAATGTCATTGTAGGGTCTCAATCCGGAGTGGGCCAGAACCTTCCTCCAAATCAGATCTTTACCGGAACTCCAGCCATACCTCACCGAGACTATCTCCGGGCAATCACCACTTTTCCAAAATTGCCGGAGATGCGAAGGACCCTTACAGACCTCGAAAACCGTCTAAAGAAAATCGAGGAGATACTCTCTATAAAAGAGAAGGAGAAATAGATGATCGAAGTCAAAGAGATTATGCGCATCCTTCCCCATGCTTTCCCTTTTCTGCTCGTTGACCGGATTCTTGAGGTTGAACCGGGAAAGCGGATTGTGGGCATTAAAAATGTGACTTATAACGAACCGTTCTTCCCCGGCCATTTCCCCGGTCAACCCATCATGCCCGGAGTCCTGGTCCTGGAGGCTATGGCTCAGACCGCCGGGATCCTTGTCTTCAAATCAATGCCTGAGGGAATTCAAGAAAAAGTCGAGGAGTATCGAAAGAGACCTGTCTTTTTCCTGGGAATCGATAATGCTCGTTTCAGAAAACCGGTCATTCCAGGTGATCAGCTCCGGCTTGAAATCGAGGTGACCCGCCAGCGCCAGTTTATATGGGGATTTAAGGGAAAAGCCCTGGTGGATGGGAAACTGGTTGCCGAGGCAGACCTTCTGGCGATGATGGGAGAAGAAAAATGATCCATCCTACAGCCATCGTCGATCCAAAAGCCGAAGTTAACGCAGGAGTTGAAATCGGTCCTTACTCCATCATCGAAAAAGATGTCCGCATCGGAGAGGGATCTCGGATTGGCCCCCATGTCGTCATCCGGCAGGGAACGACTATTGGAAAACGATGTCGGATCTTTCAATTCTCCTCCATTGGAGAGGCTCCTCAGGCCGTTGCCTATAAGGGAGAACCAACCTCTCTCATCATCGGGGATGACAATATCATGCGGGAATCTGTTACATTCCACCGCGGCACGGTTAAGGGAGGGGGGAAGACCGTCATTGGCGATCGCAATTTCTTCATGGCTTACTCCCACGTGGCCCATGACTGTCAGCTCGGCAATCAG
>VGSS01000148.1 GCA_016874935.1 Deltaproteobacteria bacterium | reverse complement strand
TATTAATGGAAACGATCTGTTGCGGGTTTTTAATCGCTGCGGGTGAGGGAGGCGATGACTTTGGGGAGGTCTCCGGGGATGTCCACACCAATGGGTTCATAATCAACCGGAACAACCTTGATTTTATAGCCATTTTCCAAAACACGAAGTTGCTCCAGTTTCTCTATTTTTTCGAGGGGGGTGGGCTTCATTTTGGCAAGCCGCAGGAGAAAAGTACGTCGATAGACATAGAGGCCGATCGTTTTAAAAACCCTTTTTGAAAAAATACCCCTTTTTTCGACAGGTTTACGGAGAATTTGTTCCATATTAAGATCGCGGGGAAAGGGGATGGGAGAGCGTGAGAAGTAGAGGGCGAAGCCTTTTTGATCCACAACCACCTTCCCCTGGTTGGGATTGAGCCAGTCCTTCACATCCTCAATCCTTGTCATCAAGGTGGACATATCCAGGCTCTCATCTTTCAGAAGGGGGCGGATGGCTTTATCAATGATAAAACCTTTAATCAGGGGTTCATCTCCCTGAACATTAACGATGATCTCAGATCTGAGTTTTCGTGCTACCTCCGCGACCCGGTCGGTTCCGGTGAAGTGGTTTGGAGACGTTATAACTGCTTTGCCGCCAAACCCCTGTACCGCCCTCAGGATTCTCTGGTCATCGGTGGCGATAATAACTTCTTTGATCAATTTCGACTGGCACACCCCTTCGTAGACCCACTGGATCATCGGCTTGCCCAGAATGTCCACAAGGGGTTTCCCCTCAAACCGTGTCGAACCATATCGCGCAGGAATGATTGCAGTGATCTTCATAGGATTCTTTTGTAGCCGCAGGTTTCAGCCTGCGTTTGATTATTATATGATTTCATTTAAACAAATTAACATTAGCCTGTCAACCTCCTCTCTTTTCCCTCGCCCCTTTGAGACTGTGTCGTAATATGAAAAAACCCCATTTTTGAAAAGGGGGAGAGGCGGTCGGGTGGAAAAGGTTTAGGGCGGTTACCTTTAGCCGTTCGGATTCAGGCGTGCCAAGCATATGAAAACATTTGATTTTATACAAGTGACAATTTCCCATCATCTAAAAGACCCACATCCTAAAACTTTGGAACCTCACTGCCTCTTCCCCTTTGCTCGCGATTGCGACACAGTCTCTTTGGGGAAAGGAAGCGGGTGAGGGGGATATTAAAAATGGGATACGAGAAGTGTCATTGCGATGAGCGTAGCGACCAAAAAATTTGTTTTAAAAATACAGAGAGCTCTTAAAAACTACTCTTCGCTCTCTTGATTAGAGATTTCAGGGCTTTTTCAGAAATCTCATACGATTCCCTTGACAACACAAAATGGTGTGGTAACCTTTTGATCTGATCTAATTTTCCAATTATCAACCCCTAAAACCAGGGTCATTACTAAGATACAAAGCTTATGGATCGGTTCCCTTTGAAATTAGTTTTGAATATCCAGTGATCATCTTCTTAATTTCCTCATCACTTAAGATCCTGATTCCTAACTCCCTTTGATCATCTGCACACCCATGCAAGATTTTAAATGGTAATCCTCGAAAGAAATGTTTCACATCTTCAATCTTGACAGGTGACCTGTTTATGGACTATATTTGGTCATACCCAAGAAATGGAGGAATCTTCCATGAGACTATCCAGTCAGATTAAGCCGATCAGTTACCTGAAGGCTCATGCCGCCGAAATTGTCAGGAAGCTAAACGAACGCCGGGAGCCACTGGTCATCACCCAGAACGGCGAAGCCAAGGCGGTCTTACAGGACATCAAAAGCTACGAACAAACCCAGGAAACAGTGGCTCTCCTGAAGATTCTGGCGCTCGGGACCCGTCAGATCGAGAAAGGCAAGGTCCGGGCCGCTGAGGATGTGATCAAAGAACTGCGCAAACGACAGGAGGCTGACTGATGACATTTGCGGTTTTTCTGACCGATGATGCAGCATGTGACCTCGATGAGCTTTATGACTATATTGCTCTGCACGATACATCCCAAAAAGCAGACTACGTTTTGCAGAAGATCGAGAGAGCCTTCTCCAAACTGTCCGAATTCCCCGAGCGGGACGCCCTTCCTAAAGAACTGCTGGCGCTCGGGATTCGTGAATACCGTGAAATTTTCTTCAAACCCTACCGTATCATTTACCAAATCATGGATAAGAACGTCTACGTTCTGCTGATTGCTGACGGCCGTCGTGACATGCAGACGCTGCTGCAACAGCGATTGTTAGGTGCGTAATACATGGTGCTGGATTGCCGAATGAGAGCGCGATCTCGAGAAACTTGGGGTCAGGCAACGGAAATTCGGCAAACATAGAAATAGGGATCAGATTGTAGTGATTGGTTTTCGTTACGGGTGCCTGATCTTGAAACTGGACAGGAGATTTCATTGAAGTCTGGAGCGAAGACAGGATCAGGCCTTCGATGTAACTGGAATGAGGTGGAAAAGGTGAACGCCATGAAAATGGACTTGACCCTGACCTGACCTCTACTGTTGTGCCTGGTGGTTCGCTGATGATCAAAAAATATCTTAAAAGGCTCATCATGATTAATAAGGAAGCCATCCTGATGGAAGTCCTTGCAATAAAGGGACTGGTGCAGCTTCTCATGAAAACCCGGAACACAGATGAAAAGTGGACAAGGGCAGAGAAGAAAGAGATAAAGATGCATCTGAAAAACATAGCGAAGATCGTCCCAACAGTTGTTATTTTTTTCCTCCCCGGGAGTTCCTTCCTCCTGACTATTCTTGCAGAAGCCATCGATCGAAGGAAGACCAGAAGGCTATGAGAAAAATTGTCAGCAAAAGGTGTCAGACCTTGAAGCTTGGCGTGCCTAGCGAAAATAATCGGTGCCTGGCCTTGAAATTTGACAGAAGATTTTAGCGAAGTGCGGAGGGAATGCAGGATCACAAAAGAAAGCTTTAAGGGTCAGGTCTCAACAATCAACAAACCTTTCAAAAAGGGTACAAGGGTTCAAACCTTTATTCTTAAATTTGTGAAATTGCAGGGTCATCACTAAAAAAGTTTGTGGAATCCTCCTTTAACATATAGCATAACCTTTTTTTATGCATGAGGTGAGCCATGGATGAGACAATCGTGATGATTCATGGGATGTGGGGTACGGGATCGTATTGGGAGAATTTTAGAGGCTTCTTCGAGAGTAAGGGCTATCGATGTGTGGTTCCTGCGCTACGGTTTCACGACATGGATCCGAATGGAGTTCCAGATCCGAGGCTCGGAACAACCAGCCTTCTGGACTACGCCGAAGACCTTGAGAAACTGATCCGCGAGCTTCATGTGGCGCCTATCTTAATGGGTCACTCCATGGGAGGGCTTCTTGCACAGATCCTGGGCAGCCGAGGACAGGCCAAAGCTCTTGTTCTTCTTACTCCTGCATCACCTCATGGCATCATTGCTCTGAAGCCTTCCGTGATAAAGAGCTTCTGGAGCGGCCTCACAAGATGGGGTTTCTGGAGGAAACCATTTCGTCAGACGTTTGCTGAAGCAGCGTATTCAATGCTGGACATGATGCCTTCCGAGAGCCGGAAAAGTATATACGATAAGTTTGTTTATGAGTCTGGTAGGGCAGCGTTCGAAATCGGGTTCTGGCTCTTTGATTCGAATGGGGCGGCAAGAGTGGATGAATCGAAGGTTACTTGTCCTGTTCTCATTATTGGTGGAGAGGAGGACAGGATCACGCCTGTATCGGTTACTCGAAAGGTTGCAGAGAAGTACAAGGCGGTATCCACATATAAGGAATTCTCAGACCACGCCCACTGGGTTATTGGAGAGCCCGGCTGGGAACATATCGCAGAATATATCGAGGAGTGGCTCCTTCAAGTCTTGGGGAAACCCGCTTGAAGAATGATTTGCATTAAGAAAAGAAAATTGGGCCATTGGGCAGAATAAAATAAGGAAAAAGAGCAATCGGTGCCTGGCCTTGAAATTTGACAGAAGATTTTAATGAAGTGTGGAGGGAATGCAGGTTTTTAAGATTAGCGGAATTTGGTGGAAAAGGTGAACGCTAAGAAAATAGACTTGACCCCAATTCGGATGGCTGTTGCAAAGTTACTTCGAGGGTCGACCAGTGATGGTCTGAGGATTGCGCTGGTTGGCATCATGTCCCCCCTCCCCTTTGCCTTGAATCATACATAGCCTTGTCAGCACGGCTCACCAGGGCGTTAACATCTGTACCATCATCGGGATAGATGGCAATCCCTATACTGGCGCTGATTGAAATTTCGTGGCCATCCACGATAAAAGGCTCTCGGAGGACATCCAGAACTGTTTGAGAAGTGTTGATTACATCCTCTACCCGCTCTATATTAGGCAATAACAGTAAAAATTCATCCCCCCCCATACGGGCGACCGTATCAGTTTTACGCAGAAGCTCCATCAGTCGGTTGCCAACAGCACACAACAGCCTGTCTCCTGCATCATGTCCCAGCATATCGTTAACTTCTTTGAACCGATCCAAGTCAAGGAATATCACGCCCACCTTTTTGCGCACTCGCTGGGCTTGAGCTATTGCTACGCTGAACCGGTCTTTGAACAGCATCCTGTTGGGCAGGCCTGTCAAAAGGTCATGGGTGGCCCTGTAAGCAAGCTCCTCCTCCGTCCGTTTACGCTCGGTGATGTCGGACAGCATCACAATGATCCTGCCATCATCTAAGAAAGTCAGCTTGAACTCTATCTCCTTTATTTCCCCACCCTTGCAAACAACACTCCAAACCCTATCGATCGCTTTGTGAGGAGTAATATCCTCCTTCCACGTGGCAATTACCTTATGGCGGTATTCCGGATCAGGATAGGTTTTACGGAACCATTCTCTCCCATTAGGAACATCCTTGAGGGTATAACCGGTGATGGCGGTAAATTCAGGATTGATATAGAGAAACGTCTCATCCGTATCGATCAAAAGCGCACCATAGGGTTGTTTTTGCAAGATGGAAAAAAAGGTTTCACGCTCCTGCTGTAATACTCTCTCAAACTGCTTGCGCTCGGTGATGTCCCGCACAATCCCTCTGAATCCTATCGGGTGACCTGATGAATCTTTTTGTAACACTATGGAACCCTCAGCGTATCTTTTAGTCCCATCTTTCCTGATAATCTCATGATCAAACACACTGCCAGGTTTCTGTGTTCTGTAGACTTCCTTAAAAGCCTGAAA
This sequence comes from Deltaproteobacteria bacterium, assembly GCA_016874935.1. Taxonomy (GTDB): domain Bacteria; phylum Desulfobacterota; class BSN033; order BSN033; family UBA1163; genus RBG-16-49-23. The sequence goes on along the minus strand of VGSS01000148.1, from coordinate 527 downwards.
CAGTTTCTTGGCGTTCTCTGGGTCTGTATACTGCCGGTTATTCATGCCCATCAATTCCTCTTTAGAGTACCCTAAGGATCGGCGCAGGGAATCGTTGAAAAAGGTAAAGTTGCCGGAAAGGTCTACTTCGTAATAACCCTCTTCGATGCTTTCAAGAATGGTCCGATATCGTTCTTCCGATTCCCGAAGTGCTTCCTCAGCGCGTTTGCGCTCCGTAATATCCTCACAGGCCATCAAGTTTTCACCTGTCTCTAATTTGACGGTAATGAAATGAATAATCTTTTCAGACCCATCTTTGCATTTGACGGTAAAGACTCTGGGCATCTTTTCCCCTGGCGTCGAACTTGCTGAGTCCTTGAGCCAGGCGGAAATGACCTGATGCCTGTAATCGGAGTCAGGGCATGTTTTTCTGAACCAGGTTTTTCCATCCGGGATATCGTTTAGGTCGTATCCAAGCAGCTCTTTAAATTTGGGGTTAATATATTTGAATAGGCCATCCTTGTCGATCATCGCCATTCCAAAAGGAG
>VGSS01000147.1 GCA_016874935.1 Deltaproteobacteria bacterium | reverse complement strand
TGGTATATCGTCGCCGCAGCCTTCATCATCCTCTTTTTCAATTCCGGCGCCCGGTATGCCTTCGGGGTCATGTTCAAACCCATGATCGAAGAATTCGGATGGAGTCGGGGATCGGTTTCGCTCGTATTCTTCGTGAACATGATCGTTTTTGCCCTCGCTCTCCTCATTACCGGAAGACTCTATGACCGTTATGGCCCCAAATGGGTGATCGCCGTCTCGACCCTTTTTATTTCGGTCGGATTTGCATTGACTTCGACCATCCAATCCATCGGCCAATTCTTCTTCTCTTACGGGGTGCTGGCAGCCATCGGGGTGGCAGGGACAGCCGTCCCGCTCATCGCCACGATCACGAGCAAGTGGTTCGAAAAACGGCGCGGGCTGGCCATCAGCCTTGCCCTGTCGGGAAATTCGCTCGGCCATTTTGCGCTCATTCCACTCTTCAGCCTCTTTACATTCAGTTATGGATGGAGGGCGTTGTACCTCTCCATTGGAATCATCATGCTGATCGTTAACCTTCTGATTGCTTTCTTTGTGATCAGGGGAGATCCCCATCATCTCGGCTTAAAACCCCTTGGAGAAGGGGGGGATAAGGTCGGAGATAGGGAGTTGAAGGGAAACCCGCTTTCCCCAAAGGACAATCAAGATTTCGGTTTAAAGCAAGCGATGAGGACCCGCTCTTACTGGTTCTTCGTGGTGACCATGTTCATATGTGGCGGGGGCGATTATTTTGCCACGACCCACCTGATTCCCCTGGCAACAGATTATGGTGCCTCATCGCAGACGGCCGGAAACATGTTGGGCTGGTATGGCTTGATGAGTCTCGCGGGGATTCTGGTTGCAGGACCTGCTGCTGACCGGTTCGGCAATAAAGCTCCTATTGTCCTGACATTTGCGCTCCGTTTCTTTCTCTACCTGCTGGCGCTTCAGTTTAAGACAGTCCCTTCCCTTTATCTATTCGCCTTGCTCTTTGGCTTCACTCATCTCATCACTGCACCCTTGACCCCCATGCTGATTGGAAAACTTTATGGGGTGAGATCCATCGGCGTTCTTACCGGTTTTGTGAACACGGTCCATTTTCTGGGCGGGGGGTTCTGGGCCTATATTGCCGGGGTGATTTTTGATGAGACCGGAAGCTACCAGTTGGCCTTCCTGCTATTGGCGGCGATGGCGGCAGTGGCGGTTTTGTGCAGCCTGGGTATCGTGGAAAGAAGGCATCAGGCATAGAAGAATTTAAACGTTTGGGGGTTATCGAAAAATTTATTTTGATTTGGGGGTTATTTGGGGATTAAGCAATCGTCATTGATCAAACATTTAAGGCAACCTCTAAAAATGTCATTCCTGCGAGAGCAGGAATCCATAACCTTTTGAAATTACTGGGCTCCCGCCGGAGTTTATCCCGTACTTTTTACGAGGCGGGAGTGACGAATTGGGAATTATTAGAGGTTCCCTTAAGAGATGGAGGAAGGAAAGCTTATGAAACGGGAAGTGAATCCCCCCAGGGTGATTGAAAACAAGTGTATTGGTTGTGAACAATGTGTGGCGGTTTGCCCGAGCTTCGTGCTTGAGATGGCTGATGAAAAGCCAAAGGTGCTCAGAGGCGAGTGGTGCATCGGTTGCGGCCACTGCGGTGCGGTCTGTCCAAGCGAGGCCATCCTTCAAACCGGAATGAACTTTGAAATACATCCCAGAAAGGGTGAAGCTCCGGCGACCTCACCTGAGGTATTGGATCTTCTCATCCGGGAGAGGCGTTCGGTTAGGAACTATACCGCTGATCCGGTTCCGGAGCAGATTTTGAAAAAAATCCTCGATGCCGGAAGATACGGACCGACAGGCACGAACAGTCAGAATGTCCATTATGTGGTGCTCACATCACCGGATCAGATCGAGAAGTTAAGAAAGATGACCATCCGTTTTTATGAAAAGCTCTTTTCAAGAGCACGAGGATGGTTTGGCAGCCTTTTTCTTTCTCTTGTTGCCGGGAAGAAGACCGTAGAATATTTACATGAGTCCCTTCCCAAAATGATGGTTGCCCGTAAGGCAATGAATCGGGGACAGGATCGCCTCTTCTATCATGCGCCTGTTGTGATAATCGCCCATGCCGAATCGTGGGACACCAGTTCCTCTTTTAATTGTTCGGTGGCCCTGTATAACTGTTCTTTGATGGCCCATACCTTGGGGCTCGGATGCTGTTTTAATGGTTTTCTGGTCAATGCAGTGAATCATTCCCGCAAAATCAAAAGATGGCTGAGTATCCCGGCGGATCATCGATGCTGCTCCGCCATGGGCCTTGGCTATCCGAATATGAAATACCCGCGCCTTGTCCCGCGTCACCTCCCAAAAGTGAAGTGGCGTTAGAATAAGAAGAGGATCGAGAAGCAGGAGGAATCAAGTGAGATGGCAAACGAATCGCAGAAAATCATTTACTCAATGATCGGTGTCAGTAAGTATCACGACAAAAGACCGATTTTGAAAGACATCTCACTCTCTTATTTTTATGGAGCCAAGATCGGCGTCATCGGTCTGAATGGCTCCGGGAAGAGTTCTTTGCTTCGCATCATCGCCGGCGAAGACAGGGAGTTTATTGGGCAGACCATCCTCACCCCGGGTTTCACCATCGGCTTTCTCGAACAGGAACCGAAGCTCGATGAAGCCAAAACAGTGCGGGAGATTGTAGAAGAGGGAGCTCAGGAGACGGTTGAGCTTCTGAACGAATTCAACCTTATCAGCGAAAGGTTTTCAGAGCCTCTGTCGGAAGAGGAGATGAATCGTCTTATCGAAAAACAAGGCGAAGTGCAGGAGAAACTCGACGCCCTCGATGCCTGGGATCTCGATTCGCGCCTTGAGATGGCAATGGATGCCCTCCGGTGCCCTCAGGGAGAGACACCGGTGAAAATCCTTTCGGGTGGAGAGAGGAGACGTGTGGCGCTTTGCCGGCTTCTGCTTCGAAGACCCGATATTCTACTCCTTGATGAGCCGACCAACCATCTCGATGCCGAAACTGTGTCCTGGCTTGAACAACACCTGAAACGGTATCCCGGAACGGTCATCGCCGTCACCCATGACCGCTACTTTCTTGACAATGTGGCCGGATGGATTCTGGAACTTGACCGGGGAGAGGGGATCCCATGGAAAGGAAACTATTCTTCATGGCTTGAACAGAAAGAGAATCGTCTGAGGCAGGAGGAAAAGGCAGAGAGCGAGCGTCGGAAGACACTTCAGCGGGAACTCGATTGGATCCGGATGTCGCCAAAAGGGAGACATGCGAAACCGAAAGCCCGGCTCGCCTCTTACGAAGCCCTCCTCGGACAGGAGGGTGAAAAGATAGCCAAGGACCTTGAAATCTATATTCCTCCGGGGCCACGGCTCGGAGAGGTCGTGATCGAAAGCCGCAATATCACCAAGTCCTATGGGGATCGGATTCTCATGGAGAATCTCTCCTTTTCCCTTCCTCCAGGCGGGATCGTAGGGATCATTGGCCCCAACGGCGCTGGAAAGACCACACTCTTCCGATTGATTACAGACCAGGAAAAACCTGATTCCGGAGCAATACGGATAGGCGAAACAGTACAAATGGCTTATGTGGATCAGAGTCGCGACATCCTCGATCCGGAAAAGACCATCTGGGAAGTGATTTCAGAGAAGCAGGATACGATCCAGCTTGGCAGCAAACAGATCAATTCACGGGCCTATGTGGCTCGTTTTAATATCTCAGGCGCCGATCAGCAGAAGAAAGTTGGAATCCTATCAGGAGGAGAGCGAAACCGCGTCCACCTGGCACGGATGCTTAAACAAGGAGCCAATGTCCTTCTTCTGGACGAACCGACGAATGATTTGGATGTGGACACCCTTCGGGCGCTGGAACAGGCCCTCGAAAATTTTGCGGGCTCAGTCGTGCTGATCAGCCACGACCGCTGGTTCCTCGATCGGATCGCCACCCATATTCTTGCTTTTGAAGGCGATAGTACGATCGTCTGGTTTGAAGGAAACTACTCCGAATACGAGGCGGATCGAAGACGCCGTCTCGGAACTGCGGCGGATCAACCCCACCGGATCAAATACCGGCAGTTAACGAGAAAATAGAAGTTCTTCGCGTAATCAAGCGGGTCATTTCTGGCTATTTTCCCCCCTCTCTTTTGCGATGTTCTTCCTTTCTTTCCCCCCTTTTGGCAAACCAGGGGTTAGGGGAGATTTTCATCCCGATTATAAATCGGGATGAATGATGGACTCCTTATGTCTTGAAGATTAACATTCACCGTAGGACAATGTATTATAACAAATAACAGATGACCGGAGGAGGTTATTATGGCAGGCGTTCAGAAGAGCTTACGTCTCCCGCCCGAGACCATGAAGAAAATTGAGCAAATGGCCAAAGAGACAGGGCAGGATTTCTCAAACGTGACCAAGGATCTCTTGCAAGAAGCCATCAAGATGAGGCGCTGCCCGGGGATATTGTTTTCCGAAGGGACCGGTGGAAGAAGGGCCGGAGTGGCGGGAACAGGAATTGAAGTTTGGGAAATGATTGCCGCTTGCAAAAGCATGAAGGGGATTTCAAAAGACTGCAAAAGGCATATCATTGGTTATCCGGAGAGCAGCTCAAGGCCGCCCTTGGATATTATACGATCTATCCCCAGGAGATTGACCGGCTCATCGAGCAGAATGAGCAATGGAATGACGATCCTGGTTGAGGGAGGAATTTATAAACAGACTCTATTTAGAAAGAGGGAGGGGGATGATCTTTGACCTTTAAGTTTGATAATCTTGTGGTAAAATGTAATATATTTGTGTTAAAAATTATTTTGGCTGTTGCCCAAAACAACCGTTTGCCTTTCGACTGGCTAAGGGCGAACGGTGATATATTGAAACAAGGCAACTTTTCTGTTTTTTTGATAAGGATTGAAACCCCGTGGAGGATAGGAAGTCTGATACAAAACATATGAAGATGGCTCTTGATGAAGCGAAGAAGGCAGGCCAAAGAGGTGAGGTGCCGATAGGGGCGATCTTAGTTAAAGAGGACCGGGTGGTCGCAAGAAATCATAACCGATGCATCGAACTTAACGATCCCACTGCCCATGCGGAGATCCTGGTTCTCAGGAAAGCAGGAAAGATTTTAAAAAACTACCGTTTGAATGATACGGTGATGTATGTGACGGCTGAGCCCTGTCCGATGTGCGCCTCTGCGATGGTTCACAGCAGAATTTCAAGGCTGGTTTTCGGAACAGTGGAGCCAAAATTCGGAGCGGTGGGATCGAGGTTTAAATTGTTGCAGGTTGAGGGTCTGAATCATAAGATAGAAGTGAGTCGGGGGGTTCTTGAGGAGGAGTGTGCGGAGATTTTAAAGGTCTTTTTCAGGGAACGGAGAGAAAATTTGAAAGAAGTTCGGAGTTCGCCTGCCTACGCCAAGGCTTCGGCAGACAAGGAGTTCGGAGTATAAAGTAAAAAGGTTTCAAGTTTGAAGGTTGTAGGTTAAAAGCGAAAAGTTAAAAGCTATACACAGCGTCATTAATCTCAAGAGAGCACGTCATTCCCGCGGAAGCGGGAATCCAGGAAAACACTGGATTCCGGGTCAAGCCCGGAATGACAGAAAGGAAAAGACTTATGTCGTTGTGTATAATAGTATCTTGCCTTGCAAGATCCAGGAGAGGTTGCCGAGTGGCTTAAGGCGCCGCTCTCGAAAAGCGGTTCTCCCGAAAGGAGACGTGGGTTCAAATCCCACCCTCTCCGCCAGAAAAATTTGTTTTACAAATTTTTACCTTTAGCTTTT
>VGSS01000146.1 GCA_016874935.1 Deltaproteobacteria bacterium | reverse complement strand
ATTGTTGTTGCCATGCAGATCTGAAGCCACGTATAATTGTCTCATAAGGCACCTCCTGGGTTGGATTGGGTTTCTTACCCAAGCATATCATGAGATCCATTCTCTTGGTATGCTCCGGGGGTGCCTTTTATATGATTATCAGGTCTATTTTGTTAGCATCCCTTTCTTTGCTAGCCCAATCCTGCTCACATAAGTAAAAAGAAGTCCGAGTGTTAGCAGGATTGCAACTTCTCTCTGAGTATAACCATACTTCTCGACCTCCTCCCGAATCCATGTCAACAAAATAGACCTTTTAATGGGTGACCCTATTGCTTATTTTTACAGAAATGAATAAAGAACATCTCCTAAGTTCTTGGGGAGGTTTATGCGCAATTTCTGCGATGCCCTCACTATATCTGCCCTTTCAAATAGGATTTCTTTTGCGTCTTTCCGGAAATATTTGGAGAAAATGGCTTCAATGATTTGCGAATATCGGTTTTTTAGACCTGTCATTCCTTCACCTCTCTATCCATTCCAGCGCAATACCACAACTTCTTCCCGTAACTGTCCCCTCGTTGCTGTAGCATGTCTGGTTCGAAAAAGGTCTATTCGCATTAGCTCATATCCAAGCGCTTGGGCTATGTCAGCCAACAACTGTCCCGTGTGAATCATGATCCTCAGATATGAAGCCTGGTCTCCTACCACATAAGCCAATTGAGCCCCGGGGCGAAGCACAGAACGAAGCTCGGCCAGGTGGCGCGCCATACCGCCGAAATACAATTTAGTCACTCTCCCGTAAAGCCTTTCAAATCCAGAATTTTTCCCAAGTTCTTTTCTTCTTTTCTCTATAGATTCTGCAATGCGCTGAATTTCAGGAAACCCAGCTATCCATTTATCATCCTCATCCCCCTTATAAACACCCCGTGTATTCGAACGTAGAAAACTCTTCTTCATCTCTCTCAGTTCTGCTTTACTCTTGACAAATCCAAGGACAACAGACTCCAGTCTTGTTGTCCTTGGATAGTCCTTCTCATTTGGATAGGGTGGAGACGTTATCACCGCATCCACTGAATTAGGCTCGATAATACTACTTACGTTCCGGGCATCACCTAAATAAACCTTTGAACTCGGAAACGACTTGTTTCTAACGAGCTTCAAATCGCTAGCCATCCTCTCTATCTCAGACAACCAGGAGGTGATGACCGGAACATCGATTTTAGGTTTTCCCGCCCCCACTTCTGGTCCAAAGTGAAGGTTGCTGATCCTGAACACCAAGGCATTTGCCAATGCGAGCAGTGCATGCCTGTAATATTGTTCGTTCTGGTGTTTTTTCAGACAATCAAACAAAATGAGAGTTTTGTGCAACGGAAGAGGGCTGATCGAGTTAGTTAGAAGAAGCTTTGCCGCTTCGGAATCAAGGGTCTGTAACGAAATATCCTTAAGATGAGCCGGTTTAAGGGGTCTATTATCATCAATCCCTTCTGCTTTCAGCGATCTAAAAGTGGAATCTCCGATATCTCGTGCTCGATTTTTCAATAAATCTGGATCAATTCCCCAATCTACTTTGATAATGCTGGCAAAATGGGCAAAAAGATTAGCCTCTACACCTATAGCCCGTATGCCATGCTTTTTGGCTTCGACAAGGGTAGTCCCCGTTCCACAAAAAGGATCTAAGATAATATGTCTTTCGTCCAAACCAAAATCTTCAATGTAATCGTTTACCAGATGAGGCGGAAAAGAGAGGACAAAACGATACTAATCATGGAAAGCTCGGTCATGGGGATTTATCTTGTTGATATACCCATTGGTCAAACGCCTTCCACCTTCTTGGATTGCTTTGGTAGAATCGAAGTCGGATAGGGGCAAATGCAATTGCAAAGGTGTTAGTTTCATTATTGCCATTATATGGAATGGTATTTGAAAGGTCAATACTTGTTAGCGGGGTGATGACTCTCTGTTAACGTTCTTGAGGTTTTTGGGGGAGTTTAAGGGAATTTAAAGCCTATTTCCTCGGTTCATAGAGTAGATTTTTGGGTTCGGTGTCAGTCTTTTCCTCATCCAGCACTTCTCGAACCGCCTGGAGCATCTCCTTCGCATTGAATGGCTTGCCGATAAAGTTTTTCGCCCCCCCCTCCAAAAAGCTCTTGTGGGAACCATCCAGCGAATAACCGCTTGCAATCACTACCTTCACATCCGGATTGATCTGAAGCAGTCCTTCCAGACATTTTTCCCCACCCATTCCTGGCATGATCAGATCGAGAACAACCAGGTCTATTTCACCATTCTTCTCTTGATAGAGTTTCCGGGCGCTTTCTCCATCAGGGGCCTGAAGTACCGTGTAACCATGACTTCTAAATATCTGTTCCCCGAGATTGCGGATAGACTCCTCATCATCCACTATCAGGATGGTCTCTGAGCCTCCTATGATTCCCTTATCTTCTATCAACTCCTCCCAAACCCTTCCTTGTTCTGAGACAGGGAAATAAAGCCTGAAAGTGGCCCCTTTATTCGGTTCGCTCTCACAGAGGATGTAGCCCTCATGGCTTTTCACAATACCATAGACCATGGCAAGTCCGAGTCCGGTTCCTTTGCCCACCCCTTTTGTGGTAAAGAAGGGATTGTAGATATGTTTAAGTGTCTCTCCGTCCATGCCGTGGCCGGTATCGGAAACGGTCAATGCCACATAGCGGCCGGGCTTTGCTCCCAGATGATTTTTACAGAATGTCTCATCCAGAATCATATTCTCCGTTTCGATGATCAATCTTCCTCCCTCGGGCATAGCGTCCCTCGAATTGACCGCCAGATTCATCAGAATCTGTTCCACTTGAACCGGATCCGCATTGACCGTTCTTAAATCATCGGCAAGATGAAGTTCAACTTCAATCATTTTAGGTATGGTCCTTTTAAGCAACTTCTCTACCTGTATCACTTCCTTATTAAGATCGATGGATCTCAATTTGCTCTGCACCTTCCGGCTGAAGGTGAGAAGTTGCTGAGTCAATTCAGCTCCCCTCTCAGCCGCACGCTTAATCTGCTGAAGATCGTGTTGGGCAGTCGCTTTTATTTGATTGTCCATGAGAAGGATCTCCGTATAGCCTAAAACCGTCTGGAGAAGATTGTTGAAGTCATGGGCAACACCGCCGGCAAGCGTTCCCACGGCCTCCATCTTCTGGGCCTGCTGAATTTGGGCCTCTAATCTTTTCTGGGATGTAATATCTCTTATAAAGCTTAGGACGGCAGGCCTCCCCTCCCATTCGATCAAAACCGCATTGAGCTGGACCCACAATTCCTCACCTCGTCTGTTGAATATACGAAAAGAATAGGGACTGGGCACTTCCTCCCCTCTCATTCTTTTGATATACCTTTCAAGAACCATTTCCCTATCTTCAGGATGGACGAGATTCGAGAAAGGAGTCACCGCATACTCTTCCTCAGAAAATCCAGAGAGGGCCAGAGCGCTCGGGTTTTGAAATTTTACAAATCCATCCTGGACAATAAAGATTGCATCATTGGCATTGTCGACCAGTGAACGATACTTCTTTGCCGACTCCAGCAGCGCCGCCTCTGCTTGTTTTCGCTCGGTGATGTCCCTGGTCACATGGACAGAACCGATGGTATGACCCGATTTATCTAACAAAGGGGCCGTCGTAATTTCAAAAAAACCCTTTAAAAAAGGCTCTTCTATCTCTACTCTCTTGGGTTTCCCGTTGGATAAGGTTTCAACATGGGGACATAACTCGTGGGGTCTATCCGTTCCGTGCATCAGCTTATAGCAGAGTTGTCCCACTGCTTCCTCAACTTTCACTCCCATCAGCCTGGCGGCTGACTGATTGAGACGGAGAATACGGTTATCCTTATCCAAAAGATAGATGGCGTCATGGACTGAATCAAACGTTCGTTCCCAATCCCTGGCCAACCCTTTAAGGGAGATTAAGGTTTGATCCAGCATTTCATACATCTCTTTGAAAGCCCTCGTCAGGTCCCCGATCTCATCAGTAGACTGTATCGATTTCAGTCCTTCCTGAAGATCCCTCTTCCTCTGAAGATCATCGCCTATCGTCTCTGCATTCTGTCCAAGTTGTGTGGCAATATTGCGAAGCCTCGATAGAGGTTCGGTTAGTCTGCGCACGGCCACCATCCCTATCGGAACAGCAATGAGGACAACGGCCACCGTGCCCCAGATGATCCGGTTTCGGGCCCCTTGGATAGGAGCAAAAGCTTCCCTTTTCGATTGCTGTGCTCCAATAATCCAATTTGTCTCCGGGACACGCTTGAGGGAAAGGAGCATGCCTACCCCTCTCGAATTGACGGTTTCCCCCACTCCCTCGAATCCTTCTATCGCCGCATCCAGTAATTTATTGGCGCCTGGGGGGACATCTCTCTGTAATACCCTCTGATCCTCCGGATGAAGAATCATTAACCTCGAAGTGTCAAAGACATAGATATAACCAGACTCTCCGATTTTGGTCTTCCGGATTCCGCCTAAAGCATTGGGGTGAAGCAGTTGAACTGAGCAACCCAAGAGACCCAGTACTTGATTATTCGATCCTCTCAACAATGCAGTGAATGTCAGAACAGCCTCGCCTGTTCTGGTTGACCGGTAGGGGATCCCAATGATCCCTTTCTGTTTTTCCATCGTTGTCTTGAAATATTCACGATGAGCAAAATTTTTCCCTCTGGTTTCGGGATAAACTGGATAATCCGCCCAGAGGGTCCCTTTAGCATCGAGGAGGAACATGCCGTTCTCAAACTTCGGGTAGTTTTTCACAGCCTTTTTCAGATGTTCTTCAATGACCGCTACCTTCTTCTCCTCCAGCGCTTTCTGGGGCAAATAAGAAGCGATTGCCTGCGCATCCCTCAAAGTGTCCTCTAAAAATTTTGAGATGGCTTGTGATTCGGCGGCTGAAACGCTTTCCAATCCTGCATAAATCGAATTTCGGAGGGAGTTTTCCAGAAAATGGAGCGAGTATATCCCGGCAATGCCTAAGATCACGATAAGGAGGCTGGCCAGAAGAAGTGATGTTTTTGTCCGTAGCGTCATAAGGCTATTTTATAAGTATATATGTCGAAATTCAAGAGCAATGGATATTTGTTGACTTTGGACTATAGCATCAGGTAAATTTCCGAAATAGAGAGAAACAAGAATAGGGGGTAAGAAAATGAATCAATTTTTTAAAAAGTCTTTGGAACTATTTAGAGAGACCCTGGGACTAAAAGAATCTCCTCTGGGGATCTATTATACAAATAACAAGCCCGAAGGAGTTACCCCTACGGAAGGAATTCATGGATGCATGATCGGCTTGCTTCACAATGCGAGAAAGAAAGGAAAGATTGTCTATTTCGATAAAACCCATTTTGGCTGCCCCGGGGGCGCTTACTATATGGGATTTTTTGAATCACCCAGGCCGAACATCGAATATTTCCTTTCCTGCGGAATACCCGGTGAGATGGAGGGTGAGCGCTACATCAAGACGCCGGAACGGGCGAGGGAATACTTTACTAAGATGATCCCGAGGCGAGCGCCGGCAACCTATTGTGTCTTTAAGCCTATCGAGCAATTTCAAATTGGCATGGAGCCTGAGGTCGTTGTCTTTTTCGGTTCGCCGGATATCCTTTCCGGCCTCTTCACTCTGACGAATTACGCCCTTGAACGAACGGATGCTGTTTTCGCGCCATTTGGTTCCGGGTGTGGAGTAATTCTGACCTATCCTCTCAAGGAAGCGGTGAGAGACCAACCCCGTGCCGTTCTCGGGATGTTCGATGTGTCGGCAAGGCCCATGGTTGAGAAGGATATTCTCACCCTGGCAATGCCCTGCTCTGTTT
>VGSS01000145.1 GCA_016874935.1 Deltaproteobacteria bacterium | reverse complement strand
AATGTTTTCATATGCTTGGCACGCCTGAATCCGAACGGCTAAAGGTAACCGCCCTAAACCTTTTCCACCCGACCGCCTCTCCCCCTTTTCAAAAATGGGGTTTTTTCATATTACGACACAGTCTCTTGGTGGGAAGGGATGGAGGGGGGGGAGTTAGAATCCTGCCCACCCCCACCCTCATCCTCCCCCATTGGAGGGGGAGGGAATTGTAAAATTTTTTGTGAAGGACCTTCTTCCGGTTCCGGAGGAGGCTGGACTTCTTTAAGGGTGGGAAGGTCCGAGAGGGTATTGAGGTTGAACAGTTCAAGAAAGGTTTTGGTGGTCCCGTAGATGAGAGGCCGTCCAGGAATCTCTTTCCTTCCCGCAATCCGGATCAGCCCCTTCTCCAGCAAGGACCGGATCACCCACCCCGAATCCACTCCTCGAATCTCTTCAATCGTCGGTCGAATCACGGGTTGCCGATAGGCAATGATGGCCAGTGTCTCAAGTGCCGATTGACTTAACTTCACGGGTTTCGATTTTTTTAGCCGGTTGACCCATTGAGCCCATTGAGGTTTGGTCCGAAACTGGCACCCTCCTGCCACTTCCACCAACTCCAGTCCTCTGGAATCCTCTTCGTATTCCTTCTTGAGCCGCTGGATTCCATCTAAAAGAACCTCCCTATCCCATTCGTGAAGAATCTCCGCCAGAGTATCCAGTTTGACCGGAGATTCCGATACAAACAGGATGCCTTCGAGTATCGGTTTGAGATCCATTCCATCCATCATGATTTACGCCTCAATGGAGAATTTGACTTTCCCTTTTGCTTCACCCTATTTCTGCTCGAATAATTCAATTTTTTCACCTGTGGTAATCGAGGAGATGGCGTGTTTATAGATCAATTCGTCAGCCTTGCTTCGAAGGATGAGACAGAAATTGTCAAAACTGAGAATGACTCCTTCGAGTTTGCGACCGGTGGTCAGTTCCACTACTACATGATTCCGGTCCCTCCGGATCCGGTTGAGAAACTGATCCTGCACATTGATCTGATTCTTCATCATGGCTCTTTACCCTCCTCCCTCCAGAAAAGACCTGACCTCCGCAAACATCTTCCCCCGATCAACAGATTCGTCTCTCCAGCAAACCTCCCTGTCCGCCTTAAACCATGTCCATTGCCGCTTGGCATAATGACGGGTATCTCTCTTCATCTGCCTCACCGCTTCAACCCAGCCGAAATCATTTGAAAGAAATTGTACCATTTGCTTATAACCCAGACTCTGCATCGGCTTCAATCCCTGTCCGTAACCCATCTCCAGCAATCCTTTCACTTCCTGAAGGAACCCTCTCTCGATCATCCGGTCCACTCTCTCTTCAATCCGGCGGTAAAGTTTGTCGCGGTCCATTTCCAGACCGATCTTCAGGGTGAGATAGGGTCGGTCTCCAAACCGATGCTGCTCCTGTAAGAATGATATCTGGACCCCGGTTGATTCGAAGACCTCCAGCGCCCTGATGGTCCGGAAAAGGTCTTGGGAAGAGATCCGGGCCGCTGTTTCCGGGTCCACCTCTTTTAATCTCTGATAAAGAGACTCCCTCCCCTTCTGCTCTGCCTCATGCTTCAACCTCTCCCGAACAATGGGATGGATTGGAGGACCCGTAAAGAGCCCCTGTGTAAGGGCTTTAATATAGAGGCCGGTTCCCCCCACGACAAAGATGGGGGTTCCTTTTCGATGTAATGAATCAACGGTCTTTCTTCCGAGTGTCCGATAAAGGCCCGCATGAAAGGGCTGGTCAGGAGTGACCAGGTCAATCAAATGGTGTTTGATCCGCTGCCGTTCCTCCGGGGTCGGCTTGGCTGTGCCGATATCCATATAATGATAGACCTGCATGGAATCGGCATTGAGGATTTCGCCCCCAAACGCTTCTGCCAGTTCGATGGCCAGGCCCGATTTTCCCACTCCGGTCGGACCGAGTACGATGACCAACCGGGGTTCCACTCTTTCCATCACTTCGGCCATACGGAGTGCATTTTAATGAATTCACCGGTAGACCGCAAGTTAAAAGTCACCTCTTCATAAGAAAATAGGGAACCCCAAAATTCAAGAAAGAAGTTTCCTATTGACAGACAAGCCATAGATTTATATATTTTAGGTGTTTAAATTCATTCGGTTCAACAGGAAAAGGAGGGAGAGGCAATGCCTACCTACGACTACCGATGTCCGAAATGCAAAAAGAAGTTTTCTCTGATTCTCAGCATCAAAGACCATGACGCAGGCAAGGCGAAATGCCCGAAATGCGGGGGCAAAAAAGTGGAGCAACTCATCACTCTTTTTCAGGCGAAGACCTCAAGAAAGAGTTAGAAATCAAATTTAGATGTTCAAGGGTCCTCTGGACCAATAATCTCCAGAGTCGCTGATTGTCCTCGGGAGGAAAGAACTGGAGGAACCCCCTTGAGAACCGTTCTGTTACCTCATCTGTTATCTTATCCATTGACCAACCTTCTTGAATCCTCTCCAGCACAAAGGTCTTAAAGTCTTCAATGGCTTGCCGCCCCATTTTTAGATGCTTCCTTACCTCTTCTCTCCCTGAGACGGTTCCATAATGGCCCCTACACAGGACCCGGGGATCGATGGCTTTCATCTTATCGAGAGAACTTTCGGCTTCGCGAAGATTGAACCAATAATTGGGCCGGAAGAAATCAGGAGGCGTGTAAAAACCTGCTGCATCAGTGCAGAAGAGCACTTCTTCTTTTTCCAGGTAAGCACAGAGGCAGTCAGGGGCGTGGCCGGGCGCCTCGATAAACCTTATCGTCACACCCTTTCCGAGGTCGAGGGTCGAGCCTTCCTCCAGAGCAATATCGAGCGGAAATGGAGCCAAAGGGGTGAACATTGGAGCCTCTGAAATCAAACCTTTCTCAATCAAAGTCAGAGTCATCATTCTGTCGGAATCAAAAATCTTTGCCAGGATCTTTTCGCTTGTGAAGGTTACTAGGTTCAGGCCGGAAGAGACAATCTTCATCCATGGATATCTTTCCTTAAGAAGAGGAAAGACCATCATATGGTCGAAGTGGGAATGGAGGATGATGAGATGGCTGATGGATTCAGGCGGGACACCTAATTGGCTGAGATGGTTCAGGAAGGGGTAGGCAACCCCACTAACCCCACCTTCAATAATGGCGTTGGTCTCCCCTCCGACCAGATAGAGGTTGAAGAATTCGCTTCCCAGAAGGGTGACATGGTCGGTAATTTGAAGCGGTAGTTGCACAAGATTTCATTAACCCATTGTTTTTGAGGGTTCAAGAGGTCGTTTCATTGCGGAATCCGACACAGAAAAACCCGCATTCCGCAATCAATCTCCTCTACCTCCCCACTCCCTCAAGGGTTGATCAATGCGTGTGTGTAAAGATACGGGGAGAGGCAAAAGCACCAACCTCGGCTTCAGGCTTAATCTCACCCCGGATTCCGATTTTCACCTTTTTGAAGGAAATGTCCTTTCCCGAAGCTTCGATCGCATCCTCTGTGGCCTTGACCAGGCCGAAACAGCAGGGGACCTCCATAAAGGGGACGGTCACACTCCTGATCGAATTTTCTTTGAAGATGGCGGTCAGTTTTTCCCGATAGAGCTGAATGTCATCCAATTTTGGACAACCCACGACCACGGCCTTCCCTTTGAGAAAGTCATGATGAAAATCGGGATAGGCAAAGGGGACGCAATCGGCCGCAATCAGTAAATCCGCATCCTCGAAATAAGGGGCATTGACAGGCACTAATTTCAGTTGCACAGGCCATTGAGAGAGCTGGGAAACCGTTGATTCCTTTGCACCGGATTGAGCCTTGGGTTTGGGAACTTCAAATTGCATTGCCCTCGATGAAGGACACCCGGTAAATTCAGGTTGAGGTTTAGGATGAAGCTGAGGGGGAGCCCCCTGTTTCTTGTGAAGATGGACTTCCACTGCCTTTTCATCAAAGTCAGCCGCCTCTCTTTCGATGATGGTGATGGCATCCTCAGGACAATGTCCCAGACAGGCGCCGAGACCATCGCAGAACTTATCGCTAACCAATTTTGCCTTGCCATCCACGATCTGAATCGCTCCCTCAGCGCAGTTGGGAATACAAAGTCCGCATCCATTGCACTTCTCCTCATCAATCTTAACAATCTTTCTTGTCGCCATCTTTCAGTCCTCCTTGGGTTATTTTTAACTTAAAGATAGCCTGCTTCAAAATCTTTTTCCTTGATCTAAGTCAAAAGGCAGAAAGATTTAAAACTTATTGAATTTATTTGATTTTATGGAAGGGAAATAAGCCTGTGATTGAGTAACCTAAAATTTGAAGACATTTCTTCAAAAAGTAAATGCTTGACAGCATGATGTCATGATGCTAAATTTAAACCAAGAAGAGGGGGGAGACATTTATTATGAAGCGAGCTCAAATTCAATTAGAGGAAGAGGTCTATGAGTTGCTGAGGCATCGGGCGTTCAAGGAGAAGAAATCAATTGCGGGATTGATACGCGCAATTGTAAAAAAAGATATTTCCCAACCCGATCAACATAGGGCTTTCTCGGTAAAGGATTTTACATTTATTGGTTCAGGTCGGTCAAAGCAGGGTCGTCTTAAACCCATATCCGAACGACACGACGAAGCCCTTGAGGAGGTTTCCCAGAAATGACTTTCCTGGATACATCGGCCATCTATGCCTTGGCAGATAAGACTGATCCTAACCATGCTACCGCCTATAATAAATTTCAAATTATTTTGAAGTCCGGAGAGACATTTCTCCTTCACAATTATGTCTTGGTAGAGAGTGCTGCCTTATTACGGGCAAGATTGGGGTTTCCTTCGGCGATTCTCTTTCTGAGGAATGCCAAATCGTTTGAGGTAGAGTGGGTTGATCAGGATTTGCATGAGGAGGCTGAAAAAGAACTTGAAAGGATTGGAAAGCGAGGGATCAGTTTGGTGGATTGCGCGAGTTTTATCGTGATGAGGAAAAGAGGGGTGGGAAAAGTCTTAGCTTTTGATCCCGATTTTTCTGATCAGGGGTTTACGACTTATTAATATTCATCCTCCCAAAAAACCTTAGATTTTACCCCGTCTCCTGCTGAATTAACCTACCAGTTGCAAAAAACGATATCGAAAACCGGGCGGGGGGGCTGTAAAAGCCTTGCAACGGCACCTTTGGAAGTCGGCTACATGCGTTTTCAGGCAAAACTGGGAATTCACTTAAAGTGATATCCTACGTAACCCTACCTTTTCTAAAAATCCGCAATTGCAAGGGTTTGGAAACACCCCTGTCCGGGTTTCGATATTGCAACATCTGGATTAAATACCGCTCTGCTTTTCGGCGAAATCACCTGCGATGGGCAGTTTGTATTTCTCGCCTTTGAAAGCCTTGAACATCAGGAAGAGCCAGAGGAGCAGGGTCAATAGTGAAAGGATCAGTGATAGAAACCATCCGACGAAGGGGATCACTCCAAGAATGATCACAGCCACGAAGAGGGGCAGAAAGGCGGCCAGGGATTGAGCGGCATGAAAACGGACGAATTTATTTTCCCTCTCAAGAGCCAGAAAAACGATTCCGGTCACCCATCCTAAAACATAGCAGAGCAAAGCCTCTATGTTCTCATCAATACCCAGTGTCGTCTTACCCTTTTGAGTTTCCATGATTTTACCTCCTTTTGTTGTGTGATAGTGAACTTTGCCGGCTGTTGCTCAAACTGATTTCATGCTTCGACAAACCTCTCCTGAGGGAACCGTTCACCCTTCGAGAGCCTCAGGGCGAACGGAATGTCGAAGGGTAAAGGATTGGCTTAGGCATCGGCCGGCTTAGACTTCAACTCTCTTCATTATGAGTTTTTAGATTGA
>VGSS01000144.1 GCA_016874935.1 Deltaproteobacteria bacterium | reverse complement strand
GGTCACAGGCGATATACGGAATCGCAACCATCTCACAGAAACCTTCGAAGAGAACAGGATCGACACAGTTTTTCACCTCGCCGCAAGAGCCGGAGTGAGACCTTCCATCGCAGATCCCCTGCTCTACCAGGATGTGAATTTAAAGGGAACAGTCAACCTTCTGGAGGTCTGTAAGGCTTTTGGGATGAAAGACTTGATCTTCGCTTCCTCCTCCTCAGTCTATGGGGAGAATCAGAAGGTTCCTTTTTCTGAAACCGACCTTGATATCCAACCTATCTCACCCTATGGGGCCACTAAACGGGCAGGAGAGCTTCTCTGTTATTCTTATCATCACCTTTTTGGATTGAATATCGCCTGCCTCAGGATCTTTACGGCTTATGGCCCAAGGCAGAGGCCGGAGATGGCCATCCACAAATTCACCTCCCTGATGGATCAGGGAATAGAGATTCCAATCTTCGGGGATGGTTCTTCAAAAAGGGATTACACCTATATTGATGACCTTATCGACGGGATGATGGCTGTCCTTCAAGGCCATAAAGGTTATGAGATTTACAATCTCGGAGAATCCCAAACCACCTCCTTGAAAGAACTGATCGGCCTGATCGAATCGGCGCTCGGAAAAAAGGCTAAGATTCAAACCTTAGATCCTCAGCCTGGGGACGTCTCCATCACCTATGCCGACATCAGCAAAGCCAGACGATTGCTCAATTACCAACCCAAGATAACAATGGAGGAAGGAATTAAACGATTCGTCGAATGGTACAAAGAAAAAAGTTAAATTAAATATCCCCTCCTCTTCAAGGGGAGGGTTAGGGTGGGGATGGGCAATGAGGTCTTCAAATAAATAGAATCCCATCCTCCTCTCAACATCCCTCTTCCCCGCCCCGGTCTATTGAATAGGGCGGGACCGGGGGAAGGGGGAGGAAATTAAGTGGAAAATTTCAAATATATTTGTTTAGGATTTTTTAGGAGGGAAGCATGACTGCCACGTTGCCGCCCATTTTGATCGCAAAAGGGAAGAAGGATGTTTCATTATTGCCGAAAATGGCAAACCGACACGGCCTCATCGCTGGGGCTACAGGTACAGGCAAGACCGTCTCCCTGCGAGTGCTGGCTGAGCAGTTTAGCAGAATCGGTGTCCCGGTGTTTATGGCCGACATCAAAGGGGACCTCTCCGGTTTGCCTTTGCCAGGAGGCGATAACCCAAAAGTGGTCGAAAGGGTGACCGCCCTCGGCCTGAAAGATTTCAGCTTTGAAAAATATCCAACTACCTTCTGGGATGTGTGGGGAAATCAGGGTCACCCTGTGCGGACTACGATCTCGGAGATGGGCCCCCTTCTGTTGAGCCGCATTCTCAGCCTGAACGAAATCCAGAGCAGTGTGCTCACCCTCGTCTTTAAGATCGCAGACGATAATGGCCTTCTCCTCCTTGACCTAAAGGACTTAAGGGCGATGGTCCAATTTGTAGGCGATCAGGCAGAGCAGTTCAGGACGCAATACGGAAACATCTCAGCAGCCAGCATTGGAGCCATTCAGCGAAGCCTGCTGACCCTTGAAGAACAAGGGGGTGACAAATTTTTTGGAGAACCTGCCTTAAACATCCAGGATTTCATTCAATCCGACTCAAGCGGCAAGGGCATGATAAACATTCTGACTGCGGATAAGCTGATGCAATCCCCGAAGGTTTATACCACCCTCCTCCTCTGGCTCCTTTCGGAACTCTTCGAGCAGCTTCCCGAGGTCGGCGATCCTCCAAAGCCTAAACTCGTTTTCTTTTTTGATGAAGCCCATCTGCTCTTTGACGATGTCCCGAAGATCCTTCAGGACAAGATCGAACAGGTCGTCCGTCTCATCCGCTCAAAAGGCGTGGGGGTCTATTTTGTGACACAGAATCCACTCGATCTTCCTGAGACCGTCTTAGGTCAACTTGGCAACAGGGTCCAGCATGCCCTCAGGGCGTTTACTCCCAAAGACCAGAAGAGCGTGAAGACGGCGGCTGAAACCTTCCGTCCCAATCCCAAATTGAAAGTCGAAAAGGTGATTACTGAATTAGCCGTTGGCGAAGCCCTGATCTCTGTGCTTGACGATAAAGGATCTCCAACCATTGTGGAACGCGCTCTGGTCTGCCCTCCTCATAGCCGTCTTACTCCGTTGACACCTGATGAGCGGAGTCAATTGATTCGAGGTTCTGTACTATTTGGATATTATGAGAAGGTAGTGGACAGGGTGTCTGCTTACGAAAAGTTAAAGGAGAAGGCGGAATCATCAGCAGCGGAACCAGAGGAAAAACAGACCCCAACACGAAGAACCGCTGAACCTAAATCCGAGGCAACTAAAATCATCCAGGCCATGGCCAAGAGCGCAGCCCACGCGGTCGGCAGTCAGATCGGCCGCCAGATCATCCGCGGGGTATTAGGCTCCATCTTCGGCACCGCCCGAAAACGGTAGGTATTTAAGAAATGAGGGACACTTCCCTATTTTTTCATCCCCTGCCGGGTCAGGGAAGCGTCCCTGATTTCATTTCACCCGCTCCCAGGTAAGAATGGCGCGGACCATTTTGCCCAGGTGAAACCTTGGGTTAGTGGAGGATATCCAACCACTAATGATCTTCAAGCGATCACCTTCCAATTTATAAAACCGCACCAGCTCATTGACTGTCCATGCCTCGTTCCAGGAAACATCGACCTTGATTGTAAGCTTGTCTCCTTCAATCCGATACAATCCGGAATAGGCATACATGCTTGTGAATGCTGCCGCTCGTTCCTCATCCGTTTTGGGGGCTTTGCGGTCCCCTGCTGTAAACACGGTCATCGCTCTCCCCTCGGGTGTAAAGATCAGATAGCCCTTTGGGTTATTGCCCAGGATCGGATTCAACTCGCCTGTTTCCTGGAGCTCGGCATCGAAAGAAACAAGCTTCCAGGTACCCATAACTTTTGATTGATCAATAGCGGAAGCAATTGGTTCAAGGCTAAGGGCAACCCCAATCACAACCAGAAGTACTGCCACTAACATTAGCGTCCATCTCTTAAAATTTGATTTCATGGCGACCTCCTCCTTTTATCCTTATAAGATCCTTATAAGATTCTGCTTGATTTTAATTCCTGCGTGTAATATCTTACGGTTTAAACCGTGAGATTTTTTTATAACTCCGCATAACATTTTAAAATTCCTCATCTTTTAAAAAACCGGCCGGGGCGTAAAATGGACGAAAGACCCAGACAGTCCATCAGGATTGACCTCAGTCAGTTCAAGCTCCATATCCATCTCAAACAAAAAACCGAGTTAACTCTTCACTTCGACTCGCCCTCGCGGATGTTCTACTTTGCCGTAATCGCCCTTGTGGTCAACGAGATGAAAAGACTGGGGAAAATCACATCCATCTCCCTGAAGGATCATTCTGATCTTCTTGCCTTGTTTAATGAAACGATTGGAGGGTCAGCAGGATCATCGGATAAGGAGCGCCTCATTCGGAGGGTTTACCGGAAATGGAAAGATGCGCTTCCCGATCTGGAAAATGGGCCCCTTTTCAAGGTGCTTGGTAAAAAGAAAGATTTAGAGGAAGGGGCTGGTAAAGCGTATCCTTTTACGGAGGCTGAAAAAGACAGTTGGGCCAATCTTTTTGAGTACAGGGGAAGCGAAGAGAATATCCGGCTCAGGTTTTCGATTGATAAGCTGGAGACGGGTTTGGATGATATCGTTATAATCTATGAAGGATACCAGAACGAAGAGGCTTGGAAGAGGTTTCTTTTAACTCTCAGACAGGCGGGCAGGGTTGCATCCTTGGACCGAATGGCATTCCCACTGCCTGACAAACCCTCCATCGCCGTGCTTCCATTTGTGAATATGACCGACGACCCCCGCCAGGATTCCTTCTGTGACGGCTTGACCGAGGAGATCATCACAACACTCTCAAAGATCCCTAAACTTTTTGTGATTGCCCGAAATTCCACGTTTACCTACAAGGGAAGACCGGTCAAAGTGCAACAGGTCGCAGAAGAATTGGGAGTGCAGTATGTCCTGGAGGGGAGCGTAAGGAAGGGCGGGGAGCAGTTAAGAATCACGGCCCAGTTGAATGATGCCCTGACCGGGCACCATTTATGGGCGGAGCGTTACGACCGGAATCAAAAAGATATATTTATTGTTCAGGATGAGATTACAACACACATCATCACGGCCTTGCAGGTGAAGTTGACGGAAGGGGAGCAGGCCCGTGTATTTTCAAAAGGCACTAAAAATCTTGACGCCCATATGAAGGTCATCGAGGCAAGGTATTTATCCTACCAGACCACCATTGAGGGGAATATCAGGGCAAGGCAACTGGCAGAAGAGGCGATCGCCCTTGACCCGAATTACGCATCCGCATACAGGGTGCTCGCGCTCGCCAACATCATTGATGTATGGCTTGGGTTGAGCAAGGATCCACGGGAGTCTCTGAAACAAAGCCTTGAACTCTATAAGAAAGCGGTTACCCTGGATAACTCGTTTGCCATAGGTTACGTCGGGTTGGGTTATACATTGATGATGATGCGGCAATATGATGAAGCCATTGCCCAGGCGGAGCGGGGGCTCGAACTTGAGCCAAATTCTGCTGACGTCGTTTTTGGATATGCCTTTATCTTAGTTTACATAGGAGGTGATTCGATCCCCTTCTTTGAAAGGGCAATGCGGCTCAATCCGAAACCGCCCAATCTCTATTTGCGTATCTATGCGGAAGCGCTTCGTGATGCAGGACGATATGAAGAAGCCATTACTCAACTTAAAAAAGCGATCGAGCGGGAGCCCGAAGATATCTTTTCCCATATTTTCCTCACCGCCGCGTATAGCATGGCAGGGCATGAAAAGGAAGCCCGGGCAATAGCAGCCGAGGTATTCAAAATCAACCCAAAATTTTCTCTCGAACAGTTTGCAAAGGTCCTCCCTTACAAAGACCCTGTCGCCAAAGAGCGCTACATCGACTCCCTCCGCAAAGCCGGAATGAATTGAACGACCACCATCCGCAAGCGGGTGGATTCTCTAATAAGATCTCCAATATGAACCCGTCCCCAATTCCTACTCCAAAATAGGGAAGTGTCCCTCATTTCAATCACTTCGCTGACTGAAGAAATCGTTCGACTTCCTCCCAAGCGGCTGCGGCAGCTTGCGGGTGGTAACCGATTGTCCCAAATAAAAGCGACCAAGTAACTCCCCCTATCCCCCTCTCGGTTTCGAGTCGCAACGACTTAATTTAAGAGGGGGAAGTAAATCCCTCCCTTAAGATAGGTCGATCAGACCCGACACGGGAGGGAAATATATTCCTCCCCTTAAGATAAGGGGAGGTCAGGTGGGGTTATGAGTCTTTGAGCCCCTGGATGAGTTGACTATAGACAGTGTCGACTCCGCTGTAATCTACTTCTTATTTCTTTTCCGTGGGGAATAGAAATCCTCCCTCATTTTCTGGTATAAGTCGCTCTGGTCTTTTCACCATCGTCGATGATCATTTTATTTCCATCCTCACCAATTTGGCCCTTGGCATCTAAGGTGCCTATAGGCGTTATTAACTGAACCTTTTTAATACCACTCTTATCAAGCTCACCTCGCATTGCTTCGCTTCCCGGTGGCATCCAAGGAGTTCCTGTCGGTCTAATAACCACAAAGGAGCTTCCATGTTGAGTTACCTTATAAACAACCCGGTAGTTGCCAAATTGGCTCCATGGTCCGTAGTTCTCTAAATAGACATCCCATTCCCCGTTTAAGTCCCAAATCACCTCACCATTCGGGAGTGTAATGGTCTTCTTTGTTCCTTTCTCTACTGTCTGGACGGGGGGAGTGGAACTCGTTGGTTGGGCAGCTTTAGCTTGGATG
>VGSS01000143.1 GCA_016874935.1 Deltaproteobacteria bacterium | reverse complement strand
TCTTTCGGCCAGCCTCACATTGGCTTCCGTATAGGCGTTCGGTTTGACCGATTGAAGGTTAAGGATACCGATCACTTGATCCTTTGAGACCAAAGGGACCCCCATGATCGATCGAAGACCGGACCGAAAATTGTTCAAGAAAGCGGGGTGACGCGCAGCGATCTCCCTTTCGTCCTCTGTCTGGATGAGAACGCTTGTTCGCCTATTGACGATCTCGTCGTAAAATGCTCCCTTCATGGGAAGAACGGTTCCTGTTGGGCGACCCCCAATTTCAACGCCAAAGCCATAAGCTATCGTGATAGAGGTTCTATCGGGGTTGACGGTGGTAACAGAAACCCTATCAAAAGACAGGACCTTACGAACTTCCTCGGCAAACCGATCGTAGATATCATTGATATTCAATGTTGAGCTGATAATTTGGCCGATCTCTGCCATGGCCGCATTCTCTTGAGCCAGCCGCTTGGCCGCTTCTTCACTTCGTTGAAGTACCTCCTCTGCCTGCTTGCGCTCGGTGACGTCTTTAAGAATGACGATGGTGTTTACATCCCCCTTCGTATCTTTTATGCTCCGAGCACTCATCTCCACGTTCCTCGCCCCTTCATCTTTTCGGACAATGCTGACTTCAAAAAGATGCGATAACTTTATTCCTCTCTCTTGCTGATCCTCTCGATCAGCCAACAACCTCTTGCTCTTCCCATCCAGATAATCTCTTAAATCCCTCCCTATTAGTTCCTCCCTGCTAAAACCATAGATCTTGGTGCATTGCTCATTGACATATTTAAACCGAGAATCTGCGCCAATCACGCAGACTCCATCCATCATACCCTCAATCATGGCTCTGAATTTCTCCTCCGATTCTCGCAGGGCTTCTTCTGCCTGCTTGCGATCGGTGATGTCCCTGATCGTTACTTTGTAGCTGATGACATTTCCCTTAGAATTCCTCCTCGTACTAGCCGTTAGCAAAGCGTAGATTTTCCCCCCGTCCTTCTTTCTCAGCTCTTGCTCCATATCCTTCACGTGGTCCTGTTTCGACAGTATCTCTTGAATGCGGCCCTGGTCTTCCGGGTTGAAATAGAGTTGAGCCATCGATTTGATCCCCATAAGCTCTTCTTTGTTGTTGTAGCCTAAAAGCTCAACGGTGGCCGCATTCACGTCGACAAATGTTTCATCCTTGGTAATGATCAGGGTCGGTTCTCTGGAGCCATCAAACAGCGTGCGATATTTTTCCTCCGATTCCTGCAACACCTGTTCTGCCAGCTTGCGCTCGGTGATGTCCTCATGGGTCACCAAATGGTTTCCATCGGTCAAAAAAACACGTTTGAAGAGGATCTCTTTTTTTGAGCCATTCTTACAGGTCACGGTGAAGACCCGGGGACGAGCCTTGCCTGCCTTCGCTTCACTAAAGTCCTCTTTCCAGCAAGCCGCAACCTTCTGACGGTACTCCGAATCCGGGTAAGCTTTCTCGAACCAATTTTGGCCCATGGGAATGTCTGCCAGGGTATATCCAAACATCTCAACGAACTTGGGATTGACATACTCATACCGACTCCCATTACTGAGAATGCTCAATCCGATGGGGGCATGGGTCACTGATTTTCTAAATTTTTCCTCCGATTCCTGCAGCGCCTCCTGCGAATTTTTCAGGCTTACGATCATAGACTGAAGGGCCCTGCCGAACGTATCCTTCTCCGACTTTACATCCACTTTTTGGTCTAAATTTCCATCAGAAATACTGGAAAGAATCCCTGCCATTTCTTTCATCCAATGCATGGTATCCTGAAATGACCGGGACAGATGTCCCATTTCATCCTTGGTATCGACTTCAACGGGCTGGCTAAGGTCTCCCGTCTTTGCCAACGTTGCGACGGCGTCGGTCATTTTAGAGAGGGGATTCATGATTTTTCTCGTGACCCCGTAAAGGACGATCGCAGCTAGGCCAGAGACCACCAAAATGGAAAGGAGCATTTTTGTCTTCAGGGGATCGATGGATGCCATAAGATATTCCGAACTTCTCGAGCCGGACAGCGTCTGTTGCTTCAGGGCCGCCGTGCAGAGATGAAAGTGGTACGCACTCAGGATGAAAAACAGGAGCAAGGCGACGATGACGAAAGAGAAGATTAATTTGTTTCTGACCTTTGAAAATGGCCCCAATTTAAGCATTCCCAACCTCCTTTTGGCTCACGAAGGCGATCTGCCTGAGCTGTTTTTGCAAGGGAAAAGATAAAAGCTGCATTTAACTCCAACAAACTCTCTATGGCTTTTTCTATCTATCACATTGGATCACCCTCGACCGATGGCCCAACTTCAGGCATGGGCTCGTTTCCATCCATTCACCCGTGAGCGGAGATCTTATCTTATTTCGCTCTCTCTTTTTGGATCTTCTCGATGTAACAGATCCAACGAACTTCCCGTCGCTTCAGAGATCTCGCCTTTCGTTCCCTTTTTTTGAGTTTGAAGAAAACTGACGATTGCCCGTGGAATATGTTGAATAGGAATGACGTCATCTACAGCCCCAAGCGCTATGGCCTCTTTGGGCATCCCAAAGACAACGCACGTTTGCTCATCCTGCGCTATCGTGTACGCTCCCTTCTCATGCATTGCCAGGAGTCCCTTCGCTCCGTCGGCACCCATTCCCGTGAGGAGCACACCGATAGCGTTACTCCCGGCGCTGCGGGCCACGGATTGGAATAACACATCTGCGCTGGGCCGCTGATGGTTCACGGCAGGGCCATTTTTTATCCTCACCTGGTAACGCGCCCCGTTTTCCTGGAGGAGCATATGCCGGTTGCCCGGGGCAACGAGGGATACGCCTGGCACTACCAGATCGTTGTCCTGAGCTTCACGCACCTCCATCTCACAGATCTGGTTGAGCCTTTGGGCAAAGGTCGTAGTGAATTGTTCGGGCATATGCTGGACAATCAACGTACCCGGGGAAGTAGGGGGCAAACTCCTGAGCACGGACTCGATGGCTCGGGTGCCGCCGGTTGAGGCCCCGATGGCAAGCACTTTGTGCGTGGTCTGGAGATGAAAAGGGAGGGTTGGAATCCTTGTCCCAGATGTCTCCAAATTTTCCTGTTGTTTAGTGATCCGCGCCGAAGCTGCGGCGCGGATAGCATGGATCAGTTGGCGGGAGATTTCAGTCGTACGGTAGGCTGATCCTGGTTTACAGATAACCTCTACGGCCCCCAGTTCCAATGCCCTCATGGCTGTTTCGCTGTTCTTCGGTGTCAGCGAGCTCACCACGACGACAGGAAGTGGGTAGTATTTCATCAACTTAGCCAGAAATGCGAGCCCGTTCATCCTTGGCATTTCCAGATCAAGGGTGATCACATCCGGATGCAGCCTGACGATCTTATCACGCGCCACATAAGGATCAACGGCGCTCCCGACCACTTCGATATCTCGGTGCTTAGAGAGTTCAATGGTTAGGGCTTTGCGGACAAGTGCCGAGTCATCAACAATCAATACCCGAATCATCCTGATTACTCCTCCATAAGCGCCGGATACCTGGAGATGAACAGGAGCAGATCCGCCCGCCCTAGACCGAGACCCACTTGTACCTCTGCCACAGGGGGCAAATCCATGCTTTCAGCCATCATGGGGGGACTGACGTGAAATACATCTTTCGACCCGGCCATGCCCGGGAGCATATTGCCACATATGACGTTGGCGATTTCTCCCAACGCGTCGTATTGCAGACTTTTAGAGGGTACATTCTCTTCGCCCAGCATATTGGCGGTGAGGGTGGGAAGAAGTCCGCCACAGACCCTTACTAACAATCTTCCTGAGAATGGTCCCTCGAAATCCACGCTCACCGCGGCCTCCACCTGGGCGTTCAATTGTTGCTCGTCTACCTCCGGTGTGGGAAGCAAAAAACCCAGCTCCTCAAAGGTCAGAGTAGCCGCCTTATAAAGTTCTGTCTCCAGCTTTTTGCTCATCCAATCCTCCTAGAGTCCTCAAAACGGCATCCCGAAGGGTCTCGGGTGTGAATGGCTTGTGGACGAACCCGGCCCCTTTCTGTATGAGCTCCTCTTTGCGGGTTTCGCTGCTTTCGGTGGAGACAATGATGACCGGCAAATCTGCGGTCGCCGGATTCTGCCTCAACTTATTGATCATCTCCTCGCCATTCATGACCGGCATGTTGATGTCCACTAAGGCAAGGTCGATCCAATTGCCATCCAGCACCTTCAAGGCTTCCTGCCCATTGGAGGCCTCATGGATCTCGCCCAGGGGTAATTGACTGAGCCGCAAGGTCTTGATGATGATTGCCCGCATCACCGAACTGTCATCCACTAAAAGAATGTTCAATGCCATGGTTAACTCTCCTATGGGTTCACCAAAACGGTCTTCACTCTACAGATTTCTCATCTGTCCGCCGCTCTTGATGGTTACTTTCCCGGTACCGATTTCGAGAGACATCGTCCTCGAATTGCTGCCGCCCACGTCATGAGATTTCAATAACAGCCCGTTCTTCCAAAGTAGTTTCCTTAAGATGATGAGGTTCCTCTTGCCGATTTGAAAGAAATCGTTTTCTTCTCTGTCCTGTGAGTAGGCTCCTCCCGCTACCCTTATCTCCAGCCGTTGCTTCTGCGCGCCGTTCTTGAAGCATTCGATGAGCAGCCTTGGGAACCCTGTGTCTACGAACATAAACGGGTTTCGATCAGCCTTGACCGGATCGATGGTAGAAAGCGGCAGCATGACATGAAGCAGCCCGCCGACGGAGGCCACCGGGTCGTGTACGGCAACGCCCAGGCAGCTTCCCAGTGCATGGGTTATAATTAGATCACCTCTCTCGGCTGAAACCTTCATGTCCGCGACACCCACTTTGCATATCACTTTTCACACCTTCAAAGATCATTTAATGCCTGGTTTCATGTAGATGGCAGGCTGCACATAGCGCAACTTATGTTGCGAACCCGCCAAGCTTTCAGAATGGCCGACGAAAAGATGGCCCCCCGGCTTCAGCAGTTTCCAAAAACGGTTAACCAACTGTTCCTGAGTGGGCTTGTCAAAATAAATCATTACGTTCCGGCAGAAGATCACGTCGAAAGAGCCCCCCATGGGCCACTCCTCCATCAAGTTAAGCCGGGCAAAGTGCACATGGCGTCGTAACGGTTCAATGACCTGATAGCGGCACACCGGACTTCTCTCAATGCAAGTAAAGTATTTGGATATCAGTAGGGGCGGCACGTCCCGAAGGCAATTTTTATCGTAGATGCCTTTGCGGGCGTATGCTATCATCCGGCTTGAGAGATCCGTCGCCAGAAGGCTGATGTCCCATAAGGCGAAATCCTGGATCGTCTCATCGAGCAGGATGGCAATAGAGTAGGGTTCTTCACCAGATGAACAGCCGGCGCTCCAGATTCGAATCTTCCGATTTCTTAGTCCCGGCACTATCTGTCGGCCCATGTAGTCGAAGTGCTGTGGCTCGCGGAAGAAACTCGTCTTGTTCGTAGTCATGGCTTCGATCATGGCAACGAGTTCCCCTTCGGGGTCGTCACGCTTCAGGTACTCCATGTAAGCATCCAGGCTTTTCAGCCCCAGCGCCCGCAGCCGCTTTGTCAGACGGGCGTTGACCAACTCCTGTTTGCCCGGGTGTAAGTTGATTCCTGTTAATCGATGCACCAGCTGACTGATCCTCTCGAATTGTGCCTTTTCCAACCTAACTGGTGTTAATCCCGCATCCAATCCTCAAATCCTCCATTCGCAACCCAACACTGACATTGGATATCCTGCGTCATTAGGTCCTAATCAGTGCCGGTTTTCTCAGAAACCCCTGAGGGTTTCCTCATCTTTTTCGCTGCCCTCATGGAAGGGAATAACCTCTTTGGGATCTTTCTTGGCGGGACGTCTTCCCTCCATCGCCCTCCCGGGCCTGCTCTGTTTCTGT
>VGSS01000142.1 GCA_016874935.1 Deltaproteobacteria bacterium | reverse complement strand
ATGAGGACGGTAGCCTCTCTTTCGAGGAGGAGATGGAATCCCTTTTGAGTGCGGTGGATTTCAAGGAGGCCGTTAATGATCAGAATGATGAGAATGATTCCGGAGAAAACCGCAAGATAGACAGGCGGGAAGCTTCTGCTTATTCTCTTGCTGTTGCTGTTTCCGAACAATCGGCCTCCCTTCCTATTCTTCCGGGGGTAAGGTTCTCCTGGGGCTCATAGGCCCCATGGGGCCTTGGCCGGGCCTCATTCCCTGAAAAAGAGGAAACTCCTGCTCAGGGCACCAGGATTTGAGCTGTTCGTGCGTGAGTAAACCCCGGATCTTCACTATGTATTCGATGGCCTTCTCCTCCAATTTGGACTGTGTTTCAACCATCTCGATATATTTGGTCCGGATAGATTCTGCTTTGATGGCGGGATTAATGAGGAGTTCCCGGAATTCGAGCCGCTTGGTGACGAGTTGAGCCCGAAGGAGTTGTGTTTCCTCCAGGTAGGTCTGCTGAAGGAGGTTGAGACGATTTCCCTGTTCCGGAGAGAGATGGAGTTCCGATGCCCTCCAGCAACGGGCCTCTTTTCTCCATGGTTTCATTCCCTTCGATTGAGAAAAGGATGAGATCGGGAACAGAAAGATGAGAATAAGGGAAAAGACGGCTATTTTTATTTTCATGCTTTAATGATCCTTCCCGGTCTCTGTTCTAATTTAAACATATCGGAATGGATTTAAAATGTCAAACCTTCGACTTTCCATGACTTTTCAGTTTGAAGCATAGTGAGCTTCAGGCCGAAGGCTCAGGTTTGACCCTGAGCGGGGATAAGACACTCATTTCAAAAGATAGTTGTGTGCCGCCGAATGGGTCAAAAATAAAAGGGGAAGGCATCGGCCTTCCCCTTTTTGAACCTAACCTGTGGCAAAGATTAAAAACGGGGTCCCTTTCCAGGTCCCATTCCACGGCCTTTCATCTGTCCTCCACGGAAACTAGGACCCATCCCGCATCCCGGCCCTACTCCCGCGAGCTGTTCAGGCGTGAGGAATTGCCGGGCTTCCAATTTAAACTGCAAACCCTTATCCCTCATCTGGTTTTGGAGGTCTCTTAACTCTTTCTCTTTTTCTACAATGGCCTTAGCCTCAGCCTTTGGATTGCTCCAGAGGGATTGAAGTTCCAGTTTCTTGGTCAAAAGGTCTCCCCTGATCTTTGCTGTCTGCTCCACAAACTTCTGACGTAACTCCTGAAACTTTGTTCTCTGCTCAGGCGTAAAAGCTGGACCCTTGCCGATTTCGGAAGATTCCCGGCAAGGCCCGCCTTTCCCTCGAGGGCCATCCCCCGGGCCACGGGCGTAAGAATAAGCCGCACCTAAAACCATCGTGACAACCAGACTCAATACGATCATTAACTTTTTCATTCGATTCACCTCCTTTCTTTTGGATTTTTATTTTCTTATAAAGCAACGACCGTGCCAATCCATTCAGGTCTTTTAGATTTTTAATCTCCTATCGCTTCATTTTATTAAGAATTTTTAAGAGGTTAGAGAAATATAAAAGTTTTCAAACGCGGATTACGCTTGTCTCACAACAGGTCAAATATAGATAGATCACACCTCTCATTCGACAATCCTGACGATTGATTCGACAAGAATTTCCTTTTTCTTCAACTTATTCTCCCCCGACTAAATTTTCCTTGAAAAGAAAATGGAGAAAGGTTAAAGAAGGTTAATCTATTTGAAGAAATTCATTGATCATCGAGGTGCGGAATGGAGTTCACCTATCCCAAAGGACACGTCTTTTACCGGAAATTAGGCCGAGTCTATCCTCTGGTCACACATGGAGATGGGATCTATCTCTATGATGAGAAGGGAAAACGATATATCGACGGCTCCGGCGGCGCTCTGGTGGCAAATATCGGACATGGGCATGGTGAAATCTTCCAGAAGATGATGGAGCAGATGGGCAAGGTGGGCTATGTCCATGGGACCCAGTTTACCACACGTTCGATTGAGGAGTATGCAGAGGCGCTCGGAAGAATCCTGCCTGAAGGACTGGATAAGATCTACTTTCTCTCCGGAGGCTCCGAATCGATCGAGGCGGCCATCAAATTTGCAAGGCAATATTTTTTGGATTCAGGGCAGGCCCAGAGATGGCGTGTCGTTGCAAGGTGGCAGAGTTATCACGGAAATACCCTTGGAGCCCTCTCCCTGACTGGAAGAATCGGGATGAGAAAGCCCTATCTTCCTCTTCTAATCGACTTTCCGCATTTTTCGCCGCCTTACTGTTACCGGTGCCCCTTCAACCTTTCCTATCCACAGTGTGAACTCGAATGCGCAAAGGCGCTGGAACATGTGATCCGGATGGAGGGCCCGGAGACGATCTCGGCGGTCATCCTCGAACCCGTTGGGGGAGCGACGATCGGAGCCCTTGTTCCCCCGGATGGATATCTCTCAATGGTCAGAAAGATCTGCGACCGTTTTGGAATCCTCCTGATCGATGATGAAGTGATGACCGGCATGGGCAGGACAGGGAGATGGTTTGCTATTGAGCATTGGAATCTTTCTCCTGATATCATGGTCTTGGGAAAAGGGATGAGCGGAGGATATTTCCCCCTCTCAGCGATGATCACACGGGGCAAGGCCGTGGATCGATTGAAGGAAAAGACAGGTGGATTTGTCCATGGCCATACCTTTTCGCACCATCCGGTCGCTTGCGCAGTCGGCCTTGCCGTGCTCCGATTCATCGAGGAGAGAAGGCTGATCGAACAATGTCCCCGGAAGGGCGACTATCTCTTAAAGAGGCTGGAGGAGTTGAAAGCCTTTCCTTTTGTGGGCGATGTGAGGGGAAAAGGGTTGATGATGGCTGTCGAACTCGTCAGGGATCAGAAGACGAAGGGACCTTTTCCAAGAGGAGAAAAATTTACGGAGAGGGTAATCGGTTCAGCCTTTGAGAACGGTCTCGTCCTCTACCCCGGTACGGGTTTTGTTGATGGAATAAATGGCGACATGGTGATGGTCGGCCCGCCGCTGATCATAGAAGAGAACCAGATCGATGAGATCATCGAACTACTGAAGAAGACCTTTATTCAAATTTTAGAATCCGGATTGCGGACAGCAGATTGAAAACAATAGGACAAGTCGAATGGAAAAACTGATCATTACGGTTGGCATTACAGGATCCAGAATCACACGACAACAGACGCCGTATATCCCCATTCTTCCTGAGGAGATTGCCCAATCAGGCATTGAGGCCTGGAGGGCAGGGGCTTCGGTCCTCCATATCCATGTTAGAGACCCGAAGACAGGCCTGGGAGCCCAGGATTATTCTATCTTTAAGGAGGTGGTGGACCGTATTCGAAGCGAAACCGATGCCATCCTCTGCCTGACTACAAGCGGCATTCCGGGTAGAAATCTTGAATTTCGCGAGAGGCTTGTTCCCTTATCCTTAAATCCGGAACTGGTCTCCTTTGATGCAGGCTCTATCAATATGAGGGAGAATGTATTCCTCAATCCCCCGGAGTTTTTAGAGCTCCTGGCCCAAGAGACACTGGCAAAGGGAATTAAGCCCGAGCTGGAGGTATTTGAGGTCGGAATGGTTGAAACCTGTATTCGGTATTTGGAAAAAGGTCTTCTAAAACCTCCACTCCACTTTCAATTTGTCTTGGGAGTCGTTGGCGGCATGTCTGCCACAGCAAAGTCTCTCCTCCATCTCTCAGAGATCATCCCTCCAGATTCGACCTGGTCGGTGATCGGTATCGGTCCTGGCCAGCTTCCCATGGCGATGATCGCCATGACCATGGGAGGCCATGTCCGGGTTGGGCTGGAGGACAACATCTTTTATTCCAGAGGGGTGCTGGCAAAGACCAATGCGGAGTTGGTCGAGAGGATCGTGAGGATTTCAAAGGAATTTGGAAGAGAGGTGGCAACTCCCGATGAGGCCCGAAAAATATTAAGTTTAACTCCTCTCTGAGGTCAAAGGAAGATCAATCTGCTTTTACCTCGCATCGCCATAACCCTCAGGATGGTTACGGTGCCATCTCCAGGCTGTCTCAATGATCGTCTCGAGATCAGGATATCCTGGAACCCACCCCAACTTCTCTTTCATCTTCTCTGAGCCGGCGACCAGCCGCGCAGGGTCTCCCGGTCTTCTTGGTGACCCAACAGAATGGATATTCTTTCCGGTAACCTTCTTCGCAGTCTCAATCACTTCCCTGACAGAGTACCCATTTCCATTTCCGAGATTATAGACTCCTGAATTCCTTCCCCCCTCCAATTTTTTCAGGGCCAGGATATGAGCCTGTGCCAGGTCAACGACATGAATGTAGTCCCGGATGCAGGTTCCATCAGGCGTATCATAATCAGTCCCGAAGATAGGAACAGCATCTCCCCTCAAGGTGGCCATGAGAGCGATGGGGATGAGGTGGGTTTCCGGAGAGTGATCTTCTCCTAACTCACCTTCTGGATCAGCTCCAGCCGCATTAAAATATCTCAAGGAGATGTAGTCTAATTTTTCCGAGTATTGAAAGGATTGCAGGACCCTTTCGAAGATCCACTTTGTCTCGCCATAAGGGTTGGTGGGAAGACAGGGATGCTCTTCCGGTATGGGAATCTCAGAGGGTTCTCCATAGACTGCGGCCGAGGAAGAAAAAACAAATTTTTTAACATGGAACTCTTCTGCCGTTTCGAGGAGTCGGATACTATTGACCACATTATTTTTATAGTACTTCAAGGGCTCCTTTACGGATTCTCCAACTTGACAATCGGCTGCAAAGTGCATGATGGCATCGACGGTGTAGGTCTCAAAGGTCTGCCGGAGTTTCGTCTGATCGGCAAGATCTCCCTCTATGAATAGCGCATCCTTAACAGCCCTTCGATGGCCGCTCTGGAGGTTGTCGTAAACCAGAGGCCGGTAAGCCTGTCGGAGAAGTTCCTTTACCACATGGCTTCCAATATATCCGGCCCCGCCCGTCACCAGAATCGTGAACATGTCCATCTCCAATTCAAAACAAGGATAAAAATTCTTAAATATTGAAAGACTTTGGGTTAGGTTACAGGTCTATTAGACCCTGTTGCACAAATGCTAAAACACCCTTCGACAGGCTCAGGGTGAACGGAGTAATAGATTTAAAAACGTTTGGATTATCCTACACCGAGATTGGAAGCTATTCTATAGGCACTTTTAACCGTTGTCAAAGAAAAAAGTTCATAAATTGGGTGGCCTCGATAAAAGATTGAGATTTCCGGAAAAGTCCAGAAATCCCTGATTACATCGATTAGGGACCGATTACACAGATTAGAAACGCATTGATAAATAAAGAAAAATCTGTGGAATCATTTTTTGAAATCTATGTAATCAGAGAGCGAAAAGTAGTTTTCCAGAGATCTCAGATTGGGATCTCAGATTGCGTCCTCGACAAACAATTACGCATGTAGTAGATTGTAAACATGGAGATCGTTTTTGATGCCTCAACGCTTATTCTCCTTGCAAAAATAGAATTGCTAAGAAAAATAGCAGGGGAAGTAAAAATCATTGTCCCGGAGAAAGTCAAAGCAAAATGCCTCTCAAAGGAAGGCATAGATTCTCTTTTGATCACGACCCTTATCAAAGAAAAAAAGATTGAAGTAAAAAAGGCGGGGAATTTAGAGGCAATTAAAAAGATCCAAAGAGATTTTAGAATAGAGACTGGAGAAGCTGAATCTCTCCGCTGAAATTGGCCGGTTGTTCAGCTCCTGGATTAACGGCAATATTCAAATAGGCTTGCTATGGCACGAACAGTCCGGTGGATTTCGTGGAAGGTTGGCCAGCCTTCTTCTTCGAGGGGCAATCGTGTGGCCTCCCGCACACTCTCCAGTCCGATTAACCAGAAGAGGATGGGTTTTCTCGGCCCTTTCACGCCTGATAGAATCTCCTTCGGATCAAGAAGCCATATTCCATGTCCGGCATAGATGTGAACAATGATCCCATCGACTCCAGAATCAT
>VGSS01000141.1 GCA_016874935.1 Deltaproteobacteria bacterium | reverse complement strand
CCGCCTCACTTACTCCACTTTGGTCCCAGGGGACCCCGTATTTTTCATTGCCCGCGCTGAAGGATGTGTAATCACCATCAAAGGCTGGATCATCACCCGAAAGTTCATAACCAAATTTTTTTGTTTCATCATTGTAGTAGAGATTTCCTTTGCGATCGAACTCTGCCCATCCTCCTCCGGGATGGCAGATTCCGCAGTTCTGGGCGAAGAAGGAAGAGGATTTATCCATCTCAGATAAGCTTTGATTTACTTTCCGGGTCAACTGACTCGAATCCGTGGAGACAGGGGAGTATTTTCCAAATAATCCCAAAGAGAGGTTCCAGGGAAATTGGGACTCGTAAGTATCGCTGACAACAATTTTCCCGGTCCGATCGGTTCGACCCTGCTGGAAGTGATAACCCTTTGTGATGAGATCATAATCGTGGCAGGCCCCACAGGTCTTTTTGGGGCTGTAAGGGATTTTACTCTCTATGGTGAGAGGATTTCCATCAAAACCTCTCAAGACGATCTTTTCATGGGGCGGTCCCTGGGAGGAAATCAGGGTAGGGTAGAGGCATGAAAGAAGGCCTAAAAAGACGGTTAAAATAAAAAATAATCCGGACCTTTTCACAAGGAGTCACCTCCACAGGCTTTCCATCATAGTATATTCTGAACAGAAGATTAGAGCAAGAGGGAATGGTGGATTCATTTGCGGATAATGCGAATAAAATGTTCGATTCTTCTCTTTTTAATCTCTTTTTTAGCTATCTCTCTCGCTGTGGAGGTCAGAAACCATTGGTTGATAACCTTCTCCAAGTAGTCAAGATAGGGAACAGGTTTCACATGGAACCGCCCTAAATCAATGGCAATGCCTTTTCGGGAATACCGCCATAATTTGTCGGCATCCTTGACGATATGGTCATTGACTGAGATGGCTCTCTTCCTCGTATCATGGCCGCGAATGATCTGACAGATCTCTTTAATCTTTTTAGGGGGGTATTGATGCTTACTCAATATAGCTTCGGCCATTTTAGCTCCTTCAATCTCATGGACCTTTGTCAATTTGGGATTGGATGGGTTTGGACCGAAGGCGGTAAGGTGCAATTCTTCTGGGATCGTTTTCCAGCCCACATCATGGAGAAGGACTGCGGGGATGACAATATCTTCGTCACCTTGCTCCGATTGGAGAAGTTCCAGGGCATAGCGGAGTGCGATTCGAGTGTGAATGAGATTTTTTCGGGTTCGAAGGCAGGGTTTGGCTTTTTCAAAGATCTCTTGATGAATCGGTTTAATTTGAACCAAGTTTCTCTCCCAATCCGTTTATATCAAGTTGACGAAAAAGTCTATTTAAGGGAACCTCTAATAATTCAAAATTCGTCGCTCCGGTGAAAACCGGAGTCCAGTCATATCAATCCCGCCAAGGGCGGGACTGGATTCTCCCGATGAAGATCGGCACCGGAATGACATTTTTAGAGGTAGCCTTAAGTCTTTTTCCGGATTATGTTAAGATAAATTGGTCGGAGCAGCAAGGAGAGGTTTCACATCTCACCTTTCTGGAGAAGGATAATCCATGAGACGAATCTATCTTGACAAGAGATTCTGGAGAGATTCCAAAGACAACTGGATCAGTTTCGAGAGTGATCCGAAACTGAAGGTCACGAAGGGGAATATCTATGGCCGATGTGTGCCCTGTATTGCCAACCTTTATCAGCAATTGCAGGAGGGAAAGGAAGAGATTGAACTGAAGGAGGCGTTTCAATGTTGGAAGGTCGTCGCCGTTCTAAAAAACCGGGAGGAATGCCTGGAGGTGTTAGAAAAATATGAGGAACAGTTTCTCGAAAACCACTTTGTGAAGGGAAAGTTCGGATCGAGTCAGCCCTCTGCTTCATCAAAAGTTTTGATGTTTCATATTGAGAATGAGGAGGAGAGGGACCGGCTTTTCAAAGAGCTTCAGACCTGTGTTCAGGAAGTGAATCCAAAGGCGAACGTTTTTTATCAGAGGGCCTGTGCCAACCTCTATTACGATCTTCTGGGAGACTGGAGAGAGTGGAAAGAGGTGACCAAAATAAAGAACCCGGCTGTTCGGGCCATGCTCATTGAGAGGATTAAGAAATTATTGTACTGGGAAAAAGAAGGGTGAAAGGGAAGCATTTTATCATGAAGGAAAACGATCCATTAAAATCGGATGACGAAAAACCTTTAGAGTTGTCCATTTATAAACCTGAAGACCAGGCCTTTCAGAAACTACATCTCTGTGAATATCTGAGAGAATTATACGAAACTGCTGAAAAAGAGAACGAACCTTCAGCAGAAAAAAAGAAAGACTAAACACCCACCCTCACAAAGAGTGAAGATAAACACTGCGCTTGATCTCCGGATTAATAATTGAAATCGAGTACCCTCGGCGCTGAGCGGCGGGGAAGAGGATGCGGCCTTTAGGCATGCAGGTGAGTGAACACTCGCTGATTTGTTAGGTCCTCATCTTTTTTTTGGAATTCAATAGACGATTTTCTGTCCCCTAACTTTATCTGCAGGTTGTAAAGTGTATAGTGTAGCCTTGCCCCATCTTCCTTCGGCTGCAATTGGAGTTTATCGAGCCCATTCGAACTTAACCTTGCCCACTAGCACTGGGATTACAGCAATATAAGAAAAAGGGGGCAGATCTCAACATTTGACAAAATGGAATTGTGCAAATGTTGGCATCATGATGAATGTTGAATGTTGAGACCTGACCCCTTAGCCTAAGCCTTAGCCTAAGTATTAGAAACTTCAAACTCTGGACTCCGAACTAAATTTCGGAGAATTTTAAATCCCGGATGGAATCCACGACAAGATCCGCCACCTTTTTTAACTCTTCCTTTGGCGTCACCCCACCTTCCAGAATCCCAACCGTCAACGCCACCCCGGCTCTCTCTCCCATCATCATATCTGTTACCGAATCCCCTACCATCACAGTTTCACTGGGAGAAACCGAAAGCTTTTGGCAAATGGTAAAGATGGTTTCGGGGTGAGGCTTGGCTGGGTTAACCTCTCCCCAACAGAGGATGATATCAAATAGACCATCCATGCCGAGATGATTGAGGATGGCTTCAGTGTCTTTTCGCTCGTCATTGGTTGCTAGCGCCGTATGAAACCCATCCTTTTTAAGTTTGGTAAGGAAAGCCTGAATTCCTTCGATGGGGACAACATTCTGCCGCCAATCCCCATCTGCGTCCGCTTCGTCAAAAGCCTGTGCAACCCACTGCTTTGCTTCGTCCCAAGGATACCCATGCTGGTAAAGAGCCATCGTTCCGATGATGATCTCATCCGACCGGGGCGAGACAGGACAGGGCCCTCTTGGATCGACTTTTCCGCTTGTGGGATCAATGCCCCATGATTTCAAGAGGAAAGCCTCCCATTCTCCATTCTTTCCCAGTTTTTTTAAAAGGAAGGAGACCCGTTTTCGAATCAAAGGAACCCAGGTCGCTGTAAAATCGATCAGGGTTCCGTCCTTATCAAAAATGATCAAACGGCATGGAATTCGTTTCCCTTGATATTCAATCCCTATCATTTATAATATCCTCCGTCAATGGAATATATCTTAAAAGAGGCTTGCAATGAATTCAATCTTAATTATAATAAGGCAGAAATCCCCCCTGCTCCCCTTTATCAAAGGAGGGTGCGGGGGGATTTTATTGACATCGATTCTGTAGCGGAGGTTATAGATGACTGTGAAAAGATTTAATGCGGAAAAATTGGATGAGGTCTCCCTCAAAAGGCTCTCCGGACTTTCGAAACTGGCGAGAGGCGATATCTTAAAGATGACGACTCTGGCCGGCTCCGGTCATCCCGGAGGGTCCATGTCATCCATTGACTTTTATCTCATCCTCTACTCCTATGCCAATATCGATCCTAAAAATCCCGATGATCCGGACAGGGACAGGATCGTCATCAGTCATGGCCACACCTCTCCGGGAGTCTATGCCGCCCTTGGCCGTACAGGTTTCTTTCCGATTGAAGCAGCCGTTGCTACCTTTCGGAAAGCCGGAAGCCCCTTTGAGGGCCACGTGGAAAAAGGGATTCCGGGTCTGGAGTGGGATACCGGCAATCTCGGCCAGGGCCTCTCGGCCGGATGCGGTTTTGCCCTGGGCGCAAAAGTATTAAAAAAGGATTTCCATGTTTTTGTGGCGATGGGTTGCGGCGAACAGCAGAAAGGACAGATTACCGAAGCCCGCCGGTTTGCCATCAAATATGGCCTCGATAACCTGACGGTGATCATCGATTACAATAAAAGGCAGATCAGCGGCATCACCGGGGAGATCATGCCTCAGAACATCGCAAAAAATTTCGAGTCGGATGGATGGCGGGTTATTGAAGTCGATGGTCATCAATTTCAGGAGATTCACCGTGCCTTTCGGGAAGCAACCTTTTCAAAGCACCCCACCGCCATCATCGCCCACACGGTCATGGGCAAAGGGGTCTCATTCATGGAGGGAAAAGAGGAATTCCACGGAAGAGCCCTTAATATGGAAGAGTATAAGAAGGCGATTCAGGAACTCGGAGTGGAGGACGATTTAGAGCATTACCGTCAAATACGGGAGAAAAATACCCTTCCTTACGAAAGCAGGAAATATCCGGCGGGAACCCTCCATATTCAGACCGCGATTCCGAGAGATTATGGAAAAGATCAGAAGACGGACAATCGCTCCGCATTCGGAAACGCTCTGGTCGATCTTGCAAAAGCCAATCTTCAGCCGGACGGTTCTCTCCCGATCGTTGTCTTCGATTGCGATTTAGCCCCTTCAACAAAGACGACCGCCTTCGCCAAGCAATTTCCGGGGCGTTTCTTCCAGGGAGGAATCCAGGAGCACCATACCGCCACCCTTTCCGGAGCCATCTCCACCCTTGGCCTTCTCTCCTTCTTTGCAGACTTCGGGGTCTTCGGTGTCGATGAAACCTATAATCAGCACCGCCTCAACGACATCAATGAGACGAACCTCAAACTCATCTGCACCCATAACGGCCTCGATGTGGGAGAGGATGGGAAAACGCATCAATGTATTGACTATGTTGGCCTGATGAGGAATCTTTTCGGATACAGGATCATTATCCCCGCGGATCCCAACCAGACCGACCGCGTCATTCGATATGTGGCAAGGACAGAGGGAAACTTCCTCGTGGCCATGGGCCGGTCTCCAATCCCCGCCATCCTCACAGAAGATGGAGTCCCCTGCTTCGCTACGCCCTATGAGTTCCAATATGGCAAGGCTGACCTGATCCGAAATGGGAAGGATGCAGCCATCATCACAACCGGAGGCATGGTCTATCGGGCGGTTGAGGCATGGAGGAAATTAAAAGAAAAAGGGGTGGAGGTGCAGGTCCTCAATATCTCTTGTTTAAGCGATTTGGATATCGATGCAATCCTGAAAGCGGCCAAAACCGGAAGAGTGATCACCTACGAAGATCACCATATCCAGACAGGTCTGGGAAGCCTCATCGCCAATGTCATCGCAGAGCATGGTCTTCCCGCTCGCCTTCGCAAGATGGGGATCTCCCGATACGGAAGCTCCGGAAAACCGGATGACCTCTATCGGATGCAAGGGCTCGATGCCAAAAGCCTGGTGAACATAGTGATGGATGAGATTATAGGGATATAAATTCAGATTTCAAATTGCAAATTGAAAAATTCAAAATTGATGATCTCGCAAAAAGCCAAAAAAAGATAACGGTTGTCATTCCGGCGAAAGCCGGAATCCAGTCTTTTCAATTGATTAAGAATTCTCTGGACACCGGTTTTCACCGGTGTGACGACTTTTTATGAGTTTATGAAAATTAGATTAAGAAAAAATTGATCATTTTGTAGTTTACATTTTGCATTTTGCAATGAAATGGTGCCCATGATGGATCTTCTCATCTTCGATATGGATGGCGTCCTCATCGATGTGTCACGGTCTTATCGTAAGACCATCCAGCAGACCATTCATATCTATCTCAAACACTGCTTGGGTTTGAGAGCCAATTTAGTAT
>VGSS01000140.1 GCA_016874935.1 Deltaproteobacteria bacterium | reverse complement strand
CAGGATGTGAGGTTCATATGACTCACATGCCCACTCCTGGCGACGAAGCCGGCCTGCGAAAGTTAGGGGTCAATTTGACAAGCGATCCGGACTTCGCCACCAAATACCTCTTCGGAAGATAACGCTAATAGATTCTTACATAGTCCCGGGAATGATTTAGGCCTGTACCTTTTGGAGCCTTTCAGCGATCCAAACTTTGATAATCGATTGCCGTGTTACTCCGAGTCGGCGGGACTCTTTATCTAATGATTCAATCATCCATTTGGGTAAATCCACATTCACCCTTCTTTGATCCCTTCCAGGTCTGGATGCACGCGATAGATCCAAATACTTCGAAATATCCTCCCCCTTATCAAACTTCTTGTCCAGTTCCTTAGCCTTCATAAAATTCTATCTCCTCCTTGCGTGATCGGCGCGTGGGATATGATCCTTGTCTTATTCTTCCTGCAGGTAACGATCACTGACCAATGTTTTTCACCCATCTTACCAATAACTACGTACCTGGTTTCATCCTCAGTTTTTGCCGGGATTTCCATCCTTTCAGGATCGTCCCAAAGAAGTTGAGCCTCCACGAAATCAATCCCGTGTTTTTCTTTGTTTCTTTTGCTTTTAACTTCATCGTATTCAAATTCCATAATGTATAATAAATATACCATTTTTATCCTATTTGTCAATATTTTTTGTCACCTCGAGGGAAATGGGATGAAACACTGCTTCAAATCTGTGTAATATCTCTATGAAGGGAATTCCAAAAAACTTCCCGATGCCGAAAAACGTTTTTCTATTGACGCACGAATGGGCGGGAGGTTATCAACGATGTGTGGCGTTGCAAGTTCCTTTGAAAAGAATGGAGGTTTTCAGGCTCTGTGTTCCGAATTGATGAACGTTTGATGATCCGGGTCGCTCCCTTCGGAATGGACCTGGTCTTGAGTGGGTACTACCTCGCTGCCCCCCTTTTACTGATTGAGTTCAAGGCAAATCCTGTCCAGCTTGGTCTGGTGGGAAGTATCACAGCAGCAGTCCATATGGTTCTGGCCCACCGCATGGGCCCTCTTTCTGACCGTTTCGGACGACGCCGGCTCATTCTGCTTGGCCCCTTACTCTTTACTTTGTCATGTCTGGTTGCGGCGATCGCCAACCACATTGGGGTCATCCTTCTCCTCTCTGGCCTTAACGGACTCTGCCTCTCTCTATTCTGGCCTTCCTTTCAGGCATGGGTGGCGGACCATCAAACAGAGGGAAGCCTGG
Organism: Deltaproteobacteria bacterium; assembly: GCA_016874935.1. Taxonomy (GTDB): domain Bacteria; phylum Desulfobacterota; class BSN033; order BSN033; family UBA1163; genus RBG-16-49-23. Next base: position 4,739 of record VGSS01000140.1, on the reverse strand, counting down.
CCAGGGGGATTGGAACCATGAATATGGCATGGACAGCTTCCCATCTTATTGGTCCAATCATTTCAGGGCTTCTTTTTGGTTTTCATCCAAGATTCCCTTTTTTCTTTGCGGCTGCTCTCTCCTTTGTCTTGCTCCTATTGAGCTATAGGTCTATCTATGACCGGCCTAGTAAAGCGAAGGAGAAGGGATCCATAGCGGAACCTCCTATGCAGCCCTGGCACAAAAACTTCCTTTATTCCGTCTGGATTGCCAACTTCATGTCCTGGTTCATTCTTGGAAACGCACGATATCAGTTTCCCAAACTGGCCCGAGATCTCGGCAGCGGCCCTCAGATGGTTGGCTTGCTCATCGGTTGTCTCGGATTCTCTCTGTTTTTAGGCTTCTGGCTTCTTCGTGGAAGCGAACTCTGGCACTTTCGAAGGCGTTACCTATTCGGCGCTCAGGCCCTGGTTGCATTAGGGCTTTTGATAATCTACTCTACCAGCTCTCCTATGTTCTTTGCCATCGCCCTCATCATGATCGGCCTCTCTACCAGTGTCACCTACTACTCCAGTCTCCTTTACGCCATCCAGCTCTCGACACAGAAAGGAAAGGGAACTGGCTATCATGAATCCATTTTGAGCATAGGAGCTCTCATAGGCCCCATCCTCGGCGGCCTCGGCGCCCATTTTTTTAACCCTCGTATCCCCTACCTGATCTGCCTCTTTTTTCTTCTTGCCGCTGTTGCCTGTGAAATGGCGTTCCTTAGAAAAAAAGACACGGCTGATTAGAAGTCAGTATGGTAATCCGATGTTTGTCGTACTTACACTCTAATCTTTTTAAATAATTATCAAACAGTAATGATCATCTGGGGGCTTAAAGAAAAAATCTCCTTATGGCTCAATCTTCGTCCCCAACACCTTCAAAAACTTCGCTAACCACTCAGGGTGGGCTGGCCAGGCAGGTGCGGTGACGAGGTTGCCATCCACATGAGCCTTATCCGCTGGTATGTCAACGTACTTCCCGCCCGCAGTTTTCACATCGGGCCCCACTGCTGGATAAGCTGAACATCCCTTGCCCTGAATCACTCCTGCCGCTGCCAGCACCTGCGCGCCATGGCAAATGGCAGCAATGGGCTTATTCGCCTTGGCAAAGTGACGAACCGCTTCAAGTACTTTCTCGTTCAGACGAATGTACTCCGGCGCTTGTCCACCAGGGATCACCAGGGCATCATAAGTTTCTGGCTTGACTTCATCAAACGTTGCGTTCAGCGTGAAATTGTGGCCCGGCTTCTCTGGCAGACAAGTACTCCAATGAGGGTTAGTGCCGTTAAGTCTATCCACCTTCTAATTATCGGATGAAGTATGGATCTCATAGTCGATAAAATCTGTAGTCTTTCAGTCAAACTTCTGAGGGCGGTTGGGACGTTGTTGACCAAGTTGAATTGTTTCATCCTCTCCAAAGCCCCCTCTACCTAAACGCATTGATATTTCCTTTTGTGCCTCACCTGGTGCACAGAATATATCAAGGGTAGGTTTATGTCAACCACTTATTAAACACTTTTTTCCCGTTCATCATTTAAAAATTTCCTCGGAAATTTAACCTTCCTCGTTGATTTTCGTTTGAAATATTGCACAGAAGGGTAAATATTGCAAAATACCATTTCAGGAATCAATATCTCATTTGATACTGTTTTCATTTTAAATGTTGACCCGTTCGACGGCGCCAAACCCCGCTTTTGGGGGCAGGGTGAGGAAGCGCTGCTCAGGGCAAACTTTTACACCTTAGGAAACAAGTCTCTTTCTCTCTTCCATTTCTCTCTTTTTTCATTTGACAATTATTTGAGGGGATGGGATAAGCTTTTCTATAAAGCTGAGAGGTTAAGAATGCATCCTCTCCAAGAAAATATCTATCAAACGATGACGCCCGAACAGAAGCTTCGGATAGCGATCCAGCTCTATTCCTCCGCGCGGCATTTAAAAATGGCTGCTTTACGCCATGCCCATCCGGATTGGACCGAAAAGGAACTTAAGGAAAAGGTCGGGGAGTTTTTCCTCCATGGGAGAACCTAACCTCTCTTTATTTTATGGAAAGGGAATGGGCTGAGGTCAAAAAACTTCTCGAAGAATGACTTTTAGTTCAGCAGGTTTCAATTAAGATTGGTCTATATTCATTGTTTTGTTGGACCATCCGTCAAATAGATTTCTATTCTTTCTTTTCCTTTACCTGGATTTTTACGTTTTAATTCGATCCCCCCTATTTCACCCGTTCTCTTTAAGTGTGTTCCTCCGCAGGGGACCTTCGGAAAACCTGTAACCTCCCAGTATCGCTCCTCTGTTTCTTTATTGCTGAAAGCGCTGATAATTTCGGAGTTAGCCTCGATGATGCGAAGAGCTTCCTTTTGAATGCTTGGCAATATGTCTGAAATATTCTGACTCCATTCAAAATCTATCCTTGCCTTCTCTTGAGCAATATGAGCCCCGACTTTCTTAATCGATTCAAAATTCCGATACATCAATTCCAAAACAATCTCTGCAGCAAAATGCAACCTCATCAATTGATATCGCCTTGCCCAATCAATCTTAATGCTTACCGGATTTCCTTTCTTTAACCCATGCCCCTGTTCAAGCGTATAAATGATTTCCTTACCTTCGGTTCGAGCCTGGAGAACATGATAATTACCTATGGTCCCGGTATCACTCTCCTGTCCTCCTGAGAAGGCAAAGAAGATCGTCTGCTCAAGGGTAACCTCATCGCCTTGGACGCCGGTAACACAAGTGTTAATCTCAGTTAAATAAGGATCATCCCAAAATATCTTCTTTGTCATGGGAAATAACCAAAGGGACTATTCATCCGGTGGGGTAAACCTATTCCCTAATTCATAATTGATGAAATTGGGCTCAGGTGACTTTTTACGAATCCATCATAATTCTAACCCGTATGCTTTCCTTTACACCTACATTCACATTTTGTCATTTATCGTTTGGAGAGGATGTCCTCCAATTGACTTCTAACATAGGGCGGGAATGATTTAGAATAATTCTTCAATCTTTTAATTGACAATTTTTTGATATCTACTTCATCAAAATCAAGAGTCACTTTTCCTCTTGATAAGAGATAGACTTCATCCAGAAAAGCTTTCTCGGGCGAAGCGATATATATTCCGTTCTTCATTTCAAACCCGAAGAAAAGGTCTCGTGTGATCTGTCTGAATTCAACCTGCTGTTTTCGGAGAAGGAACTTCTTTGTCTTTCTCGGAGTGGCAAAAGTAATGGTATAAGGGATCAAGTTCAGAATTCCATAACCGGACAAAGCCGATTCGAAAGAAAGGTAATTAGGAAGATAGATTTGGGCCGCCAGGGTTTCCATTGAAATAAGGCTTCCCATTGGAAGGTAAATGCCCTGGGCAACCCTTTCGATGACGCCCCCTGCCACCCATCTCTTCAGGGCCACATAGAGGCTATTTCTTTGAAGGCATGTGACTTTTTCCAGATCAGCAATCGTGTAGAAGGGTTTATTGATCTTCTGAAGTGTTTTTAGGAGTTCAATCCCTTTCATCTGATGAGTCTTTCAATGGCTGGCCAAAAATCCCTTGGCAAATATTTCCGAAGATCACGGATAAGATCTTTCTTCTTGAAGTTTATATTTTCTGGGGCATAGGGAATTCTGAGTCTTTCTGACAGGTACCAGAGGTCGAAAATATCTTTTGGTTTACCCCTCCCCTTCAGACAGATCAACTTGTCCTGATAAATCTGTTCCTGGGTTGCCACCTGTGCCATCACCTGGATGACCGCGGCAGGTGAGTTCAGAAGCTTCAGCTCCCAACGATAATTTGGCGCCTCTCTCTTGGAAACCTCAATTTTGATTCGAAAAGGCATTGTCAAATAATTTTGACTGACTTTAATCTCGGCTAAGTAAGTATAATATTTTTCTTCAAGGTCAGTATCGCTCAATTCAGGATAAGGGGAAATGATCTTTTTTATGAGCGGACGAAATTTGCCTTTCATCACATCTTTGGCCAATGAAAAATCTAGGTCTTCAGAAAACCTTGGAGAACCGTAGGCTAACCGAAGGGCTGTTCCTCCTTTGAAAATGAGATACCGAGCCTGGGGGGATTCATAAAGCCCTTTCAGAAGGATGAGTTCCCAGTACTCGCGGACCACCTGGGTTCGGTCAATTCCCAATTCACAGGCTTTCTGTTCGGCGATTGATTGTTCCATAATTCTTAACAAATATGTTAAGAAATTAAGAATGATTTGTCAAGGAGTTTTTAAGGACTAAAGGACCGGGTTCTGTTTCTCTTCCATCCCTCTCTTTTCGTTTACTGTCCAGAGGAGGATTCCACCGACAATGAAAAAGAAAAGCACCGAGAGGATACCGGACTGGACGCTGCCGGTGATGGCAATCAGAATGCCATAGATGAGAGGTCCGAAGACAGAGGCAAACTTTCCTGAGACGGCAAAGAACCCGAAGAACTCAGCGCTGTTGGCATCAGGGGTGAAAATCCCCTGGAGGGAACGGGAGGCCGCCTGGCTTCCTCCCAGTACAATCCCTGTTAACACTCCTAAGATCCAGTATTCTGTTTTAGGATCCCAGATGATCCCCAGTTGGAAAGCCCAGACGACGATAAGCGACCAGATGACGAGGGAGAGCATAATCGTCCTCTTGTTTCCTATACCATCGGCTAAAAAACCAAAGATCAGAGATCCAACGAAGGCGATCCCCTGAACCATCAGGAAGAAGAGGATGATCTCGCCGGT
>VGSS01000139.1 GCA_016874935.1 Deltaproteobacteria bacterium | reverse complement strand
TGGAGAGCGAGCTCTTCGGGCATGAAAAAGGGGCATTTACGGGGGCCAGCAAAAAACGCATCGGGAAGTTCGAACAATGCAATAAGGGAACAATCCTCCTCGATGAGGTAGGGGATATGACTCTCTCCACCCAGGCAAAGATCCTTCGTGTTCTTCAGGAGGGAGAATTTGAGCGCATCGGCGAAAACGAGACCATCAAGGTCGATGTGAGGGTTTTGGCCTCCACCAACCGGAAACTGGAGGAACTGATTAAAGAGGGAAAATTCAGGGAAGACCTCTACTATCGACTCAAAATCATGACCATAGTACTGCCTCCATTGAGAGAGCACAAAGAGGATATTCAAGAGCTGACCGAATACTTCTTCCACTTTTATAGCCGGCAACTTGGAACAAAGGTCTCGTATATTGATCCTTCGGTTTTTGACAAAATGTGTTCTTACAACTGGCCAGGAAATGTGAGGGAATTGGGAAATACCGTAAAGAGAGGTCTCATCCTTTGCAAAGGAGAAGTCATGACCGAAGAAGAAATCATTTTCGATATAGAGGAGAGGTCCCTTTCTTTTGCCAATGAGGAGGAGCTGGAAAAAAATCTAAATAAAATGCTTAATCCACTCTTTTCGGAGATCCTGCAGTTTTGGGGAACGGGCCTTCATTCTAACCTCTTGGAGAAAATTGAAAAGTTTCTTATCCAGAAGGCCCTCTCCGAAACCAAGGGGAATCAGGTTCAAGCAGCCAAGCTCTTAGGGATCAGCAGGAATACCCTGCGCCATCGGATAGAAAAATACGGGCTACTATCTTGAAATCCCTAAATTTTTGCTGATAAACCACCAACCTTGTTCAATCTTTGATCACTTTATAATCAAAGGATTTAATTAAAGTATCCCCTGCCCAATTCTTTTCTCCGAATAAACTTGACCAGCCAACAAGTAAATAATTCTTTTCTCAAAATTCCATCAGGAAAATATCTAATTAAATCAAGATGTTATTTTGATGCTTGAATTGGGTTTTTGGCATCATATTCGCATCTTACTTTTTTGGATTATGACAGGGAGTCCTAAAAGGCTTTTCGGCCTCCCCGCCCCCCTTATGAAGGGTGAAAAAATCGCTCAATTTGGGTAGAATGCTATTTTTTTCGGCCTTGAGCCTTTCAGGGATCGAGAAATCCATCAGCCCTGTCATCTTCCATTAGTCTGGAAATTCTACTTTGAAACTCCTCGAATGAATCTCATCTCCTCCTTTCTTTTGTCTGAAAATTAAGATAAAATAATTCTGTCTGTTGAATGAGTCATCTCTCCAGTTGCGGGATGGATACGGTAATATTATTTGCACTTTAGAGGGCAATCGGTATGAATCGGTCAAAACATCTCAATAGAAATGTTTCCTTTCATAAGTTGGCCAAAGAATTTCAAACACTATCCCACCAAATATTACATTATGCAAACCAGGGTATCCTGAGGCCTGATTTCCAACGGGAAGTCTCTCGAATGATACTCGATTTTTCAGGGGCCGATGAGGTTGAGCTTTGGCTCAAAGACCACGGCAAGTACTTTCGCAGTACCGTGAAGCGTCAACCCCGGGAACCCTTCCTTTTTAGAATTCGGTCCTCCGCACAAAATGAAGACGGAGAGATCATCCCGGAACCGGAGGATGATTTGGACCATATCCGTCTTTGTGACAACATTCTCCGGGGTCAGGTTGACCCTTCTAAATCGATGCTCTCAGAAAGCGGCCATCACCCATCCCTCTTCCTGATCCCCCTCTCCGTCAATCAAAAAAATATCGGAATGTTTCAGTTGAAAAGCAAAGCTGTCAACTACTTTAAAAAGGGGCAAATAGAGCGCTATGAAAGCCTCGCCCGGACGCTTGAAATTGCCGCGGCACACCGGGATGCACAGATCGATTTACGTGAGCGCGTCAAGGAATTAACATGTCTTTACAGTATCGCGCGCCTCGCTTCCAAGGCTGAAATAACGCTGGAAGAAATTTTACGCGGCATTGTCGAGCTTCTACCTTCCGCCTGGCTCTACCCTGAGATCGCCTGCGCCCGGATCGTCATGGACGGACATTCCTATTCAACCCCTCACTTCCGGGAGGGAAGATGGAAGCAGTCTGCGAATATCGTGGTCCATGAAGAGACACGGGGACAGGTCGAGATTTTCTATGCGGAGGAGAGACCGGAACTGGATGAAGGCCCTTTTTTGAAAGAGGAACGGAATCTTCTGGATACGGTTGCAAAAGAGGTGGCCATTATTATCGTTCGGAGACAGGCTGAGCAGGAAAAATCGGAGCTCAAGGAGCAACTTAGACATACTGAGCGATTGGCCACCATCGGGCAACTCTCTGCAGGCGTAGCTCATGAACTGAACGAACCTCTTGGAAATATTCTGGGATTTGCACAGCTTGCAAAAAAATGCCCTGGACTGCCCCAACAGGCGGAGTTGGACATCGAAAAGATCTTGACGGCTTCTTTGAATGCACGGGAAGTGGTCAAGAAGCTTCTGATCTTTGCTCGAAAATTGCCTCCAAGAAAGACAAAAGTGAATTTGAATCAGTTGGTCGAAGAGGGGCTCCATTTTTTTGAATCCCGGTGCGCCAAGGAAGGGATTGAACTGGCCCGTTCACTTTCTCCTGACCTGCCGGATATCCTTGCCGATCCGGCACAGTTGAATCAAGTGATTGTCAATCTGATCATCAATGCGTTGCAGGCGATGGAGGCAGGCGGCAGATTGACCCTACGGACTCTTGCCGGCGAAGAACATGTCTCGCTCATGATAGAAGATACGGGCATCGGCATGGATGAAGAGGTCATGAAACAGATATTCACTCCTTTTTTTACGACGAAAGACGTTGGCCAGGGAACCGGGTTAGGACTGCCTGTTGTTCATGGAATCGTGACATCGCACGGAGGTTCCATCAAAATTGAGAGCAAACCCAATCAAGGTTCGAGATTCGAGATTCAATTACCCATTACAAGTTCGCCAGAGGTTTAAGTGGGCAAATAAATGGCAGATTCAGTCGGGAAAGAACGGATTCTGATCGTTGATGACACTCCAAACACATTGGAGGTGCTCCAGAGAAATCTCTCATCCCAGGGATACCGGACCTTCATCGCCTCTCAGGCCGCTGAAGCCATCAAAATACTTGACGTGACGCCCATTGATCTGGTCATTACGGATTTCAAAATGCCGGGGGTCAGCGGTCTCGATTTAATCAGGCATGTCCGGGAAAACTTTAAAGAGACCGAGGTGATGATGATTACCGGTTACCCCACTTTGGAAGGAGCGGTGGAGGCGGTGAAGAAAGGAGCTGAAGAGTACCTTGGCAAACCCTTTACGGATGAGGAACTTCTTTCTGCCGTCAGGCGGACCCTCGACAAACTCCACCTTCGGATGATCACGAAGGCGCCTCTGATGGGAAGGGCTTCAACTCCTTACGGACTCATCGGCGAGTCAGAGGCCATGGCAAGGGTCAGAGAATCGATTGCGAAGACCGCATCCACATCTGCCACGGTTCTCATAGCCGGAGAGAGCGGCACGGGTAAGGAGCTGGTCGCAAGGGCAATCCATTACAACAGCCCGAGGGCTTCCGCTCCCTTTGTTCCTGTCAATTGCGGCGCCATCCCAAACGATCTTTTGGAGAGCGAACTTTTTGGACACATCAAAGGAGCCTTTACCGGAGCCACTGAAACCAGGGCAGGCTTCTTCCAGACAGCCGATGGCGGAACGATCTTTCTTGATGAAATCAGCGAGACCAGTCTTTCCATGCAGGTGAAACTTCTACGAGTGCTTCAGGATAAGGAAGTCTGCATGGTCGGATCCAGCCGTTCTCGAAGAGTGGATGTGAGGATTCTCGCATCGACCAACAAAGATTTGTCCGGCCTAACCCAAAAGGGACTATTTCGGGAAGACCTCTTTTTCCGAATCAATGTGATCACAATAGAAATACCTCCGCTGCGTGAAAGAGGGGATGACATTTTGCTCTTAACCCGCTTTTTCACCAATAAGTTTGCCGAAGAATTGGGAAAACCGGCGCTTCGATTTTCCGATAACGCACTTCAAGTACTAAAAAACTATCATTGGCCAGGCAATGTGAGAGAGCTGGAAAATGTGATTCAACGTCTTATTGTGATGACAGATGGAGATCTCATCGAGGTTCCTGACCTGCCCTCTCTGATGCGCTTCTCCGCATTGAGGGAGAATGACTTCAACCGAACTCTTGCCGAGGTGGAATTTGATTATATTCAAAATGTTCTGACTAATGTCAACGGCAACAAGACCCGCGCCGCTGAGATCCTCGGGATTGACCGCAAAACCCTAAGAGATAAGATCAACAAAATGAAGAAACCTGCCTCATCTTAAAAATATCCGGGGGAAATTTCCCCGGCGGTTCAAGATTCCCCATCCATATCCTCTTTTTCTGAGACCTCTTTCATACAGTCCTGTCAGAAGTGAGTTTTCTTTCCACAGTTAATTTATTGTTTTAACTCCACTTTTGACTCTCCCTCTAATGAGCCGTCTCCATTCCCCCTTTACCGCCTCCACTGGCAAAGAGTTTGCACTATCCAAGTCGTTATCTATTGACTTGACGCAAAGGAGGTTGCATTATGAAGAGGAAGACCAGCTCGGAACTGAAAGTAGTTAACCCCGTTAGAAATTCCAGGGAAGTGTTAGGCTCCGATGCAGATAAGCGGGATATTATTTCTAACGGGGTAAAGGGAAAAATCCTCACAGAAGGTAAGAATTATTTAGGGCTCTGCTCATGTTGCAGTTGCGCTCCGGCTTGCACCTATCCAAGAAACTCCGGAAGGCCGCTCCTCGAGTGCGATGAATTTGATGGAATCTTCCCGCCTCAGAACAAGATGATGAAGTTGCTTGGGAAACCCTCTGTGAATCGCTTCTCAGGACCAATGTCCGACACCCAGGAGCTGTCCATTTTGAGAGGTTTATGCGCTTACTGCGATGGCCTCAACACCTGTACCTATCCGAAGCCGGAGGGAGGAGTGTGGCATTGTGAGGAGTATTGCTAAGAAAATAAATGTGTAACGGTAAGGGTAACGAAGCCCGCCCTGTACCATATTAGGTTCAGGGCCCGTATCGTTAATAAAAGGCTACGTTTATCGTCTCTTAATTCTTTACACGCAACCGTAACCTAATGTAGTGCGTCAGTAATCACTTTACCATCCGTATACAGGGAAAAAAATGAATCCGGAGCATATCAGGGAGATCATTGATCATCATGAGGGAGGAAAGAAGGCCGGGATGATCTCCATTCTTGAGGACATCCAGGCTCAATACAGTTACCTCCCGGAAGAAGCCTTAAAGATCGTGGCTGAGAAGACAGGGCGTTCGCTTGTGGACATTTATGGCGTTGCCACCTTCTATAAAGCCTTCAGCCTGAAGCCAAGGGGGAAACACCTCATCTCCGTCTGCCTGGGCACGGCCTGTCATGTCCGTGGCGGCCTGAGGATTGCAGAGGAGTTTGAGCGTCAATTGGAGGTCAAAACAGGAGAGACCACCCAAGACAGGGAGATCACCCTGGAGACGGTCAACTGTCTCGGAGCCTGCGCCCTTGGCCCCATTGTCACGGTGGATGGACACTATTTCTCGAATGTCACTTCCCCCAGAGTCAAAGAGATCATTCATAAGGCCAGAGCCGGCCTTGACAGAGTGGATATTCATACGGACGAGCGAATCTTTCCGGTAGAAGTCGCCTGTCCCCGATGCAATCACAGCCTGATGGATCGTCACTATTATATTGATGGTTATCCTTCGATTCGAGTGACTGTGTCCTTTGAACAGAAACACGGCTGGGTCAGACTCTCCTGTCTCTACGGCAGCTTCTCTGTTGAGCAGGAGCACGAGGCGCCAAAGGATACGGTCGTCAACTTCTTTTGCCCCCATTGCCATGCGGAGCTGATCGGCACCTCGGAGTGTATGACCTGCGGCGCCCCCATGGTCCCGATGTCAATTCGTGGAGAAGGGGGAATGATCCAGATCTGCTCCCGCCGTGGATGCAAAGGCCATATGCTCGATCTGACAGGCGTAAATCT
>VGSS01000138.1 GCA_016874935.1 Deltaproteobacteria bacterium | reverse complement strand
ATTCATCCTTGTGGAGAGGTGTTTGCGTGAGTGGATTGATGGGTGGGTATGAGCATATGAGGGATATCATGGGGATAAGAAGTTTTCCTCTCCATTGTGAATCAAAAATAACAGCTAATAGGGGTCAGGTCTATAATATTTGACTTTCGTTAAATATCCTGATAGGCTTTCAGTATGTCCCGTCCGTTACGCATACAATACCCTGGTGCCGTGTATCATATAACCTCCAGGGGAAATGAAAAAAAGCCTATTTTTAAGGACGACCAGGATCGACAAACCTTCCTCTCTACCCTTGAAAAGGTCAATCAGCGCTACCATTGGCTCTGTCATGCCTATTGCCTCATGGATAACCACTTTCACCTTCTCATTGAGACGCCGGAGGGTAATCTCTCCCTAGGCATGCGGCAGTTAAATGGTGTCTACACCCAGAGATTCAACAAACGGCATGGGAGGGTCGGCCATCTCTTTCAAGGAAGGTATAAGGCCATTCTCATCCAGAAAGACAGTCATTTGCTTGAATCGTGTCGGTATGTCGTTCTGAATCCTGTTCGGGCCTCTTTAGTAGAAGGGCCTAGACAGTGGAAATGGAGTAGCTACGGTGCCACGGCGGGACAAGAGAAGCCCCCGGCGTGTCTGAGCACCGGCTGGGTACTGGAGCAATTCAGCGATAAGAAGGGGAGGGCTGAGAACGAGTATCGTAAGTTTGTTCGTCTGGGGATAGGGAGAGAGTCGATCTGGGAAGGGGTAAAAGGGCAGATCATTTTGGGAGAAGATGATTTTGTGGACAGCTTGAGAGACCATTTTGGAAGGCACCAAGATGTGCCTGAGATTCCGAGAAGCCAGCGATATGCTACGAGGCCTACACTTGAAAATATATTTAAGGGGAGCATTCTGAGTGATAGAGTCAAGCGGGACCGAAGGATTCGGGAGGCAGTGGAGAAGTTTGGTTATACCCAGCGGGCTGTTGCCGACTATTTAGGGTTTCATTTTACCTATGTGAGCAGAATTCTAAATGAACGATAGAATGACTCTAATATTATAGACCTGACCCCAACCTGGGAGTAGACCCCAACCTGGGAGTAGTAAATAGCGAGCCGATAAAACCAGCAAACTGGCAGAGGATAAGGCTGACAAGCAGTTTTAGAAAATCAATGGCCTTCATTCCTTTGTCTTCCATGAGAAGAAATTAAATCTAAAAATTGTTTTAAGATTCTTGCCGTTGCTCCCCAGATGGTGTGATGTTGATATTGAAAAGCATAGACAAATTCCTTCTGTCCCATCCGTAAAATCTCCGTTTCACGGAAGGAATTCTCATTGAGTAAGTGGGGAAGAGGAACTTCGATGAGATCTGCGATCTCAACCTCGTTCACTCGAAAAGGGTAAGGATAGGGAAAAAGGCCGACAATGGGAGTGACGATGAACTCGGTGACGGTCACGATGTCATCCAATAGGCCAAGGATCTGAACATCCTTCTCTTTAAGGCCGATCTCTTCATAGGCCTCCCGAAGTGCGGTATGGATCAGTTCTCGGTCTTCTTCATCCACCATCCCTCCAGGAAAAGAGATTTCCCCCTTATGATATTTGACCTGATCCGACCTTTTGGTAAAAAGAAGATGGCATTGGCCCTCTTTTTGATATAAAGGAACAAGGACCGCCGCATGGGAGAATGGAGGATGATCAATCACTCTCCTTTTCCTTGAAGAGAGGAGATTCTGTATCTGATCAATAAAGTTTTTTTCGCAATACTTCATCTTTGTATTAAGGGTTCAAGGATTCAAGGGTTCATGGGTTCAAGTTTCTCAAAAAATATTCACCCTCGGCCACTCGAATCCTGGACCCCTTGAACCCTTTTTATGATGCTACTTCTTTTAGAAACTCCTCAAGCGTCATGATCCTGAGCAGAGGATAGAGGGCAAAATCCCGGTAGAGATTAAGGCACCCTTGATGTGCTTCGCTGTTTCTGCTTGCACAGCAATCTTCTAAAAGGATCACTGAAAAGTCGTGGCAGAGGCCATCCATCGCTGTCATCAATACGCAGACTTCGGTCGCGATGCCTGTCACAACAATCATATCCACACCGAGGGTCCGGAGGGTCTGGTCCAGATCAGTTTTGAAGAAAGCGCTGAAACGCCTCTTCGGTAAAACCATGTCCGTCGGTTCCGGCTTCAGATCATCCACCACCTCAGCATCCTTTGTTCCCCGAAGGGAACGAGCCTTCATCTTCCCTTTAAAAATGAAGTCCTCTTTTAAAAAACTGTCACAGGCAAAGATGATCGGACATCCCTTTTCCCTGCTTTCGTTTAAAAGCCGCTGAAGATTGGGGATGATCCGCTTTGCCTCCTGAGTAATTGGAAATCTCGACCCCTCTTTGAGGGTATCTTTCAACATGTCGACGATGATGATGGCTGGTTTCATAGACGATTTCCCTAAATTCTTTTCCGATCAACCTCGGTTGCAAATCATATCGGCTTTGCCAAAGGAGGGAGATCCATCCCCATCTTCTTATCCAGGATCTGCTTGTAAAACGGAATTTTCACCTGTTATTGAAATTCAATCTAAAAACCTTTAAGGCATTTTGGGCTGTTGCCTCGGCCACTTTTTCAAAAGGGATCTTTTTAATCTCCGCAACCTTTTCGGCTGTATATCGAACATAGCTCGGCTCATTTCTTTTCCCCCGGAAGGGCACGGGGGTTAAGAAGGGGGCGTCGGTCTCTACCAGGAGGGACTCCAAAGGAAGTCTTTTGACAATGTCGTGAAACAGACCTGTGTTTTTATACGTGATGCTTCCAGGAAGGGAGATATAGAAACCCATATCAATACAAGTTTTTGCCATCTCCTCATCCCCAGAAAAGCAGTGGATGATTCCACCGTTTTCCCATGCCTCTTCTGATTTCAGGATTTCGAGCGTCTCCCGGTGGGCTTCCCGGTCATGAACCACGATGGGAAGCTTGAGTTCCCTGGCCAGTCCGATCTGCTCTCTAAATCTTTTCAACTGAACCTCCCGGGGAGAGTGGTCGCGAAAAAAATCCAGGCCAATCTCCCCATAGGCTTTCACCTTCGCATTCTGACAGAGCTTTTTCAGGATCGGATAAGTTCCGTCATCAATCTCCCTTGCGTTGTGGGGATGGACTCCTAAGATTGCATAAACAGAAGAATGGGAATGGGCAATTTCAAGCGCCCTTTTCCAATCCTTTTTCTCTGTCCCTACGGTGAAGATATATTCGACGCCTGAATCCTTTGCCCTCTGAAGGACTTCGGTCAAGTCCTTCCTGAACTCAGGCATCTCCAGATGAGCATGAGAATCGATGAGCATCATTAAACCTCAAGCACCAAATCACAAATATCAAATCCCAAATAATATCCAATCACCAAATTCCAATTTTTTAAAATATTGATTATTGGAGATTGGAATTTATTTGGATATTGGTGCTTGGAATTTGGAATTTTTACTGCCGGTGGCTTTCACTCGATTGAAATAATCGACCAGCTCGCGGGCCATCTCTTTTGACCTAATGAGCACAGATACCTCGTTGTTATTGGTCAGGGAGGAGAAGACCCAGTTGGTACTTCCTAACAAGATAAGCTCTCCGTCTGCAACCATCAATTTAGCATGCATGGTCTTCGAGAGAGGATCGTAGACGACTTCCACTCCTCCCTCGGACAGCATCTTTCCGGTCTGACGATTGCGTTTGGTTGTCCGATCATCGCCCTCTCTTACTTCCAAGATTACCTCCACCTTGACTCCGCGCTTTTTTGCACTGACCAACTCTCTGATTAAGAGATTCGACGGAGTATTGGGATGCTTTTCGTAATATCCCATCTCAAACATCATTACGCGGATGGAAGATTTTGCTTCCTGAATCATCCTCTTTGCCACCTCAAAATACTGTGTATCGGTCACAAGCTTAATATCTTCGGCAGGCAATGCAAAGGAAGGTGGAGTGTGGAAAGCGGGAAGCAGAAAAAAGACGAATAAGACCGGGAACAACATAAACATATCTTTCAATAAAACTCTATTTCTTTTGCCCATCTTCTTCTCTCCCCTCCAATCTCCTATCATTCAAAAGATCCTCTGATGTGTAACGCCCTTTCCCTTTTCCCCGGAAGGTATGAATGGAATCTTGAGTGGTTGGGATGATTCCACTGGCACGGCGGAGACGGTCCATGATGGCTCGCCCTAAACCAGTCTCGGGAACGGATTCCGCCAGAATCAGATCCAAGTCCAAAGCGTCCAGACGGCGAATGGCCGAAAAGAGATTAGCTGCCGCCTCGCGCAAATCTCCCTTTTTTGATAGAATCTCTACATGGCTGCATTTCAAAGCATCCATAGGGCTCTGAAAAGCAAGGAATCCGATCTTTTTGTTTTTATACACCTTGAGGCTTTCTTCTGACCAGTTGATCATGATTGGCGTCCGAGGAGCATAGTGTCTCGGAAGCATCCCAGGTGCAGAAATTTTCTCCTGATGAGAGCCTACCTCGACTGCACCGATAACCGATTCGATCTCTTCCAGTGTAACCCCCCCCGGTCTTAACAGTGCGGGGGTTTCACCCGCAAAAGAGACGATGGTGGATTCCACGCCCACCTCACAGGGACCTCCATCCAGAATGAGATCGATCTGATCTCTAAGCTGTTCGTGAACATGTCCTGCCGTGGTTGGGCTCAGTTGTCCAAAGAGATTAGCACTCGGCGCTGCAATGGGGCAACCCGATTGCTCGATGAGCGACTGAGCGATCGGATGTTTCGGCATCCTAACGGCTACTGTTGGCAATCCTGAGGTGACGATATCAGGGACCTCCTCTTTTTTTGACAGGACAAGGGTTAATGGCCCGGGCCAGAATCGTTCCATCAGTTTGATGGCCTTGGATGGGGTCTCAGTCACCAATTTTTTTAAATCATGCTGCCTCACCACATGAACAATTAAAGGATCGAAATGGGGCCTTTTTTTCACTTCAAAAATTCGGGCTACAGCAAGAGGATTGAACGCATTGGCCCCAAGCCCATAGACGGTCTCCGTGGGAAAAGCAACAACCCCTCCCTTCTGGATTGTCTTGGCAGCCTGACGGATCATGCCTTCTTTTTCTTGAGAATCCATATCTTCCTTTAGAATTCTGATGATAGCCTCTTCTATATTTCCGGCGACCTCTATTCTCGAAGGAAGTTCATGCCGGTGTTTTTGACCGTGACCTGTCAGAAGAAAGATTCCCTTGGCACCCACGTTCCTTCCAAATTCCACATCATGGGAATGGTCTCCTATTGAAAAGGAACGGGAAAGATCGAGATTAAATTCCCGGGCAGCCTCCAAAATAAAATAGGGGTTTGGCTTGATACATTGACAACCCTGGTCCCTGGTGTGGGGACAGGTGTAAACTTTGGTAATGGTTACCCCTTCCTGGGCAAGGGTCTTTACTATATGATTGTTGATGAGCTCAACATCCTCAGGGCTGAGGACTCCGAGTCCAATTCCCGATTGGTTGGTGACAATGAAAAGGAGATAACGGTCTTTAATTCGCCGAAGAGCGGAAAAGGCTTCTGGATAAAAAACGACATCCGACAAACATCGTAAATATCCCCTGTCCTCAATGAGCGTCCCATCTCTGTCTAAAAAGATTGCAGGCCGGCGAGATGAGAAGGGCATCGACTTAAATCTTCCCCTTCTTGAGGGCCACTGATTTTTCTTCCAGTGACGTTCTTGTCCTCGATCTGAAATCCTCCAGCTTTTTAACGACTTCGGGGTACTTAATGGAAAGAATCTCACAGGCTAAATAGGCGGCATTCTTGGCCCCATCAATGCCAACCGTGGCCACAGGAACTCCAGGAGGCATCTGAACGGTTGAATACAAAGCGTCCACACCTTCCAGGGCTCCGGATTTGAGAGGAACCCCGATGACCGGTAGAGTGGTATGAGCCGCAATGACTCCAGCTAGGTGAGCAGCCATTCCCGCTCCAGCGATGATGACCTCAAGGCCACGCTCCCTCGCTGTCCGAGCATAGTTGGCTGTCTTTTCAGGAAGGCGATGGGCTGAGCTGATATCCATTTCAAAAGGAATCCCCATCTCCGTAAAGACCTCTGCGGCTTTCTCCATGACTGGCAAATCACTATCGCTCCCCATCAGAATTCCCACTAAAG
>VGSS01000137.1 GCA_016874935.1 Deltaproteobacteria bacterium | reverse complement strand
CCTTCATATTGGAGATCTTTTTCTCAAAAAGGAGAATGTAGGGTTCATCAAGAACCGCTTCCATCTTTTCCGGATTGGTCACAAAATAGGGAGAGATATAGCCCCGATCGAACTGCATCCCTTCCACGATATCGAGGGTGGTCTCAATGGCTTTGGCCTCCTCCACGGTGATAACCCCCTCTTTCCCAACCTTATTCATCGCCTCGGCAATAATATCGCCAATGGTCTTATCATTGTTGGCTGAAATTGTTCCGACCTGGGCGATCTCCTTCTGCTCTTTGACAGGCTTGGATAGTTTCTTTAACTCTTTGACCACCTCTCCTACGGCATAATCAATCCCCCTCTTCACATCCATGGGATTGGTCCCAGCCGTTACCACCTTATAGCCCTCACGGTAGATCGCCTGAGCTAAAAGGGTTGCTGTCGTCGTTCCATCCCCAGCCGTATCAGAGGTCTTGCTTGCCACCTCTTTGACC
Organism: Deltaproteobacteria bacterium; assembly: GCA_016874935.1. Taxonomy (GTDB): domain Bacteria; phylum Desulfobacterota; class BSN033; order BSN033; family UBA1163; genus RBG-16-49-23. The sequence goes on along the minus strand of VGSS01000137.1, from coordinate 5,824 downwards.
ATCTTGGCGCCCATATTCTGAAAATGATCTTCGAGATCGATCTCCTTGGCCACGGTCACTCCGTCCTTTGTGACCAATGGAGAGCCAAAAGACTTCTCCAGAACCACATTTCTGCCCCTGGGGCCCAATGTCACTTTAACCACATTGGCCAGAATATTGACCCCTTCTAAAATCGAATTTCTTGCTTCCTGATCAAACTTCAATTCTTTTGCCATGAGACTCCTCCTTTCTCATTTCTCACTTCTCGATGACAGCAAGGATTTCGTCCTCTCGCATCATCAGATGTTCTTCTCCGTCAATCTTCACCTCTGTGCCTGCATATTTAGCAAAGAGGACCCTGTCGCCTTTCTTCACATCCATCGGAATATTTTTTCCGTCCTTACCAACCCTTCCCTTTCCGACAGCGACAACTTTACCTTCGATCGGTTTCTCTTTGGCTGAATCGGGAATAATGATCCCACCCTTCGTTTTTTCTTCCTCTTCCAGCCTTTTGACGATGAGCCGGTCATGAAGCGGCCTGATTTGCATAGAGATAGACCTCCCTTCTGATAATTTTTCGCAAAATGTATAATCATTGAATTCTGGTTTGTCAACCCTTTGTTGTCTCAAGCCCAAAGGTCCGGGGTCATTTGAGAATCATCTTTTTTAAGTAAAATCTATAAGTTACGCCCCCAAAGAGGGGAATGTATCTATGAAATCCCATTGATTTTTTTTTAAAAAAGGTTTATGAAAACCTCATGGAATTCAATTATTCTTGCATCGTTACAGGAATCGGGTCTTTTCCCCATAAGGAGGAGGGAGAGGCAATCTCTCTCATCCTCCGGGATTTTCCCCATATACCTTTCTGGCCACAGTTGCCCAAACGCTCTTTCCTTGAAGGGATGGTAGCGCAGTATTCCGAGGGTTTCCCATCCCTGAAACTGGATAAAAAGGACCAGAGGCTCTGGGTCGATACCTCTTCGGGGTTTGAGGAGGAAGTAGAGAGATTCTATCAATCGATAGAGAAAGAAGATATTGAATCCTTTCATATATCCGAAGATTACGCCAGGGGTCTCAGCCTCCTTAAAGACCTCTCCCATGAGGAAGTTCGAAAAAGGATTAAATATATCAAGGGTCAGATTACAGGCCCCATCACCTTCGGGCTTGCCTTAACCGATCAGGAAAAGAGACCGATCTTCTATGATCCCACCTTAAGAGAGATACTCGTCCATCATCTCTCATTCAAGGCCAAGTGGCTGGAGAAGAGATTCCATGACCTTTTCCCCGGAATTCCGACAATCATCTTCTTCGATGAACCAGGCCTCTCCGCCTTTGGTTCCGCTTTTTCAGGTCTCAATAAAGAGGATGTGATTCTCTCGCTCAATGAATGCTTCAGCGCCGTTAAAGGATTAACAGGGGTCCACTGTTGCGGAAATACCGACTGGAGCCTGCTTCTTTCGACGAAACTTGATATTCTCAGTTTCGACGCGTACGGTTATCTGGAGAACCTCTCTCTCTATCCGAAGGAGTTAAGAACTTTTTTAGAGCGGGGGGGAATCCTGGCCTGGGGCATTGTTCCAACAGGTGAAGAGATTCTAAAAGAGGATGCTCAGAGTCTGGTGAAGCGTTTTAAGAAAGGGGTTGAAATCCTTTCAAAAGAAGGAATCGACCCGGCGCTCCTAAGGAGGGCGATCCTCACCCCCAGTTGTGGCACGGCTTCGCTTCCCATTGATATCGCTGAACGCGTCTGCCATCTCACCGCCGAAGTCTCAAGGATGCTGAGGGAAGAATAAATTCAACTTTACCTCAGACTTGACAGAGCCTTTTCAGTGGGGCATCTCTTGATTCTCATTGAATTTACATGGAGGCGGCCACTTTAATGTTTTCCAGTTCTATTTCAGGTTTTTCCTTTTTAAATCCAAAATGCTCAGAGGCATCCAGTATCTCGATGCCCACGATCTCTTCACTTGGCCCTAAATCGATTGCAATGCCTTCGGTGATTCGGATTGTTGTTACTTCTGTCGGGCCCTTTTTGAAGGATAAATAGGCCGCATCAACCTCGGGATCATATTTGATTTTCATCTTACACCTCCAATAAAAAATACATATACCGTTACAACCGCAAACCTGTCAGGTTCCTCGACGACAATCGGCATGACCTGTTTGGCCTGATAAAACTTACCCTTCCACATGGCTTGATGGCAGAAGCTTTTCCTAAAGGCTATCCTCCCTTTTTGGGCAGGAAGGCGCTCTCCCGTTCTTATCGCCTGTTCGGCTTCCTCTATGGATGCTCCTCTATCAAATAGGTTCTCAAGGGCATGCCGAGAAAATTTTATGGGTTTTTCAATATCTGCCATTTAAGAAAGACCGTCAAAAGCATCCACAGATCAGCATTGTACTATAACGACAAGATTTTTTAAACATTTAAAGATACTGACCCCAAGGGCAGGAATGTAATTTTTATCAACTGTAAGGTTATGTTAAAATTTCAAATTAAATAGTTCTTTTGGCTCTTTTAAAGATCCAACTTTGAAAGCGGAACGCCTCCGTAGCCGATATTCTCTTTGGGGACTTCGTTGAGGGTGATTCGGACCTTATCGGCTGAAATCTGAAGCGCCTCGACAATCGCATCCGTCACTTTCTTAATCAGTTTTTCTTTCATCTCCGGTGTTCTTCCCTGAATCATGCTGATCTGAACGATGGGCATTGTTAGCTCCTTTCTCTCAATAGGGTTCAAGGATTCGAGGGGTCAAGGGTTCCAGTTTGTTTCTTAATAATTTCACTTGAACCCTTGTATCCGAGATCCCTTGAATCCTTTTTCACGGGCGAAACACTTTCCACCACGAATCTTTCCCACTCCCAAATTTTTCTAATATCTCGAGGGCCAATTGAATTCCATTTGAAACATATTCCTCTCCAATTCCGGGGGCGGTAAAGACATAGACGACGATATTTCTGCTGGACGGATCGATCCTGGTTTTGAAATCAGGCCCCTGAAAGAGAGAACAGACGATTTCCTTCTCATCTCTAAGGACGATCTCATCTTTCTTGCAGAGGATCATCCTTTCCGAAACAGCCTGAAAGGTTTCTCCCTCATCGGCAAGGTCGAGCCTCCATGACCCTTCAAAACGGTCCAGGTCCTGAATGGCCATCAAAATACCGTGATTCATCTCTGCCATGATGTGGATATCGATGTAGAGATTATGGATGGGAAACCCCATCTCAACGGTCCGCTTCAAGTGGTCAGGAAGGGGGCATGGATATCCCCATTCCTTGAAAAATTGATCGTAGAGTTCGATCCTCTTTTCGACCTCGGCAAGATGCACCCTCCTTCTCATCTTTCTGAGAACTTCCCTCTTGTAGAGTTTGAAGGGTTCGCTCTTTTCAAAAAAGGCGCAGTCCTGGATCGTCCCGATCCCAAAGGCGAGGTTGGGAAACTTCTCACAATATCGATCGGTTATCCGGAAGGGAACTTCTCTCTGCATCACAACCTCTTCTTAAAACCTTTCACGCAATGCTCTCAGTATTCTGTCCTATGCTATTCCGGGACATAAAGGCGTCTCATCTTATGGATTTCCCGGATTCGAGATTCGGCATAGCGATTTGCAGCCTCTAACGGTAGAATCCCTTCTCTCTTGGCCGTCTCAAAGATGTGAAGGAGGCGATCATAAATTTTTTCGGTTTTCATCTTTACACGCTCCAGATGATAACCCTGTTCTTCATCAATGGCCTGAATGACACCTCCGGCATTGATGACGTAATCCGGAGCAAAGAGAATCCCGCGCTCATGGAGCATCTGACCGTGCCGTTTCTCGTCTTCTAACTGATTATTGGCACAACCTGCCACGATTCTGCACTTCAATTTTGGAATGGTCCGGTCATTCAGGACACCACCAATTGCACAGGGAGAGAAGATATCACAATCCACCTCATAGATTTCTTCGGACTTGACCGGTTTGTATCCATAGGTCGTCTGGAGGCCCTGAAGGGTCTTTTCGTTCATGTCCGTGGCAATGATCTCCATGCCCCCTTCCCTTAAATAACCCAGCAAAGGTTCTCCTACTGATCCCAGTCCCTGAACGGCGATCTTCTTCCCGCGAAGGTCCTCGCTCCCCCAGATGAATTTCGCACATGCCTTCAATCCCACAAAAACACCATAAGCGGTAATAGCACCCGTATTTCCAGAACTTCCCTCCTCTTTGGGTCTGGCAAGAATATGGCGGCTCTCCTTTCCCATGATCGAACCATCCGCCTCATTCAGATTGAGGTCAGCAGCCCCTGTGACGAAACGTCCTTTCAAAATCTCGATGAACCTCCCATAGGCTCGGAGAAAGGCTTCGGTTTTATCTTTCTTTGGATCGCCCCAGATCACCCCTTTCCCTCCCCCTTTATCCTCATCAGCCGCTGCGCATTTGTAGGTCATTGCCTTGGAAAGCCTCATCGTATCCTTCAGGGCATCCTCCATCGACGCATAATTAACCATCCTCGTTCCGCCACAGGCATGGCCGAGTGTGGTGTCATGGATGGCGATGATCGCCCTCATTCCTGTCTCTTTGTCGTAGTTGAAGATGACCTGTTCATGTCCACCCTTCTTCATGAGTTCGAAGATATCCATCTTAATCCCCCCTTTAGGTTTCTATCCCTTAGTTATACCCTATCCACTTTTTAACTCCCTGTCAATTGATCAAGAACGAATCTTTGCCTACAGAAATCTCAGCTTGAAGTGAACCACAGTTTGCGGTAAGTTAATCAGCATGATTCGCCTCTATCTCTTTCTTCCCATTGGCATCCTTGCGATCTCTACGGCTTCCATCTTCATCAAGCTCTGTGATGCGCCGGCATTGGTCATCGCCGCTTACCGGATGACCCTGGCCTCTCTTCTTCTGGTTTCCTTTGCCGGTTACCAAAGGGTCTGGAAAGGATGGAACGGATCCGAATTGCGATGGTTAATTCTATCTGGCATCTTCCTTGCCCTACACTTCGCCTTCTGGATTGCCTCCCTGAAATTCACCTCTGTGGCAAGCTCGGTCGTTCTCGTTTCCACCAATCCCCTCTTTGTGGGATTAGGAGCCTGGCTCTTCTTTAAAGAATCATTAAGATTCAATCTCATCTTAGGAATCATCCTGTCGGTCCTGGGATGCGGACTGATCAGTTTCGGAGATGTGGCCTTATCGAAAGAGGCATTGATGGGAGATGGGTTGGCCTTGCTCGGCGCCATCACTGCCTCGGGATATCTGTTGGTGGGAAGAAAGATGAGAAAGGAACAGGACCTTCTCTCCTACATCTTCCCTGTCTACTCAACCGCAGCAATCGTATTGATCATCCTCTCTTTCATCTCTCATAAACCCTTCTTTGGGTTCTCATCCTCCACCTATCTCTATCTCTTTCTCCTTGCCCTCATCCCTCAGTTGATCGGCCATACCACGTTCAATTGGGCCCTAAAATACCTTCCGGCCTCGATGGTAGCTATTGCCATTTTGGGTGAACCGATAGGATCAACGATCCTGGCCTTCTTCATCCTCGGAGAAGGATTGACCTCCTTAAAGATCATCGGAGGAATTCTCATCCTCGCCGGAATCCTGATCGCCGTTCGTCCCGCCTCCCTCCATAACAAGCAGACCATCGTTCAATGAAAATCTTATTGACGGATTGGTATGGTTTCGTGAGATTCTTACACATAAAGGTCTGAGAATTTATCTCTAACACTTTTCATGCAGCCAAAAGATCAATGGTTTCTTGAATAGCTTGATCCGTTTTATGAAACACAGCTTCTAATTTGGATTTTGAATGACCATTCAAAGACGGTCTGAACTGGAAAAGAGAATTGGCCATGGGGCCACGGATG
>VGSS01000136.1 GCA_016874935.1 Deltaproteobacteria bacterium | reverse complement strand
TTCCGATCAATACTTTCTTAACAGCATACCACAAATCAGGAATTTAGTAAGAAAGAAATGAAATATCGGATTGTAGATTCCAACTACTGAATTTGGTGTAAAACTTTAGCTGTTTAAAAAACATTATAAAATCCCTCCCGACCTCCCTTTGTCAAAGGTAGGAGAGAAGAGTTTCTCAATTTGAAAAAAGGGAATTTTAGGGGTCAACGATTACAGAAAGAAACCACATTACTTGAATTCAATAAATGAAAATCATATAACAGTATTTATCCCTCCAGAAGAAAGAGCTTAAATAACAAATACTTAGAATAGGTTTACCTAAACATTATTTAGTATTGACTAAACGTTCTGAATAATTTATATTAATTAAAAAATACTGAACTAATTATCACATTAACTTCATAGGAGATAGGGTGCCATGGAAAAAAAAGAACGAAGGTTCGAAGAGAAGCACTTTATCGAAGACGCAGGACTTCTATTTGAAGAGAGTGGACATCCACGGATGGCAGGTCGCATACTAGGTTCTTTGCTTATTTCCGATCCTCCATACTTGTCCACAACCGAGTTGGCTGAGATTCTTCAGGCAAGTAAAGGTTCGCTTAGCACCATGACTCGGTTTCTCCTCCAAATGGGATTGATTGAACGGGTCGGATTGCCGGGACGCCGACTCGACTATTTTCAAATCAAATCCAGCGCTCTACCGCAACTGGTCCGGCATGCTATCCATGAATTTTCAGCCTTACGACAGTTGACTGAAAGGGGATTGGAATTGATGGAAGGGCAAAATTCGGAATTGAAAAAGCGGTTGCAAGAAGCTCACGATCTATTTGGTTTTTTAGAGCGGGAATATCCACTGTTGATCGAGCGTTGGGAGAAGGAACGTAAGAAGACTTTAAAATAGTTAAGGGATGAAAGGGGCTAATGAGCAGATCTCCAATCGAAAGACAAATTGAATCATCTCCAATAGATGGGAAAATCGTCTTTAAAATAAAAGGCTTGACAAAGGTCTATGGGATGGGGGAGATAATGGTGCATGCCTTGCGGGGCGTGGATCTCGATTTTTATTCCAGCGAACTGGTCGTCCTCCTCGGTCCTTCGGGCAGCGGAAAGTCAACCCTCCTCAATATCCTTGGAGGACTCGATACTGCAACCTCCGGACAGGTTACCTACCGGGAAAGGGATCTCACACGGGCTAATGAACACGATCTTACAGAATATCGGAGGTTTCATGTCGGTTTTGTATTCCAGTTCTATAATCTCATTCCAAGCCTGACTGCTCTCGAGAACGTAGCCGTCGTCACAGAGATAGCGACCCATCCCATGAAGCCTGAGGATGCCCTTAAGATTGTTGGGTTAGGGGAGAGGCTCCATCACTTCCCTGCCCAGCTTTCAGGAGGGGAGCAGCAACGCGTGGCCATTGCCCGTGCTATTGCCAAGAACCCAGAGGTCTTGCTCTGTGATGAGCCAACAGGAGCGCTTGATTTGGCGACAGGGGTTGTAGTGCTCGAAGCGTTAGAACGGGTGAACCGGGAGCTTGGAACAACTACTGTGATCATCACCCATAATTCCGGGATTGCTGACATGGCAGACCGGGTGGTGCACCTCAGCAACGGCCTGATCTCAGAAGTCGTCCAGCACACGGTGAAGAAACGACCCGGGGAGCTGCAGTGGTAGAATCGTGAAGGCCATCAACCGAAAACTATGGCGGGATCTCTGGAAGATGAAAGGGCAGGTTTTTGCCATCGTCCTGATCATTGTGAGCGGGGTTGCGACTTATGTCATGTTGATCAGCACCATGAATTCCCTCAATCAGACGAGGGACAGGTTTTATCTCGAGTACGGCTTTGCCGAAGTCTTTGCCTCACTAAAACGAGCACCTGAAGACTTGAAGACCCAGATCAGTAAAATCCCGGGGGTAGAGCATGTTGAGACCCGTGTTGTGGCCGATGTCAAGCTGGATATCCCCGGCTTTGATGAACCGGTCACCGGCAGACTGGTCTCTGTTCCAGATCATGGGAAACCGCTGCTGAACAAACTTCATATCCGGAAAGGGAGGTCTGTGGAGCCTCTGAGGGAAGACGAAGTGGTCGTCAGCGAGACTTTCGCAGAGGCGCACAAGATGTCGTTAGGAGATCGTTTTGGTGCGGTCATCAACGGCAGATGGAAGACCCTGGTCGTCGTTGGAACAGCCCTTTCTCCCGAATTCGTCCTTCAGGTGAGACCGGGCGCCATCAGCCCGGACTTCAAGCGCTATGCTGTCCTCTGGATGGGGCGAGAGGCTCTCGGAACCGCTTATGACATGAAAGGAGCTTTCAATGATGTGTTGTTGACCCTTTCTCCGGCAGCCAAGACGAGTGAAGTCCTCATCCAGCTTGACGGACTCCTTGCACGATACGGTGGCCTCGGTTCATACGAACGGAAAGATCAGATGTCGCACCGCTTCCTGACGGAAGAATTCCGGCAGCTTGAAAGAAGTTCAAAAGTATTTCCCCTGATCTTTGTTGCCGTGGCTGTATTTCTCCTCAATGTCGTGATCAACCGGACGATCCAAATCCAGCGGGAACAGATCGCCATTCTGAAGGCGTTCGGTTATAGCCATCTGGACATCGGCTTCCACTATTTCCAGATGGTCCTCTTGGTCGTCTTGTTCGGCGTGGCAGGGGGAATTGGGGTAGGGGTCTGGTTCGGCAAAGGTCTCGGCAATATCTACATGGAGTTCTACCGTTTTCCATACCTGATCTATGAGTTGGAATGGAATGTTGTGATGACTGCCGTTCTTATCAACTTGGGTTCGGCCCTTCTGGGGACGTTCCATTCTTTGCGGAAGGCGTCGATGTTGCCTCCTGCGGAGGCGATGAGGCCCGAGCCGCCTGCACGTTATCGCAAAACCATCATCGAACATCTGAGATTATGGCATCTGCTTTCCCAGCCTGCCCGGATCATCTTCCGCAATATCGAGCGGAGGCCCATCAAATCATGTCTTTCGATTGCCGGAATTGCTCTGGCCTGTGCGATCCTGATTGCGGCCATTTTCTGGAAGGATGCCGTAGATTTCATGGTGGAGGTCCAGTTCAAACTGTCGCAGAAGGAAGATCTGGCAGTCACATTTGTGGAGCCGACATCGAGGAAAGCCATTTATGAGCTGAATGGCTTGAAGGGGGTTCAATATGCAGAACCCTATCGGTCTGTACCCGCCAAGTTCAGATTCGAGCACCGAAGTTACCGGACTGTCATTCGGGGGATTGAGTCGGGGAGTCGGCTCCATTCCCTTCTCAACACGGATCTGAAACCTGTCGAGCTTCCGCCGGAAGGAATCGTTTTAACCGACTACCTGGGGACCCTTCTCGGCATCCAGCCGGGCGACCAGCTGACCATAGAGGTGCTCGAGGGGGCGAGGCCTGTGCGTCAGGTTCCAGTGGTTGGGCTCATCAATCAGTACATCGGGGTCATGGGTTATATGGATATGAATGCCCTGAATGTTCTCATGAGAGAAGACAGTGCGATTTCAGGGGCCAATTTGATGGTTGACCCGCTTCATCAAACAGACCTTTACAAGAAACTGATTCAAATGCCCCGTGTGGTAGGCGCTGTTGTCAGAGAAGATGAAATAAGAAATTTTTATGAAACCCAGGCAGAGGCCTTCCTCTTTTTCACATTTATTGCCACACTTCTTGCGGGGACAATCGCTTTTGGAGTCGTCTATAACAGCGCACGGATCACCCTGTCGGAGAGAAGCCGGGAACTGGCAAGCCTCAGGGTTCTTGGATACACACGGGCAGAGATCTCGTATATCCTGCTGGGAGAGCTGGGTCTGTTCACGCTTGTGGCCATTCCACTCGGATTGGTTGGCGGGAGGGTAATCTGCACCTATCTGGCAGCCACAATGGGATCGGACCTTTTCAGAATACCCGTGGTGGTGTACCCGGCGACCTATTCCCTTGCGGCAACCGTCGTGGTGGTATCTGCCTTCCTGTCCAGTTTGATTGTGCGCCATCGATTGGACCACCTTGACCTGGTGGCAGTTTTGAAGACAAAGGAGTGAGATGAGATGAGGTTAAAGAGATGGATCATCATGATTGTTGTTGCAACAGGAATCATCCTGGCTATTGCATACGGTTTTTTTCCGAAGCCCGTACCGGTTGACCTGGTGAAGGTAGCAAGGGGGCCCATCAGGGTGACGATCGAAGAAGAAGGAAAGACAAGGGTCAAAGACCGGTATACGATTTCCGCCCCGGTGGCAGGATTTATGCAGAGACTCGAGCTCGAAGAGGGGGACCCTGTGAAAAAAGGGCAGGCATTGGTTAGGCTCGAATCTCTGAGGTCAACGGTTCTTGACCCCAGAAGCCGGGCGGCAGCAGAGGCCGAGGTTTTATCGGCAGAGGCGGCGCTCCTAATGGCAGAGAAGAAGGTCGCTGCAGCCAGGGCGGATGAAGCATACGCAAAGTCTAAAATGGAACGATTCAAAAAGCTTTATGAAGGGAAGTATATCCCCAAAAATGACCTGGAGCTGACAGAAGCTGAAGCGCAAAGGACGGAGGCAAATCGCTTTACAGCAGAGGCGGCGGTGAAGGTTGCACAACATGATCTCGAAAGAGCCCGGACAGCCCTCCGGTATTCGCCCGCCGAAGGCGTTAAGGACACGGGGAAAATCGTATCGATCCATTCACCCGTTGCAGGCCGGGTGCTCAATATCCATCGAAAGAGCGAGGGAGTGGTTCAATCAGGAGAAGGTTTGATCGATATTGGAGACCCTCACTCATTGGAGGTGAGAGTCGAAGTCCTTTCGGCCAATGCGGTACATCTCAGATCGGGCACGCCCGTGCTTTTTGAAAGATGGGGCGGAGATTCAGCCCTTTTGGGAAAAGTCAGGACTGTGGAGCCTGCCGGATTCACAAAAATCTCCAGTTTGGGAGTTGAAGAGCAGCGGGTGCCGGTCATAGCAGATATTACTTCGCTTCCGGAGAGCTGGAAGAAACTGGGAGAAGGCTATAGAGTAGAGGCCCGTTTCATTATCTGGGAAGGTAAAGATGTGCTCCAGATTCCGGCCAGTGCCCTCTTTCGTAAGGGGGAGAATTGGGCAGCGTTTGTGGTTAAAAACGGGAAGGCTAAAGAGCGGGAAGTGAAGGTCGGCCATCGGACCGGTTTAGTTGCAGAGGTCCTTTCTGGTCTCGTTGAACATGAGGAGGTCATTGCCCACCCTGATGACTCAGTCAAGGATGGAAGCCGCGTCCGCTCGAGGTGAGCGGCGAGTTTTCATCATAAGACTTTAAAGGGAATCCCGGTTATTCTCCCTCAGCGTTCTTCCCACTTTACTGTCTTTTTATCTCCATCCGGAGGGTTTACGTGGATCTCGAAGGTGATGGATTCGGCCTTTTCCTTTTGGATTTGAAAACCGAAGATAAGCACCCTGCCTGTTAGAGGCGGCAGGGGTGATGAGAGAGCAACTTCCTGTGGAGCAGGGGTGAATTCCTCAGCAGGTTTCGGACCCGCATAGATTATTTCCTTCTACGATACAACGGCTTTGATCGAGTTGGCCGGGGCAGTCGCCGTCCGGCTCCGATTCAAGAGTTCAGTATAAATTTCGAGGATTTTAAGGGGCGAGGGAGAAGACTCGATCTCTCGAACCCTGAAGGTGATTTCCCCCAGTTTAATGATTGGCGTTTCTTTGGAAACGGGCTGGGAAAGAGTTCTGCCCTGTCCGATGAAAAACAGGAGGGTTAAGAAAAAGAGAAAGGCAACAGTCATTTTCTTCATCTTAAACCCATTCTATATTTTCGCGCTGGAATTTTCAAGAACTTTGTGAATGAACCCATCCTCCTCACCTTTCAAGGGGTGAGGGTTTTTAATATTCCACCCGATAAGCGGGACATTCTTGTCCCGTCACTGTTGGATGCGGGGTTAAAAACCCAAGCCTGTCTACCCTGCCTATTGATGAAATGCTTCCGATGACTGAGGAATTTCCTTGCGAAGAGCTGTTTTATTGTATGATGAGAGGGGTTGTTTTATAATGATTCTCAACGTTTTGGAGCAATCAACCATGAAACCCATTCTTGCCATCGTTGGAAGGCCTAATGTCGGAAAGTCCACCCTGTTCAATCGGATTACGGGCGGAAAGAAAGCCATCGTCTATAACGAGCCCGGCGTCACACGGGACCGGAACTATGCCGATGTGATATGGGAGAAAGGCTTTTTTACGCTGATCGATACGGGCGGGTTTGAGCCGGTCTCAAAGGACCGGATCTTCGTCCAGATGCGCGAGCAGTGTCAGTTAGCCATGGAAGAGGCGGATGTGATCCTCTTCGTCATGGATGG
>VGSS01000135.1 GCA_016874935.1 Deltaproteobacteria bacterium | reverse complement strand
TGGGAGAAGTCTATGTCCGGCTCAATCGGTTCAGCAACGAGGATGTGATCCGGAAGATCGAGCAGTTCGGAGGCGAGGCATGGATGGCTCCCATGACCGAATGGATTCTCTATGTCAACACCATCTCCAAGAAGAGAAGCCTCAGGAAGAAGTCGTTTTCGAACCTCCTAAAAGTCTATCTCACCGACTACTACCAGAAGAAGGATGAACACCATCTGGAAAAGGTATTTAAGGGCCAACTCAGAAACTTTGGCGAACCCAAGACCAGATCGATCTTGAAAAAAGCCAGGCCTTATATTGACTCCACCTTTGAAGGGGAGGCCATCCTCTCCATGGGTAAGTCGATCGATTTTGCAAAGAGGGGCGCAAGTGGAATCGTTAATATCATGCCCTTTACCTGCATGCCCGGAACGATTGTCAGCGCCCTTCTGAAAAGGTACCGGGAGGAGAATAACAATATTCCCATCCTCAATATGGCCTACGATGGACAGGAGCAGACCAATACTCTAACCCGCCTCGAAGCCTTTATGCATCAGGCAAAGGAATATCAACACAGGAACCGAAAAGAGAGATAAATAGGAAAAGTTTCTCACTTATGCTCACCTTTATAAATACTGGTTTTCAATAAGAGCGGAAACGTTAACACAAATCAGACCTTTAAAGGTATTTTTAAACTCAAACTTTCTATTTTGTTACAAAAGCCCCTCATATAAAAATGTTATAAAACTAATAATATCATCATATTACATACTTGTTATAAAAATCACATTATACCTTGACAATACCCTTAGGATTATGCTAAGAGCTTGATGGAAAGCAGAAGTATAAAAAGGAGGTATAGAAATGAGTTGGCGTGAAATTTTGGATCTCCTTATCGGGACCTTCCAGACGACCGGACTCGGTTTTATGACCTGGAAGGTGATCGTAATGTGGTGTATTGGTTTGTTCTTCCTCTACTTGGCGATTGTGAAGGAATTTGAGCCTAACCTTCTGGTGCCGATTGGCTTTGGTATTTTTCTGGTTAACTTTCCCAACACTCCGCTGTTTGGATTTACCGAAGAGGGCCACCCGCAGCTTCTACAGTTTTTCTACAAGTATGGAATCATATGGGAGTTGCTTCCATGCCTCATATTTTTGGGCTTGGGCGCTCTGACTGACTTTGGACCGCTCATTGCCAACCCGAAGATGCTTCTGATCGGCGCTGGCGCCCAATTAGGCGTATTCGTTACCTTTACGGGGATGATTCTGCTTGGTTTCAGCATTAAGGAAGCGGCTTCTGTGGGCATCATCGGGGGGGCAGACGGTCCAACCACGATCTATCTTACCGCTCGTCTGGCGCCGCATCTATTGAGTGCAAATACCCTGGCCGCATACTCCTATATGTCTATGGTGCCGCTGATCCAGCCGCCTGTCATGAGGCTGCTCACGACAAAAGAAGAACGTCTGATTCGGATGAAGCCAACACTAAGACACGTTTCCCAGACCGAAAAGATCTTCTTCCCTCTAATCTGTGGAGGGATTGTTGCACTGTTAGTCCCTGCGGTTATGCCCCTGATGGGAATGTTTATGTTTGGAAACCTCATAAGAGAAAGCGGCGTCGTGCCACGCCTTTCAAAGACCATTGGTGGCCCGATGATGGATGTGGTGACTGTCCTCCTGGGGGTGAGTATTGGGGCTTCAATGCAGGCAGAGGTTTTTCTTACTCCCAAACCCCTAACAGTTTTTGGGCTGGGACTACTCGACTTTATGGTCTGTACCGCGGGCGGGATCTTTACTGTTAAGATCATGAACCTGTTTATCAAAGAGAAGATTAATCCCATTATCGGGATATCGGGTGTCTCTGCTATTCCCATGTCGCCCCGAGTGGCGCAGGTATGGGGGCAGAAATACGATAAGAAAAACTACCTTCTGATGCATGCCATGGGCGCCTGCCTTGGCGGTTCGATCGGGTCTCCGGCAGCAGCAGGCATGCTTCTTGCCATGTTTAATTAAGAGGAGGTTTTCATGAAAAGACTTGGATTATGCCTGGCATTCACACTTACGATATTTACCCTGCTTGCCCTGGCGGTTAGTATCTCAATGGCCTCCCAGGAACAAGCGAAAGAAGCTGTTCAGACCGCAACAAAAACAGAAGGCGAATTGTCTCAAAAGGCTAAAAAAACAATCGGGCCGGTGGACTCTTCAACCGTCATTCCCAAGGGACCCCAGTGGCTGGGGGCTCCGATCATGCCGGATGGCACGAAAATTAAAGAAGAGCCGGGCCGTCTCATCACCGAATATAATCTGCCCTATGATAAGGTCCTGACCTGGTATAAGGAAGCGCTCCAAAAATATCCCGATGCGCGTTATCGTGACTGGGAAGAAGAGATGTACATTGAAGATCAGGGGGTGTCCAAATGGCACTCCATCGCAATTCACAAAACAGGTGGCCCAAAGACCCAGGTCGTCATCAAGAAAGACAACTGGTCCTGGATCATGGCCACCCTCTTTATTCGCTTTACTGGTGTCTTTGTTGTTCTGCTCGTTCTATGGGTAGCGCTGAATATAGCGATCTTCATCATGCGTAAATCCATCAAAGAGAAGAAGACGAAACCTGCACCTGCCTAAGGCTACGTGGAGAGCGTTTAACCATGAGTTGAAGAATTTTTAATAATTGAATCAGATGATTTAAAAACCTCGGTGGTCAAAAATTGCCGAGGTTTTTTTTTCTTGTAAATTTGCAGGAAATAGTTTATTGTATGCCACCCCTAATATGTGTGTAGCGTTCCGTCAACATTTTCAGGATAAAGAAAGGCATTTGAGAGATAAAAAATAGCTATGAAGGAGGACGTGCTTCAATGTCAAATTCACGCCTGAATCTATCATGGCATTCCCTCGAACCCGCTCAGGTTTTAAAGGAGCTGAAGTCAGACCTTCATCAAGGTTTAACCGACGAGGAGGCAAAACAGCGGCTTGAGACCTACGGCTACAATGAATTGAAGAAGGAGGAAGGGATCTCTCCATTTACGCTTTTCATCAATCAGTTCAAAAACATCCTCATCGTCATTCTCTTGGTAGCAATTGTCCTCTCCGCTGTGGTGGGGGAAGTAGTAGATGCTGCAATCATCGCTGTCATCGTTGTCTTTTGTGCGATTCTCGGATTCATTCAGGAGTACCGCGCAGAGCGCGCACTAGAAGCTCTGAAAAAGATGCTCACCCCGACGATCACTGTGCTCAGGGGGGGCAAAGAAGAGGAAGTTCCCTCCAAAGAACTCGTGCCAGGAGACGTCCTGCTCCTGGAGGCTGGAGATCGAATTCCGGCAGATGCGCGGCTGGTTGAAAATCATTCTCTGCGGTGTGATGAAGCGCCTCTCACAGGAGAATCGGTTCCTGTTGGAAAGGATGTGAAACCCCTTTCTGCTGAAGTTCGCGTCAACGATAGAAAAAACACTGTCTTCACAGGTACCAGTGTGACCTTCGGCAGAGGAAAGGCTGTGGTCATCACAACCGGTATGAATACAGAGTTCGGAAAGATTGCCCAAGAAGTCACTTTGGTCAAGACCGAGAAGACGCCTCTGGAGAGAAGAACAGAAGAGGTGGGTAAGTGGCTTGGCATCATTGCCATCAGCATCTGTGTGCTGGTCGCCGCCATGAGTATCATCAGAGAGGTATTTGGAGGAAAGATTGATCTACCATTTATTGCGAAGGTTGTCATGTTTGCCATTGCCCTTGCTGTGGCCGCAGTTCCAGAAGCGCTTGCCGCCATTGTCACAGGCGCTCTGGCCATCGGGATGCGACAGATGGCCAAGAAGAATGCCCTTATCCGGAAGATGCCGGCAGTTGAGACTCTGGGTTGCACCACTGTGATCTGTTCGGACAAGACAGGCACCCTGACCAAGGGTGAGATGACTATCAGGAAGATATTCAGCAGTGAGCGGATGATTGATATCACAGGTGCAGGGTATGCACCAGTGGGAGAGTTTAAAGGTTCAGATATTGATGTCACACATCACCCATCATTACGGCTACTCCTCCAGGGAGGTATTCTTTGCAGC
Source organism: Deltaproteobacteria bacterium (assembly GCA_016874935.1). Classification (GTDB taxonomy): domain Bacteria; phylum Desulfobacterota; class BSN033; order BSN033; family UBA1163; genus RBG-16-49-23. Next base: position 2,331 of record VGSS01000135.1, on the reverse strand, counting down.
GATGCGGTTTTAGAAGAGAAAGAGGGCAGATGGATCATTAAAGGTGACCCGACTGAAGGAGCTCTCGTGGTCGCTGCAGTGAAAGCGGGGCTCCACGAGACAGAGGTGAGGATCGATCATCCGAGGATAGAGGAGATTCCCTTCAGTTCTGAAAGAAAAAGGATGACGACTGTCCATCAAATGGCAGATGGGAAACGATTCGCCTTTATGAAAGGAGCTCCTGAAGTGATTTTAGAAAGGAGTTCACATATTTTCGTTCATGGTGAGATCAAAAAACTGGGGGAAAGAGAAAAAAGCGATATCATCAGGGTCAATGAAGAGATGGCCAAAGGAGCCCTCCGCGTGCTTGGCATAGCCTATCGAGAATGTCCATCTTCGATAACCTTTACAGAAGAACATCTTGAACAAGACATGGTCTTTCTTGGACTTGCGGGAATGATGGATCCACCGAGAGAGGAAGCGATTGAAGCCACGAAGGTGTGTAAACAAGTGGGCATCAAGCCTGTGATGATCACCGGAGATCATCAGCTGACCGCTGTCGCTATTGCCAAAGAGATCGGTTTTTATCAGGAGGGAGACCGGGTCCTCACCGGTGAGGAGCTGGAAAAGATTTCGGAGGAGGAGTTTGAGAAGATCGTTGATCAAGTAACGGTTTATGCAAGGGTTTCACCCATGGATAAGTTAAAGATTGTCAAGGCATGGAAGAAACGAGGCGAAGTTGTCGCCATGACCGGCGATGGAGTCAATGATGCCCCGGCCCTGAAGCATGCGGATATTGGAGTGGCCATGGGAATCACTGGAACGGAAGTTACGAAAGAGGCCTCCGACATGGTCTTGACGGATGACAACTTTGCAACGATCGTGACGGCTATCGAGCGTGGCCGATGGATCTACGACAATATTAAAAAGTATCTGGCCTACCTTCTTCAATGTAACATCACCGAAGTGGTAGTGATTGGAGGGGTGGTCCTCGTGATGGGACCGGAGTTCTTGCCGCTTCTCCCAGCAGCCATCTTATATATGAATCTGGCCACGGATGGATTACCGGCCTTGGCTCTCGGCATCTCCCCTCCTGACCCGGATATCATGAAAAGGCCTCCGAGAAACCCAAAGGAAAGCGTCTTCGGATGGGATGTGAAATCTTTTATTCTGCGGGCGGTTTTAATTGAATGTCCCTTCTTCTATATTCTTTTCTTCCACGAATTGAGTGATATCACCCATGCCAGGACTGAAATATTCTTCCTCTTTATTATTATCGAGCTGGTCGTCGCCCTGAACTGCCGCTCCCTGGTTTATAGCATCTTCAAAGCCCCTCCCCATAAATGGCTGATTCTGGCTCTCGCCTGGGAAATCGTAATGATTGCGGTGCTCATCCAGATTCCGTCTGTCCGTGAGGCGTTTGGTATCATGAAACCTTCGGTCTCCGACATGGCCATTATCATTGGCTTTGGACTGCTTATCTTTGTGATTATTGAAGTCACAAAAGTGATCCTGAGAAAGAGGATGATGGTGGGCAGGAGGATTCCAGCTTAACTAAGGGAGGAAAAGGTTTGTGCATGAGTACCTCATGGTTGTGCCACAGGGATTAAGGAAAAGAGAATAAATTTCCCTCACGGCCTAATAAAAAACGAAGCCTAAAAGCGACTTTTGTGATGGCCCCGGGTCTTTCCAGAGATATCAATCAGAATGCGCTCTGGTTGCGTCAACGAATACGCTCACTCCGATTATCCCAATGCTAAGGGTGATAAGGGAAAGCGATGTGATCAATCGCCGCTGAAATGTTTTGTTGGCCCCTCCTCAAAAGCTTCGTTGATCCAGTTCAATGCGGCGATCATCTTGGGAAAGCCAATCGTCGTCAGGCTTAGGAGAAGGACGTGATAAATCTCCTCCGGAGAGATTCCCAAGTCGATTGCTCTACGGGTATGGGACTTGATAGCCCCCTGAGACTCGGAGCCAATGGCAATTCCTAATTTAATCAGCCTTCGCATCTTCTCATCGAGAGGGCCAGAGGCATGACAGAGGTTGGCGAGCTTTTCATAGGCCTTCTCGATCTCAGGAAACTCTTTTCTGAAACGTTCATAAGAAATCGGTAGATATTCCATATCTTCTCCTTTCCCTTTCAACAAAAGAGTTAAGTGGTGTAATGGATCCGTACGTATCTTATCTTACCACAACTTCGATTCCTTTTGTAGAGAAAGGGGCTAATGGTGGTATATCATTTGTGTGTCAGGTTCCTGGTTAGAGAAAAAGAAATGGGGTACGTTATCAAGTCATTCACGTCAAGAACAACCGATAGGAGGTACCCCATGCTGCCGGCAGCGATTACAAACA
>VGSS01000134.1 GCA_016874935.1 Deltaproteobacteria bacterium | reverse complement strand
AAGGATGGGTCACGGTCAAAGTGATGGCAGAAGCCCTCGGGAGATCTCTCCCCGAACAGGGATTCTCCCGTGAAAGGGTGAAGATGGCTTTCGAAAGCTTTAAGAATTATGTCGTCGGAGGCATTCTTCCTCCCCTTACCTTTACCGCCCGGGATCACCGACCCAGCACGGAATCCCGGATCTTTATCGTCAAAGACGGAAAACTTTTAAGACACACCGGCTTCATCTCCGTCGGGAGGTAAAAAACATACTGCATAATTCGGGCAGAGCGATAAAAGTCATCATCGTTAATTGGATCGTCGATTGGTTGTTTTGAAAACTATCTAAGAAATAGACTAAAAAAACAAAAGGACATTTTTTTCTATCTTGACAAAAAAAGTTTATTGATTTAGTGTGTTTTTCCATACTCACGGGAAATGGGTGGTAGGTTTCCTGAAATATTTATAAATCCTACAATTTATTTCAAATCATATCGTTAGGTGCGATAACAAGAGATGATGGGCAAAACTCTTCCCTCCCTCTTAGTCGAAAATGTAAAGAAATTTGGGAACAACAAAGTTGCCCTTCGTGAAAAAGAATTCGGCATCTGGCAGAAGGTCACTTGGAAAGAATATCTCCAGCATGTCAAATACTTTTCTCTGGGGTTGATCCATCTCGGATTCGAACGGGGAGACAAACTGGCGATCATCGGAGATAACCGGCCGGAGTGGGTCTACGCCGAATTGGCCGTCCAGTGCGCTGGAGGAATCCCCCTGGGAATCTATCAGGACTCCATCCTCACGGAGGTGGCCTATGTCATCAACCACTCCGATGCTAAATTTGTTGTGGCAGAGGATCAGGAACAGACGGACAAGATCCTCCATATGAAGGATCAGCTTCCCAATCTCAGGAAGATCATCTACACCGATCCCAAAGGGATGAGGAGCTACGACGATCCCCTTCTCATCTACTTTCCCGAAGTCGAGGAACTCGGAAGGGAGATGGAGAAAAAGCATCCTGACCTCTTTGAGAAAAATGTGAATCAGGTGACTGAAAACGATGTCGTCCTGATCGCCTATACCTCGGGCACCACAGGTTTTCCCAAAGGTTCCCTTCTCACCCACCGCGGCGTCCTCAAGATGGCGGAGAATCTGAATAAGGTCGACCCCAAATATGAGACTGACGAGTTTGTCTCTTTTCTCCCCCTCCCCTGGGTAGGAGAGCAATATATGAGCGTCTTCGGAGCCCTTCTGACAGGATATACCATCAGCTTTCCTGAAGAACCGGAGACGGGCACAGCCGATCTCTACGAAATTGCGCCTCATGTCATGTTTGCTCCTCCAAGGATCTGGGAAGGCATTTCAAGATCGGTGATGGTCAAACATCTGGACGCCTCCTTCCTAAAACGGTCCGTTTATAATTTCTGTCTTCCCATTGGGTATCGTTGGGCTGATTTTAAATTTGAAAGAAAGAAACCTCCCTGGCTCTGGAAGATTCTCTACTCTATAGCCTATCTCTGTCTATTCCGTGCCCTCAGAGACCGCCTCGGTTTCCCTCATATCCGGAGCGCAATGACCGGCGGAGCTGCGCTCGGTCCGGATGTCTTTCGATTTTTCCACGCCCTTGGGGTCAATCTGAAACAGATCTACGGGATTACAGAGCTCTCCGGAGTCGCCACTATGCATCCTTCAGGAGAGATCAGTGTGGACACCGTGGGAAGGCCGATCCCTGAAACGGATATTCGCATCTCTCCGGAGGGAGAGATACAGGTGAAGACCCCGGGAGTCTTCTTGGGATATCATAAAAATCCCGAAGCGACCGCAAAGGCTGTTCACGAGGGATGGCTTTATACAGGGGATGCGGGTTATTTTACGGAGGATCGGCATCTGGTCGTCATCGACCGGGTCTCCGATCTTATGACCATGAGCGATGGGACGAAGTTCTCTCCCATGTTCATTGAAAACAAGCTCAAGTTCTGCCCCTATATTGTCGAGGCAGTGGTGGTCGGTCACGAAAGGCCTTACATTGGAGCCATCATCTGCATTGACTTTAAAAATGTAGGCAAATGGGCAGAAGACCGTCGCATTGGCTATACGACTTACACGGACCTCGCCTCCAAATTAGAAATTTATGAACTCATCGAAAAAGAGGTTTTCCGTGTCAACCGGAGCCTTCCCAAGGCAGCCCGGATTCACAAATTTGTCCTCCTCTACAAAGAGCTGGATGCCGACGACGAGGAGTTGACCCGGACGAGAAAGGTCCGGAGGGGGTTTGTCGGAGAGAAATATAAGAAAGAGATCGAAGCCCTTTACGGCCAAGAGGAAAACATCCCCATTGTATCAATGATTCGGTACCAGGACGGCCGGACAGCAATGATCCGCACCCGGTTGATCGTCCGGACGATGAAATCCCTCGAAGAATATGAAGCGATGATGAAAAAACGGTGGTGGAAATTCTGGGAATAGACGATGGGTGAACGATTTTACCATACGCTCTGGTGGATTCTGCTGGCCTCGTTCGTGGCGATCCTGGCCTATCTCTCCATCCTCAACCCGACGAAGTTTGTCGAGTTGAGCCTTTATGGGCTGGTTCTCGGGTCCATCTATGCCCTCGTCGCCCTGGGGTTTGCTCTCATCTATAAATCGACGAGTATCCTCAACTTAGCCCAGGGGGAGTTCTTGATGGTGGGAGCCTATATCTGTCTCTCCTTGATCCTCCAGTTTCAAATCCACTTTGTCTGGGCCTTTCTGATCACCCTCCTCTTCTCCATCTTCCTCGGTCTGGCAGTGGAACGTCTGGTCCTACGGCCATTGATCGGAGAGCCCATCATCTCTGTCATCATGGTGACTATTGCCCTTTCCAGTATCCTCAAGGGGATGGTGATCATGTTCTGGGGTAATGATATCCGCCCTTTCCCAAAGGATATCCCCTTTCTTGCTGGAAAACCCTTTTCTGTCTTCGGTGTCTCCATGGCCCCCATCTATATCTGGAGCTTCGGCCTGGCCATCCTCTTTCTTCTCCTTTTTGCCATCTTCTTTAAACTCTCCCGGACGGGAATTGCCATGCGTGCCACAGCGAGCAACCAGCAGGTCTCCCAATCCATGGGAATAAGCGTAAAGAAGGTCTTTGCCATCTCCTGGTGTGTGGCGGCCGTGGTCTCATCGGTAGGAGGGATCATTTTAGGATATATCAGTGGCGTGGGAATTACTCTGAGCTTTTTTGGTTTGAAGGTCTTTCCGGCAGTGATCCTGGGAGGGCTCGATAGCATCCTGGGGGCCATCATCGGAGGGGTGACCATCGGGCTCCTCGAAAATTACTCGGGAGGGTATCTGGATCACATCATCCCTGCCGTGAAAGAAGTCTTTCCCTTTGTGGTTCTGGTGATCATCCTGTTCATCAAGCCCTATGGCCTATTTGGAAAGGAAGAGATAGAAAGGGTTTAAGAGGAGACCAATGCCATCAGGACTTTTTCATGAAAATTATTCCAATGACGAGAGGATATTCCAGACCCTCTGGGTAAAATGCTGGCTTTGGGCTTTTATCCTTTTCCTCTTCTTCGGATTTCCATTCATCGTTTCGGATCTCAATAAAATTCTCCGCTTCAATATCCTTCATACGGCCATCCTGACCGGCATCTTCGTAATCGGCGCCCACGGGATCAACATCCTGACCGGATATACAGGCCAGATCTCCCTCGGCCATGGAGCCTTCATGGCGGTAGGGGCCTACACCTCCGCCATCCTGATGACAAAAGCGGGGTTTCCTTTCATCCTTTCCCTTCCCTGCGCAGGTCTCCTCACGGCGGCGGTCGGGATGGTCTTCGGAATCCCCTCTCTCCGTCTGAGGGGACTCTATCTGTGCATTGCCACCCTCGCTTCCCAGTTCATCATCGAGTTCATCATCCGGAGATGGACAGGGTTGACCGGAGGAACACAAGGAATGTTCGTGCCCTATGCGGCCATCGGAGGATTTGTCTTTGATAATGACAGAAAATTCTACTACCTCGTTCTGGTCCTAGCCATTGCCACCACCGCCTTTACCAAGAACCTCTTTCGGACAAAACCTGGAAGGGCATTTATCGCGGTCCGGGACAGGTATTTCGCTGCAGAACTGATCGGGGTGAATCTCTTTAAATACCGCATCCTCTCCTTTGGTATCAGCTCCTTTCTCGCCGGTATCGCAGGCGCGCTCTGGGCCCACTATATTTCACTGATCATCTATGAGCAGTTTACCATCCATCTTTCCATCAAGTATCTGGCCATTGTGATCATCGGAGGCCTGGGAAGCGTGCTGGGAGGGATCTTCGGATCCATCTTCTATGTGGGCCTCGAACAGCTTCTCGAGGTGATGAGCAAGGAATTGAGCACCTCCTTCCCGCTCCTCATCACCTATTTCGTCTCCATTAAAGAGATCATGTTCGGCCTCATCATCATCCTCTTCCTGGTCTTTGAACCGGATGGACTAGCCGCCCGGTGGCGAACGGTGAAGGCCTACTGGAAACTCTGGCCCTTCTCTTATTGAGGAGGGGAGAAAAATGAAGGACGACAGACGAAAAACAACAGACACGAACCATGAAGGAGGTGATGAAGAAAAGAAACAAACCATTTCTTGATGATTCACATTCCATGAAAGGAGGAAGGTGAGATGAAGAAAACGTTATTCAGCTTGATGGTTCTATTTTTTATTCTTTTCCTGATCATGTCCACAGCCCAGGCCCAGAAGGTGGTCAAATGGGGCGCTTTGATCGACCTGAGCGGTCCAACCTCCGACTGGGGAAAACAGCAGGCCGCAGGCCAGATCGATGCCGCCCGCTGGGTTAATGATACGGGAGGAATCAATGGGAAGGAATTTAAACTAATCGTGATGGATGACGCTTATGGAATTGACAAGGCCATGGGGTATTATAAAACCCTGAAAGATGTGGAACAGGTCCCCGGCCTCTATATCCAGTCAACCGGAACAGCACTCTCCCTGAGGGAGTTGGTCACCCGTGATAAGATGCCCATGTTTGGAGCTTCCTTCACATCTAAATTGATGGATCCCTCCAAGGCCCCTTATAATTTCATTGTCACGACCACCTATGAAGATATGTCGAGAATCGTTCTGAAGTGGATCAAGGACAATTGGAAGGATAAGAGCCGCAAGCCCAAGGTCGTCCACATCTATCCTGACAACCCTTATGGCCGGGCCCATCTCAAACCGGCCAAGATGTATGCTGAGGAGATCGGGATCGAAACCGGGCCGGATCAGGTGGTCCACTGGCCCACCGCCGATGCCAAATCTCAGATGATCAGCATGAAGGATTACAATCCGGACTTTGCCTTCATCACCTCCACAGCCATGAATGCGGCAGTGATCATCAAGGATGCGAAAGAGGTCGGAGTCAAAACCCAGTTTGTTGTGAACATCCGGTCTCTCGATGAAAACCTTCCGCTCCTTGCGGGAAAAGCGGCGGATGGTGTTTACGGTGTGACCACCGTGGCTCCTTATGGAGCCAGGGAAGTCCCTTTCATGAAGACAATGATGGAGTATCACGAAAAATTCCGGAAAGCAGAGAAACCTACCCTTGTCTACTGTGAGGGATGGGCCAATATCCTGGTTATCGCCGACGTGCTCAAGAAGGCCGACAAAAAAGGAGATCTCACCTCGACTGCGGTCAAAGAGGAGTTTGAAAATCTCAAGGATTTTGATCTGAAGGGAATTGTCCCGCCCATCACGATTACAGCGAAAGACCACGCTCCAGCCACCAAAGCGAAGATGTATCAGGTTAAGGATGGTAAACTGGTCCCGGTCTCCGACTGGATCGATATCGGTAGAGACCCGAAATATTTCGGGATGTGATTTTTTTTGAAGAGCCCCGACCGAGTGAACAACCCGGAGGGGATCTTCTTTTATGCAAGGTTGGTATCCAAAGTCCTGATCCGAGGAGAGACGAATGAATTCTTTCCATGTTCCGGAGCGGTTTAATGCCGCAGACTATTTCATCGATGAGAACATCCGTCAGGGAAGAAGCCAAAAGGTTGCCATATACTCCGCCGAAAAAAATTATACCTACGATGAGGTCTATCAGAGCGTCAATCGCTGTGGCAATCTCCTCAAAACCCTTGGGGTTGAAATGGAAAACCGGGTCCTCCTCCTTCTTCAGGACTCTCCGGAGTTCATTATCAGTTTCTTCGGAGCCATCAAGATTGGAGCCATCCCCATTCCCACCAACACCATGTTAAAGGCTCCCGACTTCGAATATGTCCTGAACGACAGCCGGGCAAAGGTTCTGATCATCGATCAGAACTTCCTTCCAGAAATAGAAAAGATAAAGGGAAATCTCAAATATCTGAAAACCCTTCTGGTCGTGGGGAAGGAGGCAGGAAATGATCTCCTCTTTTCAAACCTGCTCAAAGAGAGCTCTCCGGAGCTTGATCCCGCTGAGACGAAGAAGGACGATGCCGCATTCTGGCTTTATAGCGCGAGAAAACCGGATGAGCTGATGGGAGCCATCCATCTCCAGAAGAATATGGCCTACTGCACCGAATATTATGCCAGAACCATCC
>VGSS01000133.1 GCA_016874935.1 Deltaproteobacteria bacterium | reverse complement strand
GAACATGAGTCAAAGGCTCCCCTGATCAGGCAGTTTAATCATATCATCGTCGCCCATACCTTCTCCAAAGCCTACGGGATGGCGGGAATTCGGTTCGGATATGCCCTGGCCGATGAGACCCTGATCGGCTACTTTCGCAAGATGCAGGTGCCCTGGAATACGAGCCTTCTCTCCATCGCTGCAGCAGAGGCAGCCCTCGACGAAGAAGAGGAGTTGAAGCGGAAGGCGGCCTATAACAATGCGGGCGTGGAGTATGTGTGCAAGGAACTTTCTAAAATTACAGGGGTCAAGCCTTATTTCTCCCATGGCAATTATGTGCTCATCGATGCCACGGACGCAGGCGTCACGGGCAAAGAGGTGGTCGATTATGTTTTTGAGAAGGCAGGAGCCATGATCAAGCACTTTGCTCCCTTCCGGGGACGGAGCGGCTTCTTCCGCATCAGTCTGGGCACGCACGAGGAGAATTCCCTCTGCGTTCAGGCGATCAAACGATTCTTTGAGAACAGAAAGAAGGAGAAACGGGCATGAAGAAGAACCCCTTTGAAAGGTTGATGGAGACCCATCCCGGGCTGGAGATCTGGTGGGATTCTTCGCCTCTTGTTTACGATTCATGGGCGGAGGGGGTTATGAAGAAAGCCGCTCCAGGCAAGGCAGAAGATATCCGGGAGAATCTAAAAAGGCTCTATGACCCCGAACATCCGGAGAAAACACTCTTCCGCGGAGTGACGACCAATCCCCCCCTCTCTCTCGGCGTGATCAAAGCACGAGAGTTATTGGTGAACCAGATCATTGACGGTTTCATTGAACAGAATCCCTCCGTCAACAAAGAATCCCTCTTCTGGATGACTTATAAAGAGATTGTCCGAAGGGGATCGGAGATGTATCTTGAGGTTTTTAAAAAATCCGGATACCGGTACGGATACCTTTCCGGCCAGGTGGACCCCCGAAATCTGACCGATAAGGAGAAGATGATCTCAGAGGCCCTCGAGCTGGCAAGCCTCAGCCCCAATGTGATGATCAAAGTCCCGGGAAGCAGGGAAGGGTATGAGGTCATCCGATTTCTTACCTCAAAAGGAATCTCAACAAACAATACCCTTACCTTCGTCCTTCCTCAGTTGATGGCCTGCGCGAAAGCGGTCAAAGAGGGGCTGGAGATAGCGAAAAAGAATAGGGTCGATTTGACGCGGTGGAGGTCTGTGATCACCCATATGACAGCACGATACGGAGATCTGGGAGATCTTCGGAACGAGGCAGAATCGCTGAAGATCAACCTTTCCGAGGCGGATGTCCGGTGGGCTGAGATAGCCATCTTCAAAAAGGCCTACCGGCTTCTGAAAGAGAGGAGTTACCCGAGCAAGATGCTCATCTGTTCGTTGAGGATCAGCCCGGAGACGGACGGGAAAAAACATTGCTGGCATTTGGAGAAACTGGCGGGTGGGGATATCGTTTTCACCTGTCCTCCCTCTTTTATCGAAGGGGTGTTCGAGTATTTAGATGGGACGGAGTTCAGGCCTCAGATCGATGAGGAAGTTCCAAAGGCTGTTCTCGATAAATTATTACGAATTCCTTATTTCGAAAAGGCCTATGAGGAGGATGGATTGACCCCTGACGAGTTTATCTCTCATACTGCCATGATCGCCACTGCCAAGGAGTTTTCAAAAGCCACAGGAGAGATGGTCGATTTCGTTGCAAAACGCTTAACCACAAAGTGCGGTTAAGGAGGCCTGAGATGATTATCGGAGTTCCAAAGGAAGTCAAGACTGGAGAGAAAAGGGTGGCCATGACTCCTCAGGGAGTGGATGCTCTGGTCTCTCATCATCACAGAGTTCTGGTCGAGAAGGCTGCAGGAGAAGGGAGTGGTGTCTCCGATGCGGAGTTTGAAAGGGCTGGGGCCATCCTCATCAAAAGCGCCGGGGAGATATGGAATGAATCTGATCTAATTGTCAAAGTGAAGGAACCTCAGGAACAGGAGTTTCTTTACCTGAGACCCGGGAAGATCCTTTTCACCTATCTCCACCTTGCGGCGAGCGAAGCTCTCACCCGGAGGTTACTGGAATCGCGCATCATCGGTATGGCTTACGAGACGGTCCAGGAACAGGACGGCTCGCTTCCCCTGCTCAGGCCCATGAGTGAGATTGCAGGGAGGGCCTCTATTCTTGCAGGCGGGATGTGTCTGGAGGCGAGGCATGGAGGAAGGGGAGTCCTTCTTTGCGGCGCTTCAGGCGTTCCGCCGGCCAAAGTGGTTATCCTCGGAGCAGGGGTAGTGGGCGCCAATGCCTGCAAAGTCGCTGTGGGCTTGGGAGCCAGAGTCTCCCTTTTCGATGTCCAGGCGGAAAGGCTTCGCTACCTTCATGATATCACCCAGGGCCATATCGCCACTTTCATCTCGAACCGGATGACGATCGAAGAGGAGATTTCGGATGCCGATCTGGTCGTTGGAGCGGTTCTCATTCCAGGAACCCAGGCCCCGAGACTGGTGACCCGTCAGATGCTCAGGGGGATGCGGCCTGGCTCCGCCATCGTCGATGTGTCGGTTGATCAGGGCGGCTGTTTTGAAACGGCAAAGCCCACCACCCATGAACACCCCACCTATATCGAAGAAGGGGTGGTCCATTATTGTGTGGCCAATATCCCCGGAGCTTATCCGAGAACCTCCACCTTTGCCCTTACCAATGCCACGTTCCCCTATATCCTGCAAATCGCAGATCTCGGGCTTGAGAAGGCGCTGGCAGAGAACGAACCCTTGAGACGGGGACTCAACCTCATCGATGGAAAGATCGTGTGCAGTGGAGTAGCTCAAAGTTTCGGCATGGCCTGTATTGTTAACCCTTTCTCTTCTATTCCTTGAAAATTTCCCTCCGATATGATAAACCTGACCTACGGTTTTTAGATGAGCCAGAAAATAAGGACTTCGTTCGACGGTAACAGCAACGAGGCCCGCCCTGTACCATGATAGGTTCAGGGCCCGTATCGTTCATAAAAGGCTACGTTGATCGTCTTTTAATTCTTTTTACGTAACCGTTGCCGAATTACGAAACGCCTGCCTGCCGATAGGCAGGGGCTTCGTAACCGTAACCTTACATACAGACTATTTTCATTGTTCGCAGTTGTCGCTACTACAGACGAAGGGTGTAATTTTGGAGGATAAGAGATTGATCATCGCTATTGATGGGCCTTCCGGGGCCGGCAAGAGCACGGTTGGAAAAAGTCTGGCAAAGCGATTGGGTTATCTTTACATCGATACGGGAGCGATGTATCGTGCGGTTGCCCTGAAGATGAAAGAGAGGACCATCGAACCAAAAGATGAAATGGCTCTCTCCCGGTTGGTCTCTTCGATTCAGATCTCCTTTGTCGCCGGGGGAGAAGTGAACCGCATCCTCTGCGATGGAGAAGAGATTACCCATGCCATCCGTTCCCCTGAGATCAGCCGTTTCGCTTCGGATATTTCGAAGAACAGGATCGTGAGAGAAGCGCTGGTCAGGATGCAGAGGGAGATGGGAAAGGAAGGAGGGGTGGTGCTGGAGGGGAGGGATATCGGAACGGTTGTCTTTCCTGATGCGGACCTTAAATTTTATCTGGATGCGGACCCGGAGGAGAGGGGAAGGAGGAGATTCCGGGAGTTTTCGGAAAAGGGCGTGGAGGTCGATTTTAAAGAGACGCTTAAGGAGGTGGTTGAGAGAGACCAAAATGATATGAACCGGTCCCTTTCTCCCCTCAGAAGGGCGGACGATGCCATTCGCATTGACTCCACCTGCCGCTCGGTTGATGAGATTGTAGAAGAAATGTGCCGCATTGTCGCTGAGAAGAGGAGATGGGGTGAAACTGATTATCGCTAAATCGGCAGGATTCTGCTTTGGCGTCCAGCGCGCCATGGAGATGGCCCTTGATGCGGCAAAAAGATATCCTCTTCCTCTCTATACTCTGGGGCCTCTCATCCATAATCCTCAAGCCGTGGAGTACTTAGAGGGGCTAGGAATCAAGGTGAAGGAACAGATGGAAGATATCTCCAGGGGGACGGTGATCCTCCGCTCCCATGGGGTTTCATTTAAAGACCTTGAGAAAGCAAAAAAGAAGGGGATCAAGATCATTGATGCCACCTGTCCCATCGTGAAGAGGGCCCACTTTTTTGCAAAGTTCCTCCGCAGACACGGTTATGCCCTGCTGATCGTTGGCGATGCGGATCATCCTGAGGTTGAAGCCATCCGGAGTTATCACGACAGGGAGGTGGAGGTGGTTGAGACGCCGGAAACATTGAAGCGGCTGGGCCCATGGAAGAAGGTAGGGATCATTGCCCAGACCACACAGTCCTTTGACCTCTTTAAAGAGGTCGTGGCAGCCAGCCTGTCCAGGGCAAAAGAGGTAAGAGTGTTCAATACCATCTGTGACGCGACCACGGTTCGGCAGAAGGAAGCAGTGGAGATTGCAAAGAAGGTGGAATGTATGATCGTCGCCGGTGGCTATAATAGCGGTAATACCCAGAGATTAGCAGGGATCTGCCGCGAGAAACAACCCCGGACGTATCATATTGAAATAGCTCAGGAACTGAATCCTAAATGGCTGGTAAAAAAAGGGAGGGTGGGACTTACTGCCGGAGCCTCCACGCCTTCATGGATCATCAAGGAGGTGGAGAGAGAGATCAAACGTATAAAAGGACGGGAGGATTAGAAGGCATCTCCAGAACTGTGATGACAGAATGGAATCCAGAGGGGCAGGCAGACCAGACTCCGAAATCTTTAGGATTGCGGATCATTAGACGTTTAAGGGAAACGTTCATAGCCAATGAAAATCAGGTTTTTATTGGTCTTGGAGCGTCTGGGGTGAATACTTAAGCGGTGCCGCTTTAAATCTTTCTCCGCTGGCCCGCCTGCCCCTCTGGATTTGGCATTCCTATGGATTTTTATCAAAGGAAAAGAGATGCTTACGGAAACTTAAAGAATTTGTAATTTTTTTATGAGTATGGTATAAATATTTGGATTGCTTGGAAAAGGGGGTTTATTGAATGATTAAAAACGGATTGGCTCCTGCGGCAGAAGAGTTAAAGGAGGGTCCTCCTGTAGAAGGAGCGAAGGAAGGGGAAACCAAAGAACTCCAGCGCAGGGAAGAACCAGAGAATTTTCAAACGCTCTACGAGGAGAGTTTTAAGGAGATGGCGGAGGGCCAGATCCTCAGGGGGACGGTCATCGAGATCACGGACGACCATGTCAGCGTGGACGTAGGCTATAAATGTGAAGGCCAAATCCCCATGCAGGAGTTCCTGAAGAGGAACAGGAAATTGGATGTGAAGGTGGGAGACCAGGTCGATGTCCTCTTGGAAAAAAAGGATAGGGAGGGGGGGTTGCTCATCCTCTCGAAGGAGAAGGCGGATAAAGTCAATGTCTGGAAGGATGTCAGCCGGTCCTGCCGGGAAGGCGAGATGATTGAGGGAGAGATCGTTTCCAAAGTGAAAGGCGGGCTCTCCGTTGATATCGGGGGCATCCATGGCTTTCTGCCGGGATCTCAAATCGATCTGAAACCGGTTCGTAATCTGGATGAACTGATCGGCCAGAAATTGACCTTTAAGGTGATTAAGTTCAACCGGAAGCGGAATAATATCGTCCTCTCCCGCCGGATTCTTCTTGAAGAGGGAAGAAAGATCCAGAGGGAGGAGACACTGAAGCATCTCAAAGAGGGAGAGATTGCTGAGGGGACGGTCAAGAACCTCACCGATTATGGCGCCTTCATCGATTTGGGGGGGCTTGATGGCCTTCTCCACATTACAGACATCAGCTGGGGAAGGGTCGGACATCCATCGGAGAGAATCTCCGTGGGAGAGCGGATCAGGCTAAAGATTCTCCACTTCGATCAGGAGAAGGAGAAAGTTTCGCTTGGATTGAAGCAGATCCTCCCTGATCCATGGAATTCCGCCCTGGAGAATTATCCGGTGGGAACGCGAGTTCAAGGGAAGGTGGTCAATATCACCGATTATGGCGTCTTCGTCGAACTTGAGGAGGGAATCGAAGGACTGGTTCATATCTCTGAAATGACCTGGGGCAAGAAGATGAAACATCCTTCCAAGATCGTCCGCATCGGCGACCTTGTGGAAGTAATGGTTCTTGATTGTGATCCGGTGAAACGCAGGATCTCCCTGGGGATGAAACAGGTCGAGCCCAATCCCTGGGACCTTATTGCAGAAAGGTATCCTCCCGGCATCCGGGTGACGGGAAAGGTCAAGACAATCACCGATTTTGGAATCTTCATTGGATTCGGAGAAGGTGTGGACGGGTTGGTTCATGTGTCGGAGATGTCGTGGACAAAAAAGATCAAACATCCGTCCGAGCTTTTTAAGAAAGGGCAGGAAGTCGAGGCCATTGTGTTAAGCATCGACCCAAAAAACGAGCGTTTCTCCCTCGGGATCAAACAGTTGACCCCTGACCCCTGGAAAGAGGTGGCCCGGCGATACCGGAAGGGAGAGATGATCAACGGAAGAGTGACCAATGTGACCGATTTCGGCGCCTTCATCGAACTCGAAGAAGGGATCGAGGGGCTGGTCCATGTTTCTGAGATCAGCAGAGAGAAGGTAGAGAGACCTTCGGATGTGTTGAAGCCGGG